>CAZQEN010000236.1:0-12237 GCA_964591605.1 uncultured Planctomycetales bacterium
CTCGAATGCCCTCCGGGCAAAGAAGTGAGAGCCGCCCGGAAAAACGGGCACACCCTGCTGAATCTGCGCTGAATTTTTTTCTGGCGTTGCGTCATCGGCCGGGGTAAGCTGATTGGTCAGCGGCACGCGCAGGCCATCTCCCGTGCCGGTCAGAGGTCGGCCGTCGACGAATCTCCCTCGGCCGTCCTCCACGGGCCTTTTCTATCGCACCTGAAGCGTGGGGGGTTCCCTTTCATGGGGCACACCTCTTTGAGGAGGAAGATTATGCGCCTGTCAAGCATGGTCGGTCTGACGATTCTTGCGCCGCTGGGCCTGGCCGGCCTGGCACGTCCCGGGCTCGGGCGGGTCTGCGCGCCCAATCCGCGCGGGACGGCGTGCGAAGCGACCGACTGTCTGAATGCCGGGGATGAGTGCCGGGCGCGGTGCGCGCGGTACGACCCCTTCACGGGCGAGACGACGATCAGCCAGTGCGAGTGCATGAATCCGGACCAGTGCCAGTTGGCGCCGCTGAGCAGCTACCTGACACCGGCGTGCGCGGTACCCGACAACGGCAGCGGCACGGCGGATCTGCCGCCGACCGGCTGTACGTATGTCACCCCTGCGGACGACATGCGGATCGTGGACGGGCTGCCCCCGGGGACGACGGTGGAGATCGACGCGAGCCAGAGCAACTTTTCATGTCCAGGCGGTGGTGCGGTCTGCTCCTTCCCGACCACACCGGGTGACTGCCGCGATCCGGGCGGAAGCCTGGGCGGGGAGAAGTCGTGCACCGTCGCGAGCCTGTCGATGCCGATGACGGGCACGGGGTCGCTGGCGGGCTTCAACCGCAACATCGTGATCCCGATCTCGCTGGAGATCCACTCCGCGCCCAAGACGAACGGGATGCCGACGCAGTCGTTCGCCACCGGGATGTTCCGGCTGTTCGGGCAGATTACCAGCGACCCGGATTTTGACCTGCTGCGGGTGACGGCGGGCACCGACTTCGGCCTGCCGAGCCCCGGCCACACGACGCTCACGCAACTGCCGGGCGGGAACTGGGCGGTGGACAGCTTCTTCGACATCACCTATCGCATCGATTTCGTGGGCGCCCCTGGCGGACCGCTGGCGGGCATGTCGGGCTCGACGACGGGCACCGTCCGCTTTCAGACCGGGGCTCCCCTGCCGGGTTGTCAGGGGAACTGTCCGCCCGGCACCGAGTGCAAGCAGGTCATGACGGCCAATCCGGACGGGTCGCTGAACGTCTGCTGCGAATGCGTAGAGCCGCCGGTATGCGAGCCCAATCCGGCCGGCACGGATTGCCTGGAGACCCTGTGCCCCACGGATGGCGAGCGGTGCCGTCCGAAATGCACACGATATGACCCGCAGACCGGACAGTCGGTGGTCACGCAGTGCGAGTGCGTCAACCCCGAGCAGTGTCACGCCGAACCCGGCGGGCCAGGGGTGGGGTGCACTGTCCCCGATAACGGCAGCGGTACCGTTGACCTGCCGCCGGCGGGCTGTACGTACACAACGCCCGATGATGACATGCGCATCGTCGATGGGCTGCCCGCTGGTACGACGGTCGAGATCGACGCGAGCCAGAGCAACTTCTCATGCCCAGGATTAGGTGGTGGCGTCTGCTCCTTCCCGACCACACCGGCCGACTGCCGGGATCCGGGCGGGAGCCTGGGCGGGGAGAAGTCGTGCGCCGACGCGAGCCTGTCGATGCCGATGGTGGGCACGGGGTCGCTGGCGGGCTTCAACCGCAACATCGTGATCCCGATCTCGCTGGAGATCCACTCCGCGCCCAAGACGAACGGGATGCCGACGCAGTCGTTCGCCACCGGGATGTTCCGGCTGTTCGGGCAGATTACCAGCGACCCGGATTTTGACCTGCTGCGGGTGACGGCGGGCACCGACTTCGGCCTGCCGAGCCCCGGCCACACGACGCTCACGCAACTGCCGGGCGGGAACTGGGCGGTGGACAGCTTCTTCGACATCACCTATCGCATCGATTTCGTGGGCGCCCCTGGCGGACCGCTGGCGGGCATGTCGGGCTCGACGACGGGCACCGTGCGGTTCCGCACCGGCTCGGCCGCGAGCTGCGTGGGGCTCTGCCCGCCCGGCACGGAATGCCGGCGGAACGTGACGGTCAACCCCGATGGCACGCTGGACATCTGCTGCGAGTGCGTCCCGATCCCGTGCGAGCCGAATCCCACGGGGACGGCGTGCAATCCGGCGCAGTGCCCGATCGAAGGCGAGGAGTGCCGCCCCCGCTGTGCGCGGCTGAATCCGTTCACCGGGCTGTACGAGGTGGTCGCGTGCGAGTGTGTTGACCCGAACTCGTGTCACCTGGAGATGACCGGGGGGAGCGGACAGGGCTGCGTCGTGCCGGACAACGGCAGCGGCACGGCGGAGCTGCCGCCGGTGGGATGCAGCTACAGCACGCCGGACGATGACATGAAAATCATTGACGGTCTGCCACCTGTGACCACCATTGAGATCGATGCGAGCCAGGGCAACTTTGTCTGCCCGGGCGGCGGCGGCGGCGTGTGCTCATTCTTCCAGGGACCTTGCGCGCAGCCGGGCGGCACGCTGGGAGGCCGACAGAGCTGCGCGGATGCGACCCTGGCCATGCCCATGCTCGGCACGGGGGCGCTGGTGGGATTCAACCGCTTCATCAACCTGCCGCTTTCTGTTGAGGTCCACACCGCCCCGCGGGTCAGCGGGGCGCCGGTCCAGTCGTTCGACACCGACATGTTCCGGATGTTCGGGCAGATCATCGGCGATCCGGATTTCGACCTGCTGCGGGTCACGGCGGGTTCTGATTTCGGCCTGCCGAGCCCCGGACACACCACGCTGACACAACTGGGCGGGAGTTGGGCGGTGGACAGCTTCTTCGACATCACGTACCGGATCGATTTCGTTGGCAAGCCCGGCGGTTCGCTGGGCGGCATGTCCGGCTCGACCACGGGTACGATCCGGTTCCGCACGGGCGGCTCGCCGTCGACCTGCGTGGGCCTCTGCCCGCCGGGGACGGAGTGCAGGCAGCAGGTGACGCAGAATCCCGATGGCACGCTCGACATCTGCTGCGAGTGCGTCCCGATCCCGTGCGAGCCGAATCCCACGGGGACGGCGTGCAATCCGGCGCAGTGCCCGATCGAAGGCGAGGAGTGCCGCCCCCGCTGTGCGCGGCTGAATCCGTTCACCGGGCTGTACGAGGTGGTCGCGTGCGAGTGTGTTGACCCGAACTCGTGTCACCTGGAGATGACCGGGGGGAGCGGACAGGGCTGCGTCGTGCCGGACAACGGCAGCGGCACGGCGGAGCTGCCGCCGGTGGGATGCAGCTACAGCACGCCGGACGATGACATGAAAATCATTGACGGTCTGCCACCTGTGACCACCATTGAGATCGATGCGAGCCAGGGCAACTTTGTCTGCCCGGGCGGCGGCGGCGGCGTGTGCTCATTCTTCCAGGGACCTTGCGCGCAGCCGGGCGGCACGCTGGGAGGCCGACAGAGCTGCGCGGATGCGACCCTGGCCATGCCCATGCTCGGCACGGGGGCGCTGGTGGGATTCAACCGCTTCATCAACCTGCCGCTTTCTGTTGAGGTCCACACCGCCCCGCGGGTCAGCGGGGCGCCGGTCCAGTCGTTCGACACCGACATGTTCCGGATGTTCGGGCAGATCATCGGCGATCCGGATTTCGACCTGCTGCGGGTCACGGCCGGCACTGATTTCGGCCTGCCCAGCCCGGGGCATACCACGCTGACGCAGTTGCCGGGCGGCAACTGGACGGTCGACAGCTTCTTCGACATCACGTACCGAATCGACTTTGTGGGCCGGCCGGGCGGGGCCTTGGCGGGCCTGTCGGGCTCGACGACGGGCACGATCCGGTTCGCGGTCGGCAACGCCCCGCAATGCAGGGGCATCTGCCACCCGGGCACGACGTGCGCTCAGACCGTGACCGTCAACCCCGATGGTTCGATCACCCGGTGCTGCGAGTGCCGGACGCCGCCGGTCATCACGCAATGGCGGAGCGTGCGCACACACGCCGGGACGCCGCTGAGCATCCTCCTCGATGCGACGGCCAGCGGAAACGGGCTCACCGGGCCGACCGTCGAAACCCGGATCGGGGGGATCCAGCAGATCGAGATCGACTTCGATCAGCCGGTGGTGCTGGTGAACCCGGCGGCCGTGTCGGTCGTGGGCCGCACAACCAGTTATCCGGGCGGGTTGATGGGGCCGGCCACGCCGTACGTGCCGGCGAGCGTGACGCTCGTGGCGCCGACGACGCTGGCCCTCACGTTCCTGCCGGGGGCGCTGCCGAACCGGTCGTGCTACCAGTTTGATGTGGCAGGTGCAGTGGAGAACACCGCCAGCATGGCCCTGGCGGGTGATCCGGACTGCAACGCGCGGGCGCTGGTGGGTGATACGACGATGAGCGGCGGGATCACGCTCAGCGACGCGATCTGGACGAAGCTGCAGATCGGCACGGCGGCCGCGTCGCTGCCGGAGCACGATATCGACCTGAGCGGCGGAACGATCGACATCGCCGACGCGCTGGCGGCCAAGGGCGGGGTCGCGAGCCCGCCGAGACGGGCGTTGTGCCCGTAATGCGGGCTGCGAGAGGCAGCTTATTCCCGGCGACACGCGCACGCTACGACCCCGCTGGCAGGGGTGCGGAGTGCCTGTGGATTCCCTCTCTCTCGAGAAACACCATCTCCGTTACACGAATCCGCTCCACTCCAGGCGGACGGGTTTGAGACTGTGCGATGGCACCGTGGCAGAGGGGCAGGCTTCGTCAATGGCGTTCGAATACGCTGACCGACGTACCCGTGACGCCCGGGTGGGGTCATGACGTAACTTGTGGTGTTGACGAGGCTTCCGGGCGGTCTCACAATAGGATGCATCGGGATCTTCCCGGCGCGCCGGGACACGTGCAGGCGGGACGCCTGCACCACAATCGCCCCGGCCCTTGGATGGTGTCACGGACCGGGTGAAGGAGTGGCGGCAGGATTGGCCGGCCGGTGGTGAGGGCTGCATCGTTTGCAGGGGCTGGAAGAATCCCCACATCGTGATATCATTCACAGGTCGGGCCCCCTCTGCTGAATTCGTGTTGCACCTGTGGGCGGAGCGTCGGTTCAGGCCGTGGGCTGGAGTGTTTGATGGCGACCAAGCAGTTGGTAACGAAGGTCTGGATCGCGCCGGGCTGCATCGTGTGCGACGCGTGCGAGACGACGTGTCCGGAAGTGTTCGACGTGCAGGAGACGACGTGCATCATCCGGCCCGAGGCGCTGGACGCGGAGTTCACGAAGCCCATCACTCAGTCGATCATCGAGGCGGCCGAGGAGTGCCCGGTCGAGGTCATCAAATTCGAGACGATCGAGGTCGAGGCTCCGGATGAGCCGGCGGCGGCGCCGGAGCCGGCGGCGGCGGAAGCGGCGGCGGCACCGGCGGTGAGCGCGGCAAAACCGCAGGCGGCGGTCGAGCCCGAGACGGTCCGGTCGCCGCGGGAAGTCGACCCGGCGATTGCGGCGCTGCTTAGGGCCACGACGTCGCGCGGGGGCAAGGAGGGGCATGTGAAGGGTCCGCCGGCGTCTCCGCCGGCCGTGCGGGCGCTGCGGAATCGGCCGCTTAACGACCTGCCTCCGGATGCCCGCTATGAGCGGCTTCTAGAAGCAGCGAAGGCGGAGAAGGCGGCGAGCAAGGTGTCGCGGCGGGCGGTGATCACGGCGGCCGGTGTGGGCTGGATCGCGTTCGGGGCCAGTGCGGCGGTCGGAGCCGGGGTCCTGCAGCGGTTCATGATGCCCAACGTGCTCGAGGAGCCGGATCCGAAGGTCCGGGTCGGGTCCCTGAGCACGTTCGCCGAGATGCCGGTGGGGAGCGTCAACGAGGATTTCAAGCCCAAGGGCATCTGGCTGATCCGGATCGATGGAGCGGTGGCGGCACTGAGCACGACGTGCACGCATCTGGGCTGCATCCCGAACTGGCTCGCGAACGACCGGAAGTTCAAGTGCCCGTGCCACGGGAGCGGGTTCATGCAGACCGGCGTCAACTTCGAGGGTCCGGCGCCGCGGCCGCTTGAGCGGTTCAAGGTGAGCATCGAGGACGGAATCCTCGTGGTGGACCGCAGCAAGAAGTTCCAGCAGGAAAAGGGGGAGTGGGCCAACCCCGACAGCTACGTCACAGTTTGATGGGTCAGTGGTCGGTTGTCCGCTGCAAGACCGGACTTCAAACGGCCACCGACCATCGACCCGTGACAACGGACGACCAACTACTGACAACGGACGATTGACACATGAGCATGCTGGGTCGGTTTACCGACTACATTCGCGAATCACAGGTGTGGGGCTCGATCTTCCGGCACGGGATACCGCGAGACCGGCGGACGCGGGCGATGGCGGTGCTGAGCAACGTGTTTCTGCACCTGCATCCGGTCGCGGTGCGCAAGAGCGGGCTGCGGCTGTCGTTCACGTGGTGCATGGGCGGGCTGACGTTCTTCCTGTTCCTGGTCGAGGTGGTGACCGGGATTCTGCTGATGTTCTACTACCGGCCGGTGGCCGAGTATGCGTACAAGGACATCCAGGGACTGCGGGCGCATGTGACGCTGGGGCTCCTGCGGGAGCTGCACCGGTGGGGTGCGCATGCGATGATCATCGCGATCTGGCTGCACATGCTGCGGGTGTTCCTGACGGGCAGCTACAAACCGCCGCGCGAGTTCAACTGGGTCGTCGGCGTGATTCTGCTGGTGCTCACCATGCTGCTGTCGTTCACGGGGTACCTGCTGCCGTGGGACCAACTCGCGATGTGGGCGATCACGGTGGGGTCGAACATGGCGCGGGCCACGCCGTTCCTGGGGCATGAAGGGCCGGGGGCGTCTCTGGTGAGGATTGGCGATGTGCCGCTGGTGCATGCCGGGGATGACGCGCGATTCGGCCTGCTGGCGGGGACGTTCGTCGGGCCGGCGGCGATCCTGCGCTTTTACGTGCTGCACTGCGTGGCGCTGCCGACGGTGGTGACGGTGCTGATCGCGGTTCATTTCTGGCGGATTCGCAAGGATGGCGGAATCTCGGGGCCGCTTTGATGATTTTCGGTCGGCCGGAAGGGGCCGACCCGGCCGCCACAGGGGGCGATTCCGGCCGCCACAGGGGGCGGCCGCTACAGATGCATCCGAAGGATGAGAGTTGATGTTGCTCGGACAGACTGAGGTCGCACTCAATACGGTGTTCTGGGCGGGGACGACGGGGTTCTTCGCACTCTCGGCGCTGACGGGCGCGCTGAACTGGGTGAAACGCGCGCTGCTGATCATCCCGCTGGTGATGGTGGGCCTGTTTGTTCTGCTGGGCGAGTGGACGGGCGTCCGCGGATTCATCAACTGGCTGATGGGCCCCGAGCGGATGTTGTTCTTCTCGGTGATGGCCCTGCTGCTCATGATGGTGTACTACCGTCAGTGGACGCGGCCGTGGTTTGCCGGGACGCTGGGTGCGGTGTTCACGCTGGCCTATTTCGGCAGCGCTTTCGACCACAACTTCGTTCAAATCATCAAGAAGGCCGACAACGTCCCGATCACGCTGATGATCTTCTCGGTGAGCTACCTGCTGTGGCTCTCGTTCCGGCAGATGGCCATCAACGACGAGCGGATGGAGCGCGGTGAGCCGCTGATCGAAGCGGGCAGCGACGACAAGGTGCTGGTCTGGCCGGATCTGGTCTATACGGAGCTGGTCTGCCTGGTGATCTGTTCGGTCGTGCTGATCGTGTGGGCGATTTTCCTGCGGGCGCCGCTGGAGCCGCCGGCCAATCCAGGCGCGGTTCCGAATCCGTCGAAGGCGCCTTGGTACTTCCTGGGGCTGCAGGAGCTGCTGGTGTACTTCGACCCGTGGATCGCGGGCGTTCTGCTGCCCGGTCTGATCATCTTCGGGCTGTGGGCACTGCCGTACATCGACATGAACCCGAAGGGCAACGGGTATTACACGCTCAAGGAGCGGCCGTTCGCGATCTTCATGTTCCTGTTCGGGTTTGTCGTGCTGTGGGTGGTGCTGATCGTGCTGGGGACGTTCCTGCGTGGTCCGAACTGGAACTTCTTCGGGCCGTACGAGTACTGGGACCCCCACCGGCCGGCCGCGCTCACCAATGTGAACCTCTCGGAGATCTTCTGGATCAACTGGCTGGGCCAGGGTCTGCCGACCCGGGAAACACACGGTGAGTTTTACTACCTCATCCGGGAGGCACCCGGGCTGCTCGCCATCCTGGCGTACTTCATTCTGACGCCGTGGGTGTTAAAGGAGACGGTATTCAAGAAACTGTACGCGGAGATGGGCGGGGCGCGTTACGCGGTGATGATGGTGCTCTTTACCTGGATGGCCCTGGTGCCGATCAAGATGCTGCTGCGGTGGGTGGTGAATCTCAAGTACATCGTGGCCATTACGGAGTGGTTCTTCAACGTGTAAGGTGCCGAGTGATACACCCCAAGACCGTCCATGGCCTCGTGGCGGTGCTCATTCTTGCGGGCCCGGCGGGAGCAACTGCTGCGACGGAGATCGCCACAAGCCAGCCTGACAATCAGCTCACCCCGAAGGAAAAGGAAGAAGGCTGGATTCTGCTGTTCGACGGTACGCTCAAGGGCTGGATGACGAATGCCAGGCGGCCAGGGAAAACACCCGTCGAAGACGGCAGCATCAATCCGCATCAGTGCGGCGAGTACATGATGGTGCACGAGAAGCAGTGGTCCGACTTCATCCTTTCGCTCGATTTCAAGATCAGCAAGGGCTGCAACAGCGGAGTCTTCTTCCGAACGAACCCGCTGCTGCCGGACGGTCGGGTGGGATACCGTGGTCTGGAGGTCGCGATCGATGATCGTGACACGGCCGGCTATCATGACACCGGCGCCATCTACGATCTGGTCAAACCTGTCAAGCAGGCGATGAAACCCGCTGGCGAGTGGAACCATCTGGTCCTGACCTGCAGGGGCCCTCGGATCGAGGTGACGCTCAACGGCGAGAAAGTCACGCGGATGGATCTGAATCAATTCGCCGAGCGGGGCAAGCGGCCGGACGGTTCAGAACACAAGTTTCGCGAGACGGCCTGGAAGGAACATCCCCGGCGGGGCTACATCGGACTCCAGGACCATGGGAGCCCGTGCTGGTTCAAGAACATCAAGCTGAGACCGCTTCGGCCGGAACAGGCAACTGCGAGCCGGCCCTCGCTGCCCTGATCGAGCGGACGCATCCGGGAACAAAGTGGGTGCGTGCGGCCCCCCAGCTTCACCGGATTTCAGAATCATCGACCGCTGTACTGATGTACGCTCTTTCCGCCCAGGCCGGATGGGCGATCGCGGCTGATACCCTGCTCGCGGTCACCCGGACTCTGGCCGGTGAGGGCCTGGGGCCGCTCTGAATCGCCCCCCGTGCTGGCGCAGCCCTGGAAGGCCATCGTACTGAGAGCGAGCGTCACCATCGCCAGGAGCTTCATTGCGCGTGCCATGTTGCTGTTCTCCCTGAGCATCCTTGACCAGAGTGACCGACTGGCCCTCGAAAAGCCCCATGGGTCGGTCCTGTTTGTACGATTGGATGCTCGAGGAAGTCGGAATCTTCGCGGAAAACCGCATGGCCCCCCATCGAGGGTCAGTGAGGGCGGGAGGTGGCGTGGTGCACAAGCGGTTGTGGGTCCGAGGCTTGCGTTGGCGGTACCAGCTCGCGAAGCTGTGCGAGACGGCGGCTGGCCCAGCCCGGAGGCTGCTCATCTTCGAGCAGCTTGACGATCGTGAGCATGGATCGGGGGCGATAGCCGGATCCGTTCAGGAGGTTGACGGCGGTTCGGTCAGCGATGATCTCGCGCTGGAGCTGGACCTGAGGCGAGAGGCACGGTTTCCGGCCGTCGCGACCGGCCACATGGGCCAACTCGTGGGCGAGGGTGGCGGCCAGCAGATCGTCGGTCGCGAGTTGATCGTACAGGCCGCGTGTGATGTAGATACAGCCGCAACTGAGCGAATAGGCGTTCTTCTGGGGGCTTTGGAGCAGTCGAAACCGACAGGTGACTGGGAAGTCATCGATGCGGTCCGTGAGCGCCCTTCCGACCCGTTGGATGCGGTCCGTAGCCGCAGTGTCGAGGCGGATGCCGCCCAATTCAGACTCGAACCGATGTCCCCGCTCACAGACAGTGCTTCGGCCGGTCAACGCGCATGCTGAATCGGCCGCGAAATGGCCGGGGCTGGTTCCCAGGCAGCCCAACCCGAGACATGCGAGCAGACGGAATCGCCACATGCCCCAGCCAGAGCAAGGCCCCTGCCAGTGCTAAGGCGGCCGGCGAAACACCGCAACTGCTGGGTTAGCAAAAGTTTATGCAGATCAACCTGCCTGTCGTTTCGCAGGGGATCTGTGCAGTTTCTGAGCAGGGCGGGACTCGCAGCCGCGTTAGTGAGCAGTCTCGGTTGGTGAGGAGGCGGCGAGTTGGGGAGAGATCGCGGCCAGCATCTCGCGGAGGAGGGGCTCGCTGGTCTCCCGGCTGAGGAGGCAGTGGCAGGTCGTCGGGTCGGTGAAATGGATGAGCTGCCAGGGACCGGCCTCGACGGCATGACTGCCCTTGGCGAGTGCGCAGTGGGACTCACGGTGAACACCGAGAAGCGTTTTATTCATTGGCCGATGGAAGCACGTGAAGACCATGTCGCCGTCGCTGTCGCGGCGGTAACGGGCGGCGTAAGCTTCTCGCCGACCGATGCGGATCTGATAGCTGTCCTGAAGGCGGTATTGGCCGGGGAGGATCTGTGGAATGGCGAAGTGCAGAGGACTCGACTGGGTGGTGATGGCGCCCGCGTCCATCGGGATGGCCTGGTAGTGTTTGAGAAAGCGGTCGACCGCGGCGTCGGCATCCTTTGCGACTCCGTCGAGGAGGATCCGATAATCGACGGTGTCGGCCTGTGCGACCTGAGCACTTTGATTCAACCAGAAGGCGACGGAGGCGCCCGCGCCCAGAAGGATGGCCAAGCTGGCGGCCATCGCCAGGGGGCGATGCAGGAGGCGGGTGAACGGGCTTTGTCGGCGACGGGTCTCGAGCCGGGCTTCGATCCGGTCCCAGAGGTCGGGTGCCGGCGCGGGGACCTGGGGGGAGCTGCTCTGAATTTGAGCAACGAGGTTCTGCAGGCGAGACCGCTCGACGGCGCAGGGCGGGCAGGTTCGCAGGTGCGTCTCCAGCGCGGCCACCCGCTCGGCCGACAGCTCGCCGTCCAGGTACGGACCCAGTTCTTCTCGTGCTGAGATGCAGTCCATCGTTTTTCCCGCCGGTGTGGGCGGATATCCTTCAAGTCTTTAGATGCGGGAACTCGGAGATTTCTTCGGGCCGAGGTTCCGCCTTCGAGCCCGCTTCCAGGACCTGCCGGAGCATGGCACGGGCGCGATTCAGGCCCGAGGCGATGGTGCCAGCCGGCTTCTCCAGCAGCTCCGCCATTTCTGCGTAATTCATCCCCTCATAGTACTTGAGGACCAGGAGCGTCCGTTCCTCCTCGGGCAGTTGGTCCAGGGCGTCCTGCATGTCGATCTGAAGCTCGACGGGCTTTGCCGTCGTCTCGCGGCCCCGAGCCAGTTCCCGGCCAAAGGTCTCTCGTCGACGCCGCTTCCGGAGGAATTGCAGGGCTTCGTTCAGGGCCACGCGATAGGCCCAGGTCGCTGCGCCGGCCTCACCCTTGAACTGGGCGAATTTCTGGAAGAGGCGAAGGTACGTGTCCTGCATGACGTCCGCGGCGTCCTGCGGGTCGCGGAGCATGCGGATCAGCAGCGCGTGGATACGCTCCCTCGTGAGCTCGTAGAAGGCGCGCTGGGCGTCCGGCCAGGCCCGACGGCAGCCCTGGATGATTTCAGGCTCAATCACTCAGGGCAGATTACCCTGAGCGGCGACGCTGGCAAAGCACCCGCTGCCGCCCCACCCCTCGAGGAACCGGAGCGCGTATGCTTCCGCACTCCGGAGGATCCTTCGGCGACAACCTCCGGACAGCCCTTCACACAGTGGCCGCACAGCTGGAATCCGGCGACGGTCTCCTCGTCTCAACGCTCATACCGACGCAGGGTCAGCCGACGCGAGCGTCAAGGGGCGTACCGTCATCTCAAGGCGCCACTCCGGTCAGCTGGAGGCAGCTGAGGAATGACGTGGGGTTCGATTGCGCATCGCTCTGGTCAACGTTATTGACCAGCGAATCACGGTTCGAATCATAAGAGTAGTCGATCGGTGCGCGATTCAGGAAGCTCCGAGGATGCGACTGTGCATCAC
>CAZQEN010000237.1:0-12149 GCA_964591605.1 uncultured Planctomycetales bacterium
ACATAAATTTCTAATCTGGGGCTAGAGAACGATTAAAGGATTTGTTCGTTGAATACCTGGTGATGCTCTCGCTGCAAGTCACATCAAGCCGCTCCTCGCCGACGCGGATATTCTTATAACTCATGTTTTCCCAGCCCGTGGGCAGCTTGGGGGCGAGGTAGAGCGTGTTGTTCTTCGCGTCGGGTTTGTGGTCGAGGAAGAGCATGAGGCTGTCGACGTAGAACGACATCGACTCCCACGCGTTGGGCCAGGCCGCCTGGAGGCGGAAGCTGGGGTAGAGAAGGCTTTTGGACGGGGCCATCTGCTCGGCGCCCAGGCCGGCGGGGCCGAGGAAGGCGTTGCAGCGGTCGATGCGGTGCTTGTGGTTGTCGATGTCGGCCTTGCCGGGCGTGTAGTCCTGGCGCCTGGCGTAGTACTGGCCGTACCACATCGTGGAGAGGAACCAGGGGCCGCCGTTCCAGTAGGTGTCGGCCCAGTAGCGGTTCACGAGGTCGAGGAATTCGCCGGCGAAATTCATGATCGGGTGATTGTTGCCGAACCGGTCGTTGGCGACGCCGTTCATGCGGTCGATCACGTGGGCCATGCGCGGGTCGGTCGGCGTGTGCGTTTCGAACGGCCAGACGCAGCCGAGCTGGCTGATGTCGGTGTTCTCGCCGTCCCAGTCGAGGCGGGCATCGAGGCCGGCCTGGATGGCATCCGCGCGGGCGCTGAAGAGCGTGACGTCTTCGTCGTAGCCGCATGTGCCGGGGCCGCCGGGGCAGACGTACTGGTCGAGGGCCTGGGCGATCTTCACGAGGTCGCGCAGGCCGCGGACGACGGTCGCGTTCGAGTAGACGAATGTGTCGAACGAGTCTTCCCAGACGTTGTTGCTGAACATGAGACCGACGCTTTCCTCGTAGCGAAGGTTCGAGGCGATCGAGCTGTCTTCGCTCATGGCACGGCCCGCCTCGTAGAACGTCGGGTAGTAGTCATCGAGGAAGTTCAGGTCGCCGGTGACGAGATAGTGATAATAGCCGCCCCAGGTGACGTTGGCGGTCTCGTCCACCTGCGGGCTCGTCCAGATCTTGTAGCCGTCGGTGGTGTACTTCTGATACCAGAAGCCCTTTCCCCACGTGTCGTTGTCTCGAAAGGCGACATCCTTGAGGAAGCGGTAGACCTCGGCGGCCTCGGCGGTGTGGCCGGTGCGGTCGAGCGTGACGGCCGCATACAGGGCATCGCGCGGCCAGACGAACGGGTACGCCCCGTTGTGCATGCCGGCGACCACGCCGCCGCCTTTGGCGTCCAGGTGCAGGGCGGTGGCGAGCAGCGATCGCTTGAAGAGGGCGTCGTACGTGTCGTCGGGCGTGTCGATCGTCGTGCCGCTGGCGAGCCAGTTCCGCCAGTAGCTCTCGGTGGCGGTCTGGACGCTGGCCATGCTCGTGGTGTGGAACCAGTCGAAGACGGGGGCGATCTGGTGCGAATAGGTTCCGGTGGCGTTGGGAAAGCTGTCGAAGCCGCCGACGATGGCGACATCGACCTCGCGCGACTGGCCGGGATTCAACACCATCCGTGTCGCGATCCAGCCCACCGTGTGATCCGTGCTGGCGTTTCGCCAGGAGTCCTTGGCAGGCCTTCCCGCAGCCGAACCGATCGAGTCACACAGCTTCAATGCCGCCGCGATGCAGACCGAGATGTTCTTCTGGTAATTGGAGTATGAGGCGGGGTTGTATTCCTCGCCCGGTCCCCATGACGTGCCATTGCCGGTGCCGTTGACAGTGCGCTCGATGTTGTCATAGGCGACCATGGCTCCGTGGGCGGGATCGGCGAACATGAAATCACGGCCATCGCCGCCGTTGAGGGCGAAATCCGCGTTGAAGTAGAACTCGATGCCGCGAGGAGAGTTGCCGTTATTGGTGAGAATAAATCGCTTGACATAGATGCCGCGGTTGGGCTCGCCGCCGCCATCATTTGGGTAGGTGATGCCCTTCGGGCAGAAATCATACTGCTGGACATCGATTGCGTAGTTGTTGATGGCCTGTCGCGAGGAGGTGCTGACGACATTCGTGTCGGTGACGTAGCTCTGAGCGTGGTTGGCGTAGGCGCCGCCTTCGTTGCTGAGCCAGTACGTGGTGTTGCCGTCAATGCGGAGTCCGGCCACCGCCTGATTGACGTGCATCTGGCCGCGAAAGCCCAGAGGCAGGCCGCCCGGGAAAGTGTCGAGACCGTCGACGTAGCCTTCGTTTTTCGTGGCGATGCCCTGCACGCAGCCCGCACCCGGATAATACACGTCATACAGGGCGCCGTTGAGGTCGAGCATCGCATTGATGTAGTTGTTTCCGACGACCGCCTCTTCCTTCCAGAAGTGAATGTTGGGATATCCAGTGCTCACGTGGCCGCTGCCGTGTCCGCCGCCCGGCCAGGTGACCGGATAGTTGTCGCCCACTTCCAGCGTGATGTATCCGTGGTTCTCGGCACGACCGCCGGGCTGATCGCATGTGTTGTCGGAGCAACTGTAATTGTTGGAGAAGATCTCGGGCCCGCCGCTGCTGTGCCAGGCGCCGATCCTGTATTGGACGGGGGTGCCGGCCGGCTGGCCGGGGAGCACCGTCTTCCACCAGTCGATGTTGCCACCACCTGAAGGTTCGTTACGGATGAAGGTAATCTGGCCTGTTGAAGATCGCTGCACGGTGGTGCTGCCCGAACCCACGCCCATCGAGCCTGTCGGTTCGGAGCCATCCGTCGTGTAATAGACGGCAACGTCTGTGTAATAGAACGAGTAACCGATGCGGATCCAGAGGTCGGCGGACTGGGAGGCGATGGGGAACGGCCGCTCGCGCATGGTGCTGCCAGAGGCTTCGCCAAAGACCTGGCTCAGCGGCACGTGCTCGATGAACTCGGGCGTGGCGAAGGCTTGCGGAACGAGCGCCAGGCACAGGGCGAGCGCACCGGCATGGACTGGGCGGATCAGCACCGCTCTCCTCCTTCTGAATCCTGCGGTCTCTGGCGTACTCCGCGGTACCCCTGCACCGTCCGACGTCGACAGGCCGGAGACGTGCGCGGTGCCGAAGTGGGAACAACCTGAAAACCCAAGATATCGACCGGCGGACGCCATGGTCAATGCAAATCGAAGTCAGATTCAGCAGGAGAAAGGTGGTCTTCTGCAATGAGCGAATTTTTCAAGTGCCTATGGAGCAAAGTCAGTGAAGCTCTTCACTTGAGAGCCGGCCGGAACGCCAGCCAGGGGACCCGCGAGATGCGAAATGCCCTTGACAGTTCGACACACAGCATGGTCAAATGCAGCGAGTTGGGTCGTGTCGAGACGGAGTGAGGAAAGCAAGTCTTGCCTGCAACTCAGACTCCGAATGCTGGTCTCTGCGCGCTTCTGCTACGCCAAGCCAGCCTCAGCGTGTGCGCGTAGACGTCAGAGGAGGATCCGCCGGTATGAAACAGCAGAATGCTTTTGCGCGCCGGGTGTGTGTGATGGCCGGAGTCATCGGGCTGTTCTGCGCGGCCGGAGCCGTTGGGGTGGTCACGCTCGACGGAACGATCGACTTCGGCGCCGGAGAAGAGTGGGCGAATCCGCGCGGAAACGCCGTGCAGACCAACTACACGGGCTACGGCGATCAGCGGTTGACCCCCGGCGGCTTCCCCGGCTCTGAGTTGAACGAGTTGTTTCTCAAGGTGGATGCCAATTTCCTTTACCTGGGAATCACGGGCAATCTCGAGCAGAACGGCAACGCTCTGACCATCTTTATTGAGACCGGTTCAAACGGGCAGAACGTGCTGAAGACCGAGATTGCCCCCGACGCCGGAAACACCAATGGACCGCCGAATGCCGTGCAGAGCATGGGGCAGGCGCTGCAGCTCAACGACAGCGGCAGCCCTGAAAACCCCGACGACGACTTCACCGAACGGGATCCGGTCAACACGGCCCGCACGCAGCTCGATGCCGGGTTTGCCCCGAACCATGCGTTCGCCATTGACACGGCCGGCGGCACGCTCCATGTGACGCAGTACGCGCTGGGCAATCCGAACGCGCCGCTGGGCCAGTGGAACGATCCGGTGACGACGCCGACCGAGGCGCTCGATTACTTCGCGATGCGCGTCTACCGCGGCTCGAATCCGGTGAACGGCGGGAACGCGGTCTTGAGCGGCGGCAGCAATCCCAACGGCGCTCAGTTTGCGTTCAACAACACCGGTAAGCAGGGCGTGACGGGCGTTCTGCCGGCCCCCAACACGACGCCGCCGCCGCCCCCCGCCGGTTCGACCGGCCCGCCGCCCCAGCCGGGCGATCCCCGAAGCCACACCACCGGCCTTGAGGCGAAGATCCCGCTGGCCGATCTGGGCTTGACCGTGCCGCGCACCACGGACCTCACCGTCAAGGTGATGGCGGTCATCAGCTCGGCCGCCGGCTTTTTCAGCAACCAGACGCTGCCCGGAATCGGCGCCGGCGCCAACAGCGCCGACCTGGGATTCCGTCCCAACTTTGTCGAGATCACCGGCGGCACGGCCGTCAACGCCAACGGAACCGTGATCGTTGCCGGAGATCAGTATGCCACGGTGACGCGGACCACCGCGCAGTTCGGCGCACCCGGCGGAGCGCTCGACGGTACCGACATCGTCAACAACTTCTCGCTGACGAACCTCGTGGCCAGCCAGAACAGCATCACCAGCTTCGGCGACCGCAACTGCCTCAACGCCAGTGGCGGATCGGAACTCGACGAGCTTTACATGCGGACCGACGGGAGTTTTCTGTATGTGGCCGTTTCCGGAAACCTGGAGACCAATGGCAACGCCCAGGTGCTGTTCCTGGACATCCACGCGGGCGGGCAGAACGCGCTCAAGACCGAAATCGCCCCGAACGCTGCTCAGACAAGCTGCCCTGACAACGGCCCTCCGGGCGCCGTGCAGGGGATGGGACAGGCACTGGCCACCAACCAGAGCACCGGAGCGACCGAGCGAAGCGGCGATACCACCACGACCACCCTGGATACCGGCTTTGAGCCCGAAACCGCCGTCGCCGTGGATACGGCCGGCGGCGACGTTCACGTCACGCAGTATTCGATGTTCGCCGCGTCGCAGGGCACGTGGGATGACCCCGGGACCGGCACCTGTGCCGCCCCTCCGGATCCCAGCACCGCGCCGATCGAGGCCCTCGAGTACTTCACGACCCGGATCTATCGCGGCAGCGTCGGACTCAACTCGGGAAGCGGGACGCTGACCGGCGGCACGAATCCGAACGACTCTCTCTACGCCTACAACAATACGGGTGTCGCCGGCGTCAACGGTACGGGCGACGCCGCGCTGGGCGACCCGCGCACGCAGATCACGGGGCTGGAAGCCAGAATATCGCTGCTCGACCTGGGTTTTACCCCCGGACAACTGCCTCTGGCCGGGCCGCTGAACGTCAAGGCGATGGTGGTGCTCGTGGCGCCCGACGGACAAGTGAGCAATCAGACGCTCCCGGGCATCGCCGGCTTCGTCCCCAACCCGCTGTGTGACGCCGGCAACCCGCTGAGTCTGTGCCGCCGCCCCAACTTCAACAACGTGTCGGGCAGTCAATTCGTGTCCGCGAGCCTCGCGGTTGAGGGTGCGTTCTCGGCAGTCATCAACGGCCACAACATCGTCAGCGAGTTCAATCCCTTGAACGGCCCGGCGCTGGCCAGCCAGGACACGAAAACCAGCTTCGGCAATGTGCAACTGGTGACGGCGACCGACTGCGACCAGCAGCTCGCCAACGGCTCCGAGCTCGATCAGATCTTTGCCCGCGAGCAGACCACGCCGGATACGAATGCGCCGGGCCTGGTCATCGGGATCACCGGGAATCTCGAGACGAACGACAACAGCGGCTCGCGGAACAATCTCATCGTGTTCATCGACAGCAAGGCGGGCGGCGAGACCCTGATGGACAACAACAATAACCAGGGCCGCATGACCGGGATGGCCGGCAACACGCTTCCCATGGCCGCCGACTACGCCATCCTGATCAACAACAGCAATTCGACCATGTTCATCGACCTCATCAATCTGAGCGCCAACATCAGCACGTTCATCGGGAGCGACCCGGTGACCGGCGGCGACGGGTTCCTGACCAATGGGGCCAGCGACGTCACCGACTGGCGCGGAATCGTGAGCAACGGCAACCTGCTGGGCGTGAAGGGAGCCGACGGCGGCGTACCGCGGGATCCCCAGCCCGAACCGGCCAACGCGCTGACGGCCGTAACCGGCTTCGAGATCCTGATCCCCCGCTCGGCAATCGGCTCGCCGGCCGATGGCCAGACCGTCTGCCTCTTCGCGATGATCTGCAACTCCAACGGGAGCCACATCTCCAATCAGTTTCTTCCCGCTCTGGCGGCCGGCGGCCTGCCCAACTACGGGGCAACCAAAACGGACTTTGCCGCCGCGGGCTATCAGTGTCTGCAGGTGACGCTGGGAGCCGGGTGTAACGATCCACGGTTCGACGTGGATGGCGACCTGGACGTCGATCTGTATGATTTCGGTGCGTTCCAGCGCTGTTACACCGGCGGCGTGGGCCAGTCACCTCCTTCGCCGCTCTATCCGACGGTGGATCCGCTCACGGGCTATCCGTGCGAATGCTTCGACTGGGGCGGCCTGGCCAGGAACAACCGGATCGATGGCGAGGATTTCGGGGCATTTCAGATGTGCGGATCCGGATCGAACGTACCGGCGGGCGCTTCATGTGACGATCCGCCCGAGCAGTGAGCCGAGGCCGCTGAGTATGGCCGGCCGGACAGTGAGTTTCGATGAGAAAAGAGCGGCGCCAGAGCCACTCCAAAGGTTGTGAGTCGCCAGAGCGCCGCATGTTGAGGAGGACAGGAAAATGCGATGGTCACTGTGTGCGATCCTGATGCTGACGCCGGGACTGGCGCTGGCGGCGAATTATCCGGGCAACGGAGCGACCGGCTTCGGCGGGGCGGTGGGCACGGGAAGCGTGGACATCACCGACTCGCCGGCGGGGATGTCGATCAAGCTGAACCGCGGGGGCGGGTCCCTGAACGATGTGCTGGTCCTGTACCTGGACACGCAGGCGGGCGGGTTCACCGACAACCAGTTGTTCGGCGATAACGGGGACGGCGGGCGCACGGCCATCTCGGGCACCAACAACGGGAATCCCTCCAAGTCGCTGGTGGTGCTGCCGTTTGCCGCGGACATCGGCATTGCGGTGGAGAACGGGTTCATCGGCGTGTTCGGACTGGCTGCCGGCGGGAACAACTCGCTCAACTTCCTGTTCGGGCAGGGACAGACCGGCAACGCCAACGACCCGTCCTATACCATCAACATGACCGCGGCACAGATGGCGATGATGGGGCTGACCGCCAACAGCGGCCAGAGCTTCCAATTCGTGGGGACCTACATCAGCACGTCGGCCTACCGGTCTAACGAGACGATCGGAATCAGTACAACGTTCGCCGGAGACGGGGCCGGGAACGCGGGGTTCAACAACACGCAGACGTTTACGGTGCCGCTGAGCTACACGCTGGTGCCCGAGCCGGCGACGCTGAGCCTGCTGGGAATCGCGTCCCTGACCCTTCTGGCACGGCGGCGCCCACGGTAAAATGGGTTGGCCGAAACACTGAAACCGGGGCGTCGGCAGGCTCGCCGGTCCTTCGGTGCATTGACGGCAGGTGTGCTGAGCATTCGATCCTGCTCAGGGGGGATGCTGTGCACCTTTGCGCGTCAATCTGTCGCGGAGCGTCATGTCTCTGAGGTCGGTTCGACTGCTGGTGTCGGTGTGCGCCCTCATGGGCACGGCACAGACGGCGCGCCCACAGGGATCGGTGGTGACGCTGCAGTGGTTTGAGACGTCCTGGCAGACGATGGAGGACCGGACGGCCGACGTCTTCGTCGTCGGATATCAGCGCGTGTGGACCCCTCCGCCGAGCAAGGCCGGCAGCGGCGCCTCGATCGGATACGATCTGTTCGATCGCTTCGACCTTGGCTCGCCCGGCAGCACAACGCGCTATGGTACACGCGCGGGTCTCGAGGCCGTCGTGGCCGAGCAGAACAAAGCGGTCATCGGCACGTTCATCGACCTGATCCTGAATCACAACGGCTTCTCCACCCGAGATACGCCCGGATTTGAGGCCAGCGGCGATTACCCCGGCTTCGTCGTCAGCGGCGGCCCGGAAGCCAACGGCGATTTCCATTCCGTGTTCAACGACTGCAATGCCGACCCGCTGCGCTGCCGAATCAGCGGGCTCATCGACATCGGCCAGGAATTCGCGACCCCGAGCTACATCCGGCATCCGGTCACGCCGGGCGATCCACAGAACATCCCCGCCGGGACCACGTATGACCAGCCCAGTGCGAGCAACCGGCAGTTCTATTCCGACAGCGATCTGCCCGCCAACAGCATCGGCATCCACCCGTTCAACAAGCTCGACCCGACGGCCGGCGATCCGGTGGCCGAAAACGCCACCGGCCTGCTTCTGCGGCACGTCCGGTGGCTCCTGGAGGTAATCGGCGTTGATGGATTCCGCATTGACGCCTGCAAGCACACGCCGGACTGGTTCTGGCGCGATTTCTACGATCGCCACGTCTGGCAGCGCGGCCAGCCGACGCTCACCGGTGCCGCCACCACACCGTTGAGTTTCGGAGAATCGATCCTGAGCAATGCGGAGATCGCGGCGTTCGTATGCAAGGGGACGACTGGCAACTGCAACACATCCGGCGGCGTCACCGGCAACCGCGACGCCCTCGATTTTCAGCTTTATTACGCCCTGCGCGACATGCTCAATGCCAACGGCTTTGGCAACTGGTCGAACGTGGTGAATGCGAGCTTTGACGGGCAGTTCGACGGGAACGCCAACGACGGCGACTTCGGCGTGATCTTCGCGGAAAACCATGATGCCGGCCAGCCGCTGCCCACGCCGAACATGGTCGCCTATGCGTACATCCTGACACGCACCGGTGCTCCCATCGTTTACTACCGGGCCGAAGAGTTCGGCACGCCCAGCTTCCCGCGGAGCAGCCGCTCCGACCCGCTCGGCCTGGGCGACAACTACATCACCAACCTGGTCAAGATCCACAACGAGTACTGCCGCGACACCTACATCGAGCGATGGATCGACGGCGACGTACTCGTTTACGAGCGCAACAACGCCTGCCTGGTGGGCCTGAACGACCGGCGCGACGGCTCGCCCGGCTATGACCAGCGGACGGTGAACACCAATTTCGCCCCCAACCTGCGGCTCAAGGAGCTGACGGGCAACGCCGCCGACCCGGCGGTGGACCCCACGGGCGTGATCGACGACGTCATCACCGTGGCCGCCAACGGGCAGGTCACCATCCGGGTTCCCCGCAATCAGAACGTCAACGGCGTGACGCACAACCGCGGCTACGTCGTTTACGGACCGTTCAACCCGCCAGGCACACTCACGCTGACGAGTGTGGCGAGCACGATTCCGGCCGATTCGGCGGGCGTTCCCGCGGCGAGGCGGCGGCTCACGCCCATTGAGGTGATTCAGGCCGATTCCTTCGAAGTGAAGCTTGAGACCACCGATGCCGACGCGACGGATACCGGCGAAGATGATCTGGCCATGCTGCGGATGGATGCGGGCCTGGATCTGAACGGCAATGGATCGATCGACAGCCTTGATGCCAGCTTCGTCGGCTACGGCTACGAGCACTTCCTGACGCAGAACAACCCGCTCGAAACGAACCCGGTCGAAGTTTCGCCGGGCGTGTTCCGCGGCGTGTACCGGCAGGTGATCGATGCGACGCAGTTGTCGGAGGGGCGGCATTACCTGAGCGTCATCGCCTTCCGCTCGCGGCCGCCCGGCACGCCTCCCATCTTCAACACGTTCCGGAAGGTGCTGCTGATCGACCGCGTGCCGCCGCAGATGGCGCTGCTGGCCCCGGCCGCCGGCTCGCCGATCACGACCAGCACGTATCAGATCGTGGTCCGCAGCGCGGATCGCACGGCCCAGCAGGTGCACCTGTTCCTGGATCAGCCGCCTGGGACGGATGTCGTGGCGCTCGCACAGGGCGGGCAAGGGCTCGCGACGCAGATCGATCGCGGGCAGTTCGGCCGCGTGTTCAGCTCGCTGACGGCCGGCAACCATCGGCTCGACGCGGTCGCCTACGAGCCGACCCGCTCGAACCCGAGCGTCAGTACGTTCAACGTGCCGGTGGTCATCAACGGCTTCGACGGCCTGGGCGACCTGAACGCCGATGGGAAGGTATCGAATCGGGACATCTTCCCCTTCGTGCAGATGGTGCAGGCCGGCAACCAGTTCAACCCGGCCGCGGATCTCAGCGGCGACGGTGTGGTGAACAGCGCCGATGTCCCGCTGATGGCGGCCAAGCTGCGCGGCGCCGGCGCGCCGCAGGCGATGATCGACGAGCTGCTCAAGCTCGCGGAGTCGCTGCGGAAACAGAAGATCGTTCAGCCGGCCGGCTCACCGGCGGAGGTGAGCCGTCGTGGGTAGGAGGCATTGCGGATTGCGGAGTGCGGAGTGCGAACGGAGGCCCGCGCGCCCGGTATCGCCAGCCGCCATTCGCCATCTCAGATTTGAGATCTCAGATTTCAGATTCCTCACATTCCGCAATCCGAAATCCGCAATCCGCAATGGGCTCGCGGCCTGTCTGGCCGTTCTCGCCTTTGTGCCCGCCGTCGCACGGGGTCAGGCCAACTTCTGGGTGCAGACGGACGCCGCCGCGAGCCAGTTCGGGACGACGACGAACCCAACCGTGAACGTCCAGGTGGGCAACACGATTCCGCTCTACATCTGGTTCAACAAGAACTCGCAGACGCTGGGTTTCGACGGCGTGAGCTTTGATGTGCGGCTTCAGAGCGGCAACGGCGGCGCGGCCTCGGCCGCCATCGCCATCGATCTGCCGCCGGGGCGCTGGGACGGGGCGACGGCCGGCGTTTCCCGCAACGACAGCGGCGGCACGGGCGTGGACGACTGCAATGCCTTCGATTTCACCAACACCGACACTCTTTCGAACGTACCGGCCCGTTTCGCGGCGCTGGACGTCACCGGCGTCACGTCCGGAACCATTGAGCTGTTCCTGTGTGTTGGAACTTTCGGCATTGCTGACGCCGGCGCCAACTCGGTGGTCCGACTCGGCTTTGCGCAGAACGCGACCTCGCCCGAGGCGCTCAACATCAGCGGCGGGGTCTCCGGCCAGTGCTCCACGGTGGCCGAGGCGTTCATCACTGTCCTGCCGGCTCTGCCGGATTTCGACCATGACAACGACGTGGATCAGGGGGATTTCGCTGATTTTCAACTCTGCCTGACCGGAGAGAACAACCCGCAGAATGATCCCGCGTGCGGCAAGGCCAGAATGGACGCCGACAACGACGTCGATTCATTCGATTTCAATCTTTTCGCGGGTTGCATGGCGGGCGCGAATGTCACGCCGGCCTGTCTGCCGTGATGGTGCAGATCAGCTCCAACGAAGCCGAAAACCGCAAGGAACGTCACGGAGCCGACAGCGCCGTGCGGTTCATGGCAGATCCTCCTCACCGGATCTGAAAAGAATCCCGGCCAGTCAGACCAGATCCGGAACCGGGAACCGAACCCGCCCCTCGGCCAGGGCAACACGGGGGTTCGGTGCCGACAGATCCGTGCGTCTGATGAGCAGCCGGAAGACTGTGTCGTCGGCATCCTGGAGAACGACACGGTCCTCCCTCCGCGCCAGCCCGCGGTGAAGGCCGGGAAATGATCGGTCGCAGTGCGGATGGAACGGATGAGTCATCCGAACTCCGGCCAAGGGAAGGGGACTTCGAGCTTCTGGCACGTCTGAGGGGCGGTCCGCAGCTTCCCGACCCCAAGGCGAGCGATGGCCTGCCGCAGATCGAAGCCCACCCACACCCCGCCGGTGCATTCCCCGGAAGCAGGAGGGGAACTTCGTGTTCGTCTCAATTTCGGGCGTGTGTTCGATGGGGACTTCCGCCGAGAAATGGAATCGCCAGCCCCTGCTACTCGCGGACGGATTAGAAGTTTATACCCCTTGTGTCTGGTGTGCGTGCCCGTCCCAGGTCGCCCCCGCAGCCCCATCGGCCGTCAGAACGGTGTCAGAGGACCGAGTTCACTTCAGGATGTGATATCAGCCTGCCAGAGGGATAGGTGCTTGTCTGGCAAAGACTTAGATGATTAGCGGGGACAGGACTCGAACCTGTGACCTCGAGGTTATGAGCC
>CAZQEN010000238.1:0-1266 GCA_964591605.1 uncultured Planctomycetales bacterium
GGGCAGCGAGTACGCTGCCCATGCCACCCCTATCGGTCATCGGCAATTGGAAATCGGCAATCGGCAATGGCTTCATCCGTCCCAGCGGCGTGTTCTCGGGCTGGAACGTCCAGCAGATGAACGCGGTGAAGCCGCCGGTCTCGTCCTGCAGGTCGCGGATGAGCCGCAGGTGCTCGATGCGCTCCTCGATCGTCTCGATGTGCCCGAACATCATCGTGATGCTGGTGCGCATGCCGACCCGATGCGCCTGGCGCATGACTTCGAGGTATTCGGCGGTCCGCGTCTTGCCGCGGCCAATCTTGTCGCGCACGCGGTCGCTCAGAATCTCCGCCCCGCCGCCCGGGATCGTGTCCAGGCCCGCCTCGCGCAGCCGCAGCAGCACGTCGCGGATGCTCATGCCGAAGATCTGGTGCATCGCGAAGATCTCCGGCGGGCTGAACGCGTGGATGTGGATCGACGGAAACTCGCGCTTGATGAACCGCAGCAGATCCAGATACCACCCGAAGGGCAGGATCTCCGCCGGCACCAGCCCGCCCTGCATGAGGATCTGCGTGCCGCCGATGTCAATGAGTTCGCGGATCTTGCCCGCGATCTGCTCGTGCGTGAGCACGTAGCCGGGCGGCAGCTCCGGCCGTGAGGAGTTCATCCCCGGCGGGTCGGCCTTGAAGTTGCAGAAGATGCACCTCGCGCTGCACCAGTTGGCGTAGTTGATGTTGCGGTCCACCACATACGTGCGATGCGGCTCAGGGTGCAGGCGCGTCGTCACCTCATGCGCCCGCCGACCGAGCGAATGGATCGACTCGTCGAAGTACATGGCGAGGGCGTCGGCGGGAGAGAGGCGCGAGATTGCGGATTGTTGGAATTGCCGATTGCTGATTGCCGATTGCCGATTCGAGTCAGCCGTAGGGTCCGCTTCGCGGACGCAATTCGTAGGATCCGCTTCGCGGACGCAATTTGTAGGATCCGCTTCGCGGACGCGGTTTTCGCCGCCGGGACGTGCTTCACGCGTTTGGTCCGCACAGCGGACCCTACCATCGCTCATCGCACCAGCTCCGTCACGTCGGGGATAATCCGTTCTTCCGCACAGAGCTCGAAAAACCGCTGCATGCCCTTGAGGTGCCGCGGCGTGAGCGTGTAGCTCAGACGCCGCAGCAGATAGTCGGCCGCCAGGTCCGCCGGCCAGCCGTGGGCGGGGCCGAGCTGTTCGGCAATCTCCCGCGCCCGCGCGACCCCCCGGTCGCGAGCCGACTCCAGCACGCCCGCCAG
>CAZQEN010000238.1:1366-12103 GCA_964591605.1 uncultured Planctomycetales bacterium
CACGATCAACCGCCCAGACGGCAAACACAAACGGCAGACCCTGCCACGCCTTCCACGCGCCGCCCAGATCGACCTCGTACTCGAACCCCTTCAGCGGCGCAGTCACCACCTTGTCGCCGATGAGCAGCACCGACTCGCACTCGTTCAGATCGTCGATCGCGCTCATCGGCCGCAGCACCAGCCGCCGCTCGAAGTGGTACGACCAGATGAGCTGGGCCAGCGCCACCGACGTGTGCGAATCCGGATCGACGTAGAGGACGTTCATCTGCTCGGGCGGCGTCCTGGAGAACACACGCACGGTCAGCGTCTCGCCGTCGGAGCCGATGCACGCGTTCGAGATCCGCCGCCAGCGGTCCGCCCCGCGGGCCAGGTCGATGACCGGAATCAATGCCGCGTCCACCACGCCCTCCCGCAGCATGGCCGGCAGGGCCGAGGGCACCGCGTAATGCAGGCTGATGCCCGACGAAGCGTCCAGCCCCTCGATCAGCGGCCGCGCGTTCAGGAACGAGACAACTCCGAGCGTGGTGGGATGATCCGAGTTCGCCATAAGCCGGGCGATTATAGCGAAGGCGCCCCAGCCCGGCATCCGCGCCTCCCCGCGCCCGAAACTTTTGAAAACTCACGAAAAACGCCGCACCCCGCCCGGTGACGCCGGGCGGATCCGAATCGCCCCTCATCCGGCCGTCAGACGCTGGCACCGCGGGCACAGGTGCGTGCCGCGCCCGGCGACCACGATGCGCTCAATCGGCGTGCGGCAGCGTCGGCAGGGCCGGCCCTCGCGCCCGTAGACGCGGTGGCGCCGGTGAAACGTGCCCGGCTGATTGTCCGCGCCGCGGTAGTCGCTGATGCTCGAACCGCCCGCGGCGATGGCCTCGGCCAGCACGCGCCGCACGGCCCGACAGAGCCGCGCGACGAGCGCATCATCCAGATCGCACGCCCGCGTGAGCGGGTGGATGCCCGCCCGGTGCAGCGACTCGTCGCAGTAGATGTTGCCGATGCCGCTGATCGGCTCCTGGGCCATGAGCAGCGCCTTGATCTGTCGACGCCGCTTCAGCAGCCCCCGCCATTGCTCAAGCGTCAGCTCCAGCGGGTCCGAGGCGATCGGCGGCAGCCGGCGGCCCGCCCAGTCGGCGCCCCGGTCCCCATTCATGATCCACACGCCCCCGAACCGGCGTGGATCGCAATAGCGCAGCTCCACCGGCGCCTCGCCGAACCGCACGCGCAGATGCGTGTGGCTTTCCACCGGTGCGTCCGGCGTCAGCGCCAGCAACCGCCCCGACATGCCCAGATGAACGCAGACGACGATGTCGCCGGTGAATTCGAAGCGCACGAGCTTGCCGGCGCGGCGGATCCGCACGATCCGGCGGCGCTCCAGCGGAAGTGAGAGCAGGTCGCGATGCCCGCGCACGATGTCCGGCCGGCGCAGGTCCACCCGCGTGACCCGCCGGCCCTCCAGCACGGCGGCCAGCCCCCGCGCGATCACTTCAACTTCCGGCAGCTCCGGCATCCCGATATTGTCGATTGTCGATTGCCGATTGTCGATGAAAGCAGGAGCACGTCCAACGGTTGACCCGGCCGAGGCAACAGGTTGGCCCGTCCCTCAGAATCCGCAATCGAAAATCGACAATGCGTTCACTCTGCGCGGGGAAGCGTGACCGTGAACGTCGTGCCCGCCCCGGGCTCGCTGGAGACGGTGATTTCCCCGCCGAACTCTTCGATGATGTCCTTGCTGATCGACAGGCCCAGGCCAAGCCCGCGGCGCTCGGCCTTGTCTTCATGCTGCTTGGTGGAGAAAAACGGCTCGAAGACCCGTGGGAGGTTCTCAGGGGTGATGCCGCAGCCCGTGTCGCGGACGCTGATCCGTACGAGCGGCTCGCCGCTGGCCAACCCCGCCGGGGCCGCGTCGATGGTCAGCCGGCCCCGGCGGCCGAGCATCGCCTGCCGGGCATTGATGACCAGGTTGAAAAATACCTGCAGCAACTGCGACTCGTTCGCCCGGACCGCCAGCCCGGGGTCGATCTGCAGATTCAGGACAATGTTGTCCCGGGCCAGATCCCGACCCAGACACCCGATCGCGTTCTCAACCACCGCCCGGACCGGCACCGCCTTGATGCTCGCTTCGGGGTTCCTGGCGAAGCCCACCACCCGGTCGGCCATTTGCCGGAGCACCTCGGTCCGCTCGAGCGTCTTGGTGAGGGCCACCCGCATCAGGCCCGGGTCTTCCGTATCGAGCGCCTGGCGGGCGTATGCAACCACCGGCGTCAGCAGGTTGTTAAACTCATGGGCGATCATTGCCGCCGTCGTGCCGATGCTCGCAAGCTTCTGCGCCTGCCGCACCTGCGCCTTCATGAGGTCGAACTGGCGGGCGAGCTGGTCAATCTGGGCCTGCAGGAGCTCGGCGTCGTTCCAGGCGCCCCCCGGCCGCGGTATAACAGAAGGGGTTTCACGGGGGATCGGCGCAGCACCACGTGGGGGTGGAGTTCGCTGGGGTTTTGCAGTTGGCCCAGAGGCCATCGGCGCGCTCCTCGACGGGTGGCCCGGGTCATGGTGTATCGGCAGGCCGCGCCGGACAGCTTGAGGGGATCGATCCCGCCGGAGGCCCCGTGCCGCCGCGTGTCAAAATGGGAAAGCCAGAAAGCGAGCATCCCTTGGAACTGAGTGCGCGACTCGAAGCATTGCTGAACGTGGCGGAGCAGCTCGATATCGAGGTCCGGCCCGAAGCCCTCGGCGGCGAAGGCGGCGGCATGTGCCGGATCAAGGGCAAACGCGTCCTGTTTGTCGATACCTCGGCCGATCTGGCCACCCGCTACGAACGCACCCTGGCCGCCATGGCCGACCTGCCCGACCTCGAGGGCTGGTTCCTGCCACCCCAGGTGCGCGACGACCTCGACCGTCAGCGCGAAGCCGCATCCGGAGGCGCGAATGCGTAGCAACAGCCAGAGCGCCCGAACGCCGGGTGTATCCAGAGCTCAGTGGCCGGCGGGTGGCATGAGCAGCGTACGCGCTGCCCGTGCAACCGGGTCACGGACAGCGGCGGGTGGCATGGGCAGCGTACTCGCTGCCCGTGCAGCCGGGTCGCGGACAGCGAGTACGCAGCCACCCGAGAGACACGCCCCTGTATGTCGGATACATCCCGGAACACCAGAAGCCCGAAACGGGCCCGGCATGCTGCTGCGCGTCCCTCTTCTGGCTTTTGGGCTTCTGGTTTGGGGTTTTCCGTTGCGAGCGGAGGAGTGGTCACCCGACGTGTTTGATTACGATCCACCGGTCAAGCTCACCGTGCGCCAGGCGGAGACCCGCCGTGCCTACAACCTGTCGGGAACGCGTCAGGAAGAGGTCTTCTTCAAGGACATCCGCGGACACGAGGTCCCCGTGCTGATCACACGGCCGGCGACCGGCGATGGGCCCTTTCCCGTCGTCGTCCTCGTGCACGGCTTCGCCAGCAACAAGGAGGGCGTGAGCCGCCAGCTCTCGCGCCCCCTCACCGACCGCGGTTTCGCCACGATGGCCATGGACATGCCCAACCACGGCGAGCGGCCCGGAAAGCCGCCCAAGAACATGTTCGGACCCGACCGAAAGGCGGCCTTCGAGAACATCGTGCAGGCCGTCAAAGACGTCCGCCAGACCATCGACCTCGCCGAGACGCGGCGCGAACTCGACACGTCCAACGGCGTCTACCTCGCCGGCTACTCGATGGGGGCGTGGATGGGGACGCTCGCCGCCGCCGCGGACCGCCGGGTCAAGGCCATGGTGGTCATGGTGGGCGGCTCGGCCGTCACCGGCGCCGAGAGCCGCTCGAAGGAGGGCCCGGGCAACGGCGACCGCCTCGACCTGGTCCACGAATACGCCGTGCTTCGCCACAACCTGGCCCTGCCGAAGTTCTCCCCCCGCCCCGTGCTGCTCATGAACGGCCGCAAAGACCCGCTCGTGCCGCCCGAACGGGCCAAACTCCTCTACGAATCCGCCCGCCAGCCCAAAGAGCAGCGCTGGTACGACTCCGGCCACCTCCTCCCGTCCGAAGCCTACCGCGACGCCGCCGAATGGCTCGCCAGGCAGGTCAAACGCGTGAATTGAGTTTCATAAACCGTATTCTCTCCACCGCCGCGTGACTTTTTCGACGATCTCCGGCGACATCGTCAGCTCCTGCGGCCAGCGGCGGATGGTGCCTTCGCCGGGGATCTTGCGGGTGGCGTCGATGCCCATCTTCGAGCCGGCGCCCTCGAAGGGGGCCGCGTGGTCGAGGATGTCGAGCGGGCCGTCGACGATGGCGATGTCGCGCCGCGGGTCGACGTGCGCCCCCACGGCGAAAAACACCTCCTGCTCGCTGTGCACGTCCACCGACTCGTCCACGACGATGATGAACTTGGAGAGCGACATCTGCCCGGCGCCCCAGATCGCGTGCATCACGCGCCGGGCCTGGTACGGGTATTCCTTTCTGATCTTGAGAAACACGAAGTTGTGGAACGCCCCGAATCGCGGCAGGTCGTAGTCGATCACATCCGGCACGATCATCTTGAGCAGCGGCAGGAAGATCCGTTCGGTCGCCTTGCCCAGGTAGTAATCCTCCATCGGCGGCTTGCCGACGATCGTCGCCGGGTAGACCGGACTGCGCCGGTGCGTGATGGCCGTCACGCGGTACACGGGGTACTCGCTCGAAAGCGAGTAAAAACCGGTGTGATCGCCGAACGGCCCTTCGATGAACTTCTCCTTCGGGTCGACCCAGCCTTCGATGACGATCTCGGCGTTGGCCGGAACCTCCATCGGGATCGTCTTGCAGGGCACCAGCTCGATGCCCGTCCCGTTGAGGAACCCCGCGAACAGCAGCTCGCTCACCGATGGCGGCAGCGGACACGTCGCGCTGTACGGCAGCACCGACTCGCCCCCGAACGCGATCGCCAGCGGCATCGGCTCGCCGCGGGCGGCGTACTTGCGGAAATGCCGCGCCCCGTCATGGTGCATGTGCCAGTGCACCGCCGCGATCCGCGGCCCGAAAAGCTGCACCCGATACATGCCGACGTTCCGGTCGCTCGTCTCGGGGTCCTTCGTGAACACCTCGGGCAGGGTGATATAGCGACCGGTGCGCGTCGCATTGTCGATTTCCGATTTCCGATTTCCGATTTCCGATTGCGGGGCGACCCGCGACCCCTGCATTTCAATCGGCAATCGGCAATCGGCAATTCGCAATCCCTCCACTTCCCCTCTCGTCACCGAGCCGAGCGTTCCCTCGATCGCCCGAAACCACTCCGGCGCAGGATGCCCCGGCTCGCTCGCCAGGTCCCCGTCGTGCGGCCAGCACTGCAACACCGGCAGCGAAAACAGATCCGCGTCGTCGGTGTGCACCTCCTCCTGACAGATCCCGCGCTTGACGACCTTCGGAGAATAGCCGGCCATCTTCGCCAGCTCGGGCAGTTTTTTGAGCTTCTCGAGCAGCGTTGCCGGAATCTCCGGCTTGACGAGCTGCTGCACGCGGGCCGCCAGCTCCTCGAAATCGTCCGTCCCCAGCGCAAGCTTCACGCGGGCGTAGCTCCCGAACGTGTTGATCGCCACCGGCATCGACGAGCCCTTGACGTTCTCGAACAGCAGGGCCCGCCCGCCCTGGTGGCCGTGAACCGGGTCCGTTCTCGGCGCCCCCGCTGCCCCCTCGGGCGAGAGCGATTTCATCATCCGGTCGGCAATCTCGGTGATCTCCAGTACCGGATCGACCTCGACCCTCACGCGCCGCAACTGATCGCGTTTCTCGAGCTCGGTAATGAACGACTGCAGGTCAGGAAAAGGCATGAACGCTCGCTCCTGGATGACTGGAGCGGATTATAAGTGTGCGTCCCCAAACCCTGTAGCGGCCGCCCCCCGTGGCGGCCGGGCACTGCCGATACGCCAGCCGGGTACCATCGCTACCCCAGCCCCGAGCGTGCTACTCGATGCACTCGGAGTGACACGTGAGAGCTGAGACGTGAGAGGTGAGGAAACGCAATCAGCACGCAGCATCGAGCGGTCCGCCGAAACAGCGGACCAACCGACAGGGCGCGGTTCATTGCCCAACTACTGCCGGTCGTCCTTGGCTTTCTGACGGACGTCCCAGAACAAAGGAGCCTGGACACTCAGACGCACCTTGTCCCCCTCGATGGATAGGATGGTGACCTCAATGACCTCTCCAATGCGGAGAGTCTCCCCGATCCGCTGCTCGAACTCAGAGCTCTTGGCCGATGGGAGATCCGCGGTACCTCGCGGGTCAGAGGCAACCGCGCCCTGCATGTTGACGACCTCCCGGCGTACATCTTCCAGTTCCAGGCCAAGGTTCCTCAGCACCAGACCGGCCACGCCATCGTGCTCTTGAAGCAGACCCAGGAGTAGATGTTCCGTCCCCACGTATCTGCGCTCAAGCCTTCTCGATTCCTCGATGGCGCACTCGATTGCTTTCTTCGCCCGTGGTGTCTGGGGTAATCTGCCTGGGACGACGGCTTGCCTGTCGTCGCCCTTGACGAGTTTCTCCACCTCGATCCGCACCGTGCGCAGATTGACACCCAGATTCTTGAGCACACGCACCCCAACGCCCGTCGCTTCCTTGACCAGGCCGAGCAGGATGTGCTCGGTCCCGATGTACTCGTGATTGAGGCGCAGGGCTTCTTGGTTGGCGAGGGCCATGACCTTTCGGGCCCGATCGGTGAAACGTTCGAACATGGCGTCTCACTCCTGGGCGGCCAGGCGCTTCTTCGTCTCCTCCACAAGCGCCTCGACCTTCTCATAGGGCTTGACAAACTCGACATGTCCGTCGGCGAACAGGACATTCGCGCCTTCTCCGCCGTGGTTGTCTTTCGGCTCGTAGGCAACGACGTTTCGCTGATCAACGTCGCTCGTCTGCCCCGCGATCCAGACGTAGGAAATGTCCTTGTCTTCTTCCGTGTCTTCGGAGCTCGGGCAGATGAGTGTCTTGCCCGTCACGAGCTCCTTCGCCAGCATGTCTTTCAGACTCGCCGGGAACTCGTCGTCGTGCTCGTTCGCGTGCTCATACATGGCGGTGCTGATCGCCTTGAGATTGGCCGCACAAACGGTGCGTTTTGAAAGCTCCCGGGCCCGGGCAAGCGATGGCAACAGAATGGCAACTCCCATGGCCGCGCCGGCCACGCCGGCCGCCCCGCCCGCAATCGGCACGCCGCCCCGCCCGTACCGCAGGCGCGTCCCATCTTCGAGCAACGTGGCATAACTGATCGTCGTCAGCATGTGCCGATGAAACACATCGAAGTCCGGGATCGGCGCGAACTCAATCGAAGGCCGCGTGGCCGGCCCCGCCGATGAATCATCCCCTGCCCCCGTGAACCGCACATCGCCGGACCCCTCCTCGGCTTCGTGCTCCGCCCGCTCCGCCGACCCTGCCCCTGACCCCCGTGCCCGACTCCTCGACGCGTCCGTCTCCTCATCCTCATCGTCTTCACTTTCATCCTCCTCCTCATCCGCTTCCTCCTGCGATTCGGACTCCTGCTGGATGGCTTTCCGAATCTCCGTGGTCATCAGGGGATAAAACAGGGCAAGCTGCGGATAGATCACCTGAAATGACGCCCGCTCGTCGGCCAGAGTGATGGACGTGAGCGTCTCACTTTCATGCGCGGCAAGGAACTTCTGAATGTCCTCCCGCCCCACCAGCGTCTGGGCCGGCGGCATGTCGATCTGAGACAGGAACCGGCTGCCGGCGGCGACGCTTGTGGAGACGAACAGGACGTTCTCCACGATCGCATAGCACGGGCTGAGCGCCAACGGGGGGAACTTGACTCCGAGCCCGCTCAGGTCGAGCACCTGAAGCTCGCGCCCGCCGACCTTGCGGGCCTTGAACCTGATTGGGGCAGGAAGCAGCTTGAGCCACCCGGCAAGTTGCCGCTCGAAGGCGGCCGCGTCGCGCAACTCGAAAAGCACGCTGAGGCTCGCCCCGGCAAACTCGGGCGTCTGATAAAAGGCCACGTTCGGCCCCAGGTGACTCAGCACCTCCGCGTGGATGTCCAGTCCGGCGAGGGCCGTGATTCGCCGCTCCAGCCAGCCGGGAGAGCGATCCACAGATACAGACGCAGGTTCTTCCGGATCCGAATCGGCGTCCCGCCGCTCATCGCCATCCGGCTGTGATTCCGGGGAATCCGCATCCTCTTGCGTGTCCTGCTTCTCTGTCGCAGGTCGTTCCTGAACCGGCCAGATGCGGGCGGTGAGCTTCTCAGCGGTCGCCAGCGTCTGCCGGTAGATCGCCGACGGATCCCACGTCATCACCGTCGCACTGAGTGGATTCGCCGGCAGCAGCCGCAGGAAATCCCTCTTCATCGGCGTGTGGCAGGCGAAATCCGAGGCCAGCGGATACTCGCGGTCGGCCCGGGCGTACGACGCGGTGCGAAGATGGTCGCCCTCAAAACCCAGGACGGCCGCACAGTCGCGGCCGCCGATATCGCCCTGCAGGTGTCCGAGATTCGCGGAAAGCCCGGCCATGCCGATGCCAATCGCGACCAGGTAGGGGGCTTTCTCGTCCATCTCCGCCTCGAAGTCGCCCTGTTCCCGCAGACGCTCGATGTTGTCAAGCACGCGCTCGCGGGCGACGCTCGTCTGGAGGTTCACGTAGAAAATCGACTCGATTCCCTTGAATCGTTCGACGGCGAGCGTGTGAACCGGCATGTCGGCAAAGCTTCGCTGCCCGTCCTGCTGCTGTTGGACGATCTTGCCCACGGCCGTACGGCCCACCGCAAAGATCCAGCGGTCGCGATGACACCCCAGGTAAGCGGGCGCATCCTGCGGCTTGATGAACTCCGTCCCGGCGATCGTCTCCCGGAGCGATGGCTCGTCGTCGTCCTGATCCGCCTCGACCAGCTCGCTGAAGTCGGACCCCGCATCCGGGCCCATGTCCCAGACCACGGCGATCGAATCGGACACGGGCCAGTCCTCCGCGTCGACGTCATCCGGTTCAGCCGGAAAGACGCAAATCACGCCGGGGCGCCGCCAGAGGTTTTTCGCCGTCCGCTTCAGAAGGCCCGCAATCTTCGGGTCATCCATTTCTTCATCAAAGGACGCCTCGAGCATGTCTCTGAGCCCCGCGAAGGGCTTCATGACGAAGCTGTTGAACTGCGGCTCGGCCCAGAGCTGCCCGAGTTGCGACCGTTGGAACGCCGGCGCGGCGGCATCCGCCCCCTCCCACGCGACCACCAGGTAGCTGTCGGGCGGCGCCCAGCGGACGAGATCCAGGGCGTCACCGGCGACTGCCGGGCAGGTCCACAGACATCCGATCAGGAGCGATCGACCCAAAGACATGACGGAATCTCCGGCCGCAGCGGCCTGTTCATGATACCCTGTTGTCGTCGACCAGGGAAGGTGCCCATGGGCGCATCCGACACAAAAGCTGGGCAATGCCGGTCACCAGTGGGCCTGCTGCTGGCCGTCGATCTCGGCCTCAAAACGGGTCTGGCCCTCTACGGACCCGAGGGCCGGCTGGTGTGGTACCGCTCCCGTCATTTCGGAACGCGCGAGCGCCTTCGGGCGGGCGTACGCACGATCCTGCAGGAGATTCCCGGCGTGACCCACCTGGTCATCGAGGGGGGCGGGCCCATCGCCGCCATCTGGGCCGGCGCCGCCCTCCGACGCGGCATCACCGTCCGCCAGATCGCCGCCGAAACCTGGCGCCGCGACCTGCTCACCCCGCGCCGCCAGCGCACCACGCAGGACGCCAAAACCGCCGCCATCGCCCTCGCCCGCCGCGTGATCGATCAGTCCGCCCTCCCCCACCCCAAATCCCTCCGCCACGACGCCGCCGAGGCGATTCTGATCGGACTATACGCCCTGCGTGAACTCGGCCCGACTCCATGAGCAAGCCCGCGTGGCCCATCCATCCCGATGCACATCGGGATGGGTGGGGTCCCGACGATGCGAATACGCACGACTCCCGATACGCAAAACCCCTCCCCAACAGAGCCCGAAGCGCAAGCGAGGGGTTCTCCGCGCCGTCCCCCCCGACCGGCCACAAGCGCCCCCCACGCCACCACCGGGTGGCCCAGCCATCGCGCAGCGATGGGTGGGGTTTTGATGATGCGAATACGCAAGATGCCCGAAACGCAAAACCCCTCCCCAACAGAGCCCGAAGCGCAAGCGAGGGGTTCTCCGCACCGCCCCCACCTCCCTCGCCGCCTCCATCCACGTTACAATCTTCCCTGCGCCGCCAGCGCACCGGCCGTGTATCAGGGAGGAGAGGCAGTCAACCTCTGCACCCACTGCCATGGATACACCACACGCAACCCGCGGCTTCTGCATTCAATGCGGCTACGCCCTGCAGGGTCTCCCGCGGCTGGAAACCGGCTTCCGCTGTCCCGAATGCGGCCGGACCTTCGATCCCTTCGACCCCCGAACCTTCCGGATTCACCCCCACGGCCAGCTCCTGCGCCGAATGGCCACACCCGTAGGCTGGCCGGCCGTCATCCTCTGCCTCGCCGCCGCCCTGGCCATGCTGGCCATCAGCCGCTGGAGTCTGACCACGGCCGCCCCCTACACCACCGCCCTGACGTACTATCTCCACCCCACCGCCCTGCGCCATCGATCCAACCTGATCACGATCCGCGATCTGATCTTCACGCTCTCGACCCTGACGGCCATCGTCTGCGGCCTCTGGTGGCTGATCCGATCGGCCCTGCGCGTCTTTGCCCGCTGGCGGATGGGTGCCGACGACCAGCGGCCTCGGCTCGGTCGGCGCCATGCCCTGACGGTGCTGGGCCTGCTCATCGTCTC
>CAZQEN010000239.1:0-11994 GCA_964591605.1 uncultured Planctomycetales bacterium
CGGGAAAGTCGGTCAGGAGTCCGAAATGCAGGAATTCATCCCGGTTGGCCAGATAGTAGACCTCCAGCGAATCCAGCAGGCGGTCGATCGTTTCGGCACGATTGAGCAGAGAGGGGACAACGACCAGCGTGCGGGCTTCGCGCGGGATGCCCTTCTGAAAATCCATGCGGGGGAGCCGCCAGGGACGCAGGATCCGCATGGCCAGCCAGTTGACCACGGCAACGCCGGCCCGACTGGCGGCCAGAAGCGCCGGGAGCGCGAGCAGAAGAACCATTGCCCATTGCCGATTGCCGATGGCCGATTCCTCAGGAGACGCCGCGGCGTGGCCGTCCATCGGAAATCGGAAATCGGAAATCGACATTGCCAGGAGCCCGCCGGCCAGCAGCAGCGTGACGAGCGTGATCCCCCCGACGTAGAGCGGCAGCGCGAAGCGCCGGCCGATCCGCTCGATCAGAATGCGCGGCGATAGCCGGAGCCCGACCGCTTGTTCGAGCAGCGGACGCCCTTTGTCGATCAGGTAGTAGCCCACGTGCCGGCCGCGATCCTCCTGCCCGTCGTGCTGCACGGCGGCACGGGCCAGGGTGACGGCCTCCCGGGCCACGCCCTCTTCGGGCAGCGAGGTATGACGGGCGATGCGCTCGATCACATGGCGGTATTGGTCGCGGGTGCCGAAGTCCATCCGTGCGTACGCCCCCGCGGGGTCGGCCCGGAGCGTCTGCTCGACGGCGCTGAGCGACTCGACGAAGGTGCGCCACTCCGTGGACGAGAGGAATCGCAGGCTGCCGATGCTGTTGCCGATGGAGACCTGGTCGGCCGCCTGGTGCTGCGTCTCGATCTGGACGAGCTGCTCGATCGTCTCGCCCTGCTCGATGAGTCGCTGCTCGAGCCAGGTGAGCGGGAAGACCATGGTGAGGCTCTGACCCTGCAGGCGGCGCGTGAACTCGGCCACGAAGGCGGTTGTAAGGGGGGGGTCCGCCTTGACCAGCTCGGCAACCACCAGGATGAGTTCCTTCTGATTCTTCTCCCCGACGGCCAGGAGCCGGTCGGCCCAGCCGTTGGCGGCATCGCGGTCGAGGCGGCCGGCGGCCACACGCGAGGCGACGCGGCGCAGGTTCTCGATGAGAGCGAGACGCAGCATGATCGGGACGGCCCAGAGCTCGCCCAGCTTGAGCGTGGTGACGGTCTGGTACGAGGCGACAAACGCGGTGAGGGCCGGCTCGTCGAGCCGGCCGTCCACGTGGGAGATGAGTTCGAGGGCCAGGTCATAGACCCGCGGCAGTCCGGCACGGGGGCCGCTCGTGAGGCGCGGAAGCTGGCGGCTGTAGCCCCGGGGCAGATGCCGTCGGGCCATCCGGATCTGCTCCTCAATCAGGTAGAAGTTGTCGAGGAGCCACTCGGCGGCAGGGGTAATCCGCCGCTCCTCGCGCACGGCTGCCGCGACCAGATCGTACGCCTGGACGAGGACCGCCTCGTTTTCCTCGAGTCGGGCGAGCAGCAGGCTGCGGCCGGGACGTTCATCCACCTGGTGCCAGCCGGCCAGGGCCCGGGCGTGCTGCTCGAGCTGATCGACACTGAAGAGCTCGCCTCGCAGCGGCTCTTCCGGCGTGATGCGCTCGGTCGCTCGAAACAGCGGCCCGACCACCGGTAGTCGGGCGGCGGTTTCAGCGGGTAACTTCTTGGTGAGCAGCATGTTAGGCATTCACCGTTCCCGAACTTGGGTATGGTTCCGGGCAGGGAACCGGGGCGGAGGCAAGAACTCTCTCTCTGATAAAGAGTTACCGGGAATGGCGGCTGAGTCAACCCGTCGAACGGGAAAACGGATGAGCCGGGCGCCTGCGAAGCATGGCGTCTCAGCAGCCGGGAGCACGGCCGGGACCGGCCAGACAACCCAGGAACAGGGTCAGATCCGCGGTATCGACCGAACCGTCGCGATTCAGGTCGGATTCGTCGCATCCGCTCGCGTAGGGCATCCCGAAACCGGACAGGCAGCGCTGGAACGAGCCAAAGTCGCTCAGGTCCACGTCCAGGTCGCGGTCGAAATCGCCGCGGGTGCCGACTTCGAAGGGCAGATCGAGCCGGTCGCCGAACCAGCGGACGCCCTCGTGAACCATCTGGAGGCGAAGCGTGTATAAACCCGGCACGGTCGGCGCGGCAAATGAGAAGTCAAACGCTGTGGGCCGCCCGCGGAAGATGCCGCCGTAGATCGGGATCTCGTCCGCGTTGTCGTCGATCGGCACCCGCAACGGCCCGGCGGGCGGGGGCGTGCCGTCATCCCCAATCGTGACATCGTCGAGATACACATCGACGTACTCGTCCGATGCCGTCCGGCGGTTGTTCCACCCGCCGACCTGGATGGTGTGGTCGCCGGCGGCGAGGTTGACGGTCAGGTCATAGCGGCGCCAGCCGGTGTCCTGCTCCTGGCCGACGCTGCCGAAGAACTGGACGAGACTGGCGGCGGCGCCGCTGCCGTAGTACTGCCCATCCAGCCGGAAGCGGGCCTCGCCGCGCTCGTCGCTCTCGAAGGCCTGGGGGAAGACCATCCGCCACTTGAAGCCGATCGCCACGGTCCGGGCTGTATCGAGGTGAAAGCTCCGACTCCAGGCAGTGGACGCGCCGTTGGTATAAGCGGTGTTGTCGATGTTGCCCGTGCGCGTGCGCAGGCCGCCACCGCTCGTTCCGAACGACGCGCCCCAGGCGCCGTTCTCATATGCGGTGTTGCCGGATGTGCCGAACGGGTTGCGAACGAGCGTCCACCCCTCGGCGCTGGTGTCAAACCGCCATTCAAACAGCACGGCGGCGATCTGGCCAAGCTTGTAGCCGGCGGCATCGGACCATGCCGCATTGCCCTGGTTACGGACGGTCACGCTCACGTGGACCGGCTCGTTGCGATAGGTCAGCGGCGGGATCGTATGGCTCAGGAAGCGGGCATCGTCCTGCAGTAGATCGTTGAAAACCGCCGCGGCACTCGCCGTGGTGTCGATGTACTCGCGCGGGTTGCTGGTATTCGACCAGACATCGGTGTTTCCGCTCAGATTCGTGGGGGCGATGTACGGCGGACCGGGATCGGCCGCATAGATGCCGGTGCCCTCGTCGTATTCGTTCCACGATTCGATGTCCACGTGGTAGATCGGCAAGGCGAACGATTCGCCGTCCACGTTGCTGCCTCCGAGCCGCACGCTGTTGATGACGTTCCACGCACTCGCGAAATGCGTGCCGCCGCTGCGCGGGGCGAAGCTGCCGGGGGTACGCACGTTCTGGTCCCAGTAGCCGGGCTTGAGGCCGGCGGTCTTCTTCCCGTTGTAGATGAACTTGGCGTAGTACGGCGGGCCGCTGAACTGGTGCGTCTTCTCATCGGCGAACGGCGGCGCGACGCCGTTGGGCGTGGCGACCATGTAAATACCGTTGTTGAACGTCGGGCGCGTCGCGCCGAACGCGGCGATGAGCCGGCCCTCCACGTCGGCCCGCGTGAGGCTGCCCACGTTGTTGACGTAACCCGGGTTGCAGTGCCAGGTATTCAACACCACCCGGCCGTTGATGTGCAGAAGATAGCTCTCCGCGGCCGGATCGGTGTTCTCGCCGAAGTACTGGTTGAAGAAGCGCGTGTACTGGGCCACGAAGGCGTCTTTGCCGGCGGTGGTGGCACAGTCGATCTCCGGAAGAATGTCCCAGGTGATGAGCGGATCGAGAAACGGCGCGGCCAGAGGCACGTCATAGCCCTGCTCGCGCAGATCCGAGAGTGCCCTGAACAGGTAGATCCGCTGCTGGTCGTCGTTGGGCATCAGGTGGACGTAGAGCACGTCGATGTTGGCGTCCATCACGTCCTTGATCTGCCGCGCCCAGAAGTCGGGGGCGCCGGTCCAGTTCGGCCGGCCCTCCACCGGGCGCCAGGGGCCCGAACCCTGACCGCTCGTGGCCGTGAACCAGTGAAAGATGTTGGCGCTGACGAACCGGTCGCTGGAGGTGAATGGCCGCCCCCCTTCCACCGCGTCGGCCCGCGCCGCACACCACACGGCAAACGAGCACGTCAGAAGCAGCCTGCGTGGCAGCATGTTCCGCTCGATCGAGCCATCGCTCGTTCAACAGCTCGGGGCCCGGTTGGCCCCGTTCAGACACGCCTGGAGGATCACGAAGTCCAGCAGATCGACGTCGTGGTCGTGATCGAGGTCCGCCGGGCTGCATCCATCGGCGTACGAGATCGCGTCGCCGGAGAAGCAGAGCTGGAACAGCCCGAAATCGGCCATATCCACGTCGCCGTCCTCATCGAAGTCCGCTGCGGAGAGCCGCGACTCGCCCTGCCCGACCGTCACCGTCGGAGAAGTCTGGTTGAGCGTGTCGTTGATGTAGTCGCGCTCATAGAAGCGCAGACCGCTCCCGCCGTGGCCCTGGCCGGTGAGGATGTCGATGTCGCCGTCGCCGTTCCAGTCGATCGCCTCGGCGCCCGAGATGCCCTGGAAGAAGGACGAGCGGACGATGTTCACGCCCGCCGCCAGCGTGGGCTCGGTGTTCGGATTGCCCGAGCCGGTGTTGCGGTAGAAGTGCACGGCGTGCTCGAACTCGGCGCCGATGAAGTCCTTTTTGCCGTCGCCGTTCCAGTCGACGAAATCGCCGAGGTTGGGCCGCGAATTGTAGGTGATGATGGTCCCCGCCGCCCGGATCCACGTGGGGGCGGCCAGGACGGGGCTGGCGTCACTGCCGGTGTTCTTGTAGAAGAGAAAGCCTCCATCCTTCCACCAGCTCGCATTCTGCGACGGCCAGTCGTGGAACTCGCTGTAGCTGTCCTGGTTGTTGACCATGGCGAAGATGACGTCCTTCTTGCCGTCATTGTTCCAGTCGCACACCAGCACGCTGCCGCGCGAGGTGCCGTCGATGGCTTTGCCGTTGGCCATCACCCGTGTGCCCGCGTCCAGAACCGGTGCGGCATCGCTGCCGGTGTTCAGATACAGCCAGAGCCAGGCCCGGCCGTCGGCAACGAGCAGATCCTTCTTCCCGTCGTTGTTCCAGTCAGTGATGTCGACACGCGCGTAACCGGCAGCCCGGCACTCGTCCGTCCACTCGTCGCAGATGGACGGATTCGACGGATTGACGCTCACGCAGCGGCGGTCTTCGCCGTACACCCGCAGCGGGACGCCTCCGGCGAGCAGTTTTTCTCCCGGCGCGAATACGGGGCGCAGACGATCGGTCGTGTTGCGGAAGAACCAGACGAAGCCGTCGGTGTCGCTGGCGATGAGATCCATCCTGCCGTCGCTGTTCCAGTCGGCGGCGCGGACGCCGTTCTGACGCACCGCGTCGGCAATCTGAAAACGTTCGGTGTAAGGGGCGCCGTTGGAGGCATCGCGCGGTTCGAAGCGCGGGGCGCTCGCCGTCCCCACGTTCTTGTACATCCGGCCGTAGACCCGCGGCTGCTCGCCCCATTGCGTCCGCTCCCAGTAGCGGCCGGGGACAAAGTCAAACAGGCCGTCGCCGTCGAAGTCCGCCACGTTCGCCGCCGCCCGGGCATCCATGAATTCATAAAACGCGATGATCCGCCCCATTGTGAAAACGGGCTGCGCACGCGTCCCCGCATTCTCGAAGAAGAAGATGCGACCCTCCTCCGTGCCGACGAACAGGTCCAGATCGCCGTCGCTGTCGATATCCGCGCAATTCACATGCGGATTCATCACCTGGATCTCGACGCCGTTGGCCCTGATGTAGACGCCGTCCTCCAGTTCGATGTTCGCCACGCTGCTGGAGGTGCCGACGTTGCGGTAGAGCGTGACGATGCTGTCGGCCCGGCCGAGAACGTCCATCTTTCCGTCGTTGTCCCAGTCGACAAAGGTGACGCCCGAGCCGATCCGCTTGCCCGTGCGCGTGTTCAGGTGGGTGGGGGCGGCGAAGGTCAACTGACCGCCGGGCGGCGTGACGTTTTCGTAGCGCCAGAGGTAGTTAACGTTGTTGGCGTCCGGCCCGGTGGGCGAGTGCACGAACATGTCGCCGTCGCCGTCGCCATCCCAGTCACAGAAGGCAACAGAGGCCCAGCTTCGGATGTTGCCGTCCATGGGCAGCACGAGCGCCTGACCGTTCGAGGTGAGCCGGCCGCGATCGACGAATCGGCCGGCGCCGACGTTCTCGTAGCAGGAGATGTAGACGTCGGTTCCACCCTTGAAGAGGTCAAGATCGCCGTCGCCGTCAAGATCATAGAAGCAGTCGTACCCGCAGGCATTGATCTCGCGCCGCCCGTAGCCGACGGTGAACCAGTCGCCGTCGCCCACCATGCCCGGATAGCGGTTGGGTTTGCCCAGGCCGGACTGCACCGTGTCGAAATACACGGCGTACTGCGTGTACGTCTGGTCGGGGATCACGAAGTGGAGGGTGACGCGATTGAGCGGGTAATACCGCTGGAGCCGCCAGGGGAGCAGATACTTTTCATGGTCCGGCCGCGTCGCGTCGAACACCTTCGGCTGGCCGGCGGCGTTGTGGGCAACCACTTCGATGGTGTCGGCGTCAAATGTGCCGCTCGACCGCGCCGCCAACTGCTGCACGAAGTCGATATCCACGCTCGCCGGCGAGTTCGACCGCGTCACACCGCGCGGATCGACGGTGAGCAGCACGCGATACCGCATGGGCGAAACCCATTGCAGGTCGGCATTTGCCCTTGTGGTGTCCATCGCAAGGAGTGCGATCAGAGGCAACGTTAGATATGCGGGGCGAGACGTGAGACGTGAGACGTGAGACGTGAGATGGCAGGGCGCGCGGTCAGAACGTCTCACGGCTGACATCTCACATCCGGCGTCCAACGTCTCACGTCTCACGTCTAACATCTCACTTCTCATGGGTTCACCACTTCTGTATAGATCGAGTAGTTCCGGATCTTCACGGTGCCGTATGTCATGTTCTGGTTGCTGATCGTCTCTTTGGCGAAGAACACCTGAACCGAGTTGTCGGGCTGTACGATCGCGCTGTCGGCGAGGATCGATTCGTCGCCGGCGAGCGGCGGCGTCGGGTGCAGCACGACCTCCTGCGAGACCTTTGTCCACGTAATCCCGTCGGGGCTGGTCGCTCTCAGGATGTGATAATTCGGGGCGCTGTTCGAGCGGCCCTGATACCACAGCTCGTAGTTGGCGCCCCGTGAGAACACCAGCGGGTTGCGCAGCCCCTGCTCGTCTTTCACACCGCTGCCGCCGGGCCCCAGCGCCAGGCCCTGCTTCGACCAGCTCACACCGTCGGCCGAGGTGGCATACAGAATCCGCCAAGTCTGCCCGTCGTATGCCTCATACCACATGCGGTACGAGCCGCCCGTCTTGAGCACGTGCGGGTGGGCGGCGCCCTTGGCGTCGGGCTCGCCGGGGTCGCCCAGTCCGACCACCGCTCCGGCCCCCGCCGAGCCGGCCGTCTTGGTCCATTGCGTCCCGTCGCTTGACGTGGCGTAGCCGATGCGGAAATTGATCTTCCGCGTGATGCCATTGCCCAGATGCTCGGTCTGGCCGTTCCAGCCCGTGTACCAGGCCTTCCACAAGGCCCCATCCTTGATCACGCACGCGCCGCTGGCGTGCATCGAGTCGAATGCGGCGGCCATCTCGGCCGGATCGAGGAGGTCCCCCTCGTAGAGCTTGCGGGCAAAGAGCACCTGCTCGTAGCTCTCGCGGTGCTTCCAGGTGAGCGTGTCGGTGGAGGTGACGTAGCCGGTGACCCACTGCTCGGCGACCGAGTCGTTCCACTGTTCGCTCGCCGAGCCGGTGTAAAACATGCGATAGCCCGCGCCGTCGGCCACGACGCACGGATAGACGACGTTCTGGGACTGCCAGCCGGGGAACTGACGCGGAGGCAGGATCCTGACCGCCTGGCCCGGCGGGGGCAGCGCCGCGGGCGCCGCTGAAAGGAATAATGCGAGCAATCCATTCATGGGTTCACCTGTGATGATGCAAGCGCCTGTGATCGAGCGGAATGGCGGGCCAGGCCCACACGAACCGCTTGTTTCCTGTTCGCCGAATCAGTACGCTCTGCGTCGCAGCCCGTATGGTGGGGTATGCCCACGATCCGACGCCGACGACCACACGGGATGGTGGGCGGAGCCCACCCTACAGCGCCGAGTTCAACGTCGCGGGTCGTAGGGTGGGCTATGCCCACCGTTGCACGGGGGTGCTCACCGCTGGCCGACAGCGGACCACGCGGGATGGTGGGCGGAGCCCACCCTACAGCGCCGGGTTCAACGTCGCGGGTCGTAGGGTGGGCTATGCCCACCGTTGCACGGCGGAGCTCACCGCTGGCCGACAGTGGACCACGCGGGATGGTGGGCGGAGCCCACCCTGCGGCGCCGGGTTCAACGTCGCAGGAAGGATCATTCATGCTGAGCCGATCATTGTGCATCGTCGCGTTGCTCGCTTGTATCGTGGCTCTGGCACCGGCCAGTCCGGCCGCCGACGTCCCCTACTCGCCCTACCTCAAGTATCTCTACGCTTACGCCGACGCCATGCTGGCCCACGGCCGCGATACCTATGGACCGCAGAAAAGCGGGTTGTTCCTCAGCGCGCTCGACCGTGAAACCCTCGCCCCCCTCACCACGCGTCCGGCCCCGCCGGCCGGCATCCGCCGCGACGACCGCACCGGCCTGCCCTGGGAAGCGCTGATCGGCGCCAACCCCCAGCGCGACGAGAACTTCCTGCGCCTGCTGTACCGGCTTTCGCTCATGTCGCAGAAACGAGAGTACCAGAATGCCGCCGACGCTGAGCTCAAGTGGTTTCTCGAAAACACGCAGTCCAAACAGACGGGCCTGCTGCCCTGGGGCGAGCACATGTCCTGGAACGTCATGACCGACACCCCGATCCACGATACGCACGAGTTCGCCCGCCCCTGGCTGCTCTGGGACCGCTGCTTTGACCTCGCCCCGGAGGCCAGCAAGCGATTCGCCCTGGCCCTCTGGCAACACCAGATCGGCGATCAAAAAACCGGCGCGTTCGACCGGCACGCCGACTACGCCAAGCACGGCGCCGGCACCGGCCGCGACTACCCGCGACATGCTGGATTCTACATCCGAACGTGGGCCGATGCCTACGCGCGCACGCGGGACCCGGTTTTTCTCACCGCGATCGAGACGGTTTTGGGCCGCCAGGAAAAGAAACGGCATCCCGAGACGGGCCTGATCCCCGATCGCGGCAACGAGCCCATCGCCGCGCCGCTGAGCACGCTTTCGATGGCCATCGACTGCGACGGATCGGCCGAGAAGGTCCCGCCGGAACTCGGCAAACGGCTGCGGGACTTTGCGGCCCGCGAAGATCAGGTGTTCTGCGCCCTGCCGCACAACCTGCAGCAGACGCGCGGGTTCGTCGAGACGGCCGACCGCGCCCGGGGCACGGCGTCCGCCCCCAGCAGCACATTGCTGCTCTACGGGCCGGGCGGGGCCCACACGCCCATGTGGGAGGGCATGTACGGCGCCTATACGACGGCCAGCGCCGCGATGATGTGCGTCTCGCGCTACGAGAACGGCGGCGGGCCCGCCTACCGCAACCTGATCATGCAGGCGGCGGACCTCTATATGACTTCGATCCCGCAGGAGGACGTGGACGTGTGGCCGATGACGCTCGGGCACGTCATCAGCCTCGAACTGGCCGCCTGGCGCATCACCGCCGACCCGAAATACCTGTTCAAGGCCCAGGAGTTCGGCAACATGGCCATCGAGCGGTACTGGGAAAACAAGCCGCTCCCGCGGGCGAGCCTCAAGACCGGTCATTATGAGACCATCACCGGCTGCGATTCGCTGGCCATCGCCCTGTTCGACCTGCACCTGACCACGCTGCACATCACGGCCGTCGCGCCCCTGTGCAACACGATTGACCGATAGGCCGGCGATGGTCGATTGCGGGTACAATGACGGTCATGATCAGCATTGCCGGCCCCGGCCGGATGCTGCCGCGCGGAGCAGGCTTTCTCATCTTTCTGTGTGTCGGGCTCCCGGGTCGGCCGGCATTCAGTCAGACCGTCGCCGACCGGCTCGGCAGCACGCACGTCGCGGGCCGCTACTACTTCACCACCGACAACTACCTCCATGAGGGGGCGACACAGATCCTGCGCACGGGTATGCGCACGATCAAGGTGTATCTCTCTCCGGGCGGGTACCCCTACAACAGCACCTGGCCGCCGTCCTTCTCCTCGAACGTCGCCATGGCCCAGCACCCCTACTACCAGGCCCTCTTCGCCATGCCGTTCAAGACGTTCGTCATGACCTGCTACTCGACCGTCGACGCCAACGGCAACTACTGGTGGTTCGGCGTCAACCAGACACAGCTCGCTGCCGAGCGGCAGCAGTTCTACGAGCTCGCGAAGCACTTCCTCATCACGTATCGCGGGACGGGCAAGACGTTCGTGCTCTCGCACTGGGAAGGCGACTGGTCGCTGCGGGGTACGACCGATCAGAGCCCCGCATTCGACCCGCCGCAGTACCGGTGCCAATACATGGCGGCGTGGCTCAACGCCCGCCAGGACGGCGTGGATCAGGCCCGTGCCGAGGTGGCCGACACCGACGTCAAGGTCTACCACGCCCCGGAGATGAACCTGCTCGATCTGGCGATGCAGGGCCGGCCGACGGTCACCAACAACGTGCTGCCGTCCACGCACTGCGATCTCGTCTCGTGCTCGGCGTGGGACATCGTCAGCGGGGCCAACGCGACGCACATCAATAATGCGCTGAACTACCTGGCCTCGAAGATGCCCGACCGCCCCCCCTACGGCAATGGGAACGTCTACATCGGCGAGTTCGGCTGGCCGGAGATCTCCGCCGGCACCTCCTGGAGTACGACCGTCATCAAGACGGGCACGCAGGCGGCCCTCAACTGGGGCTGCCCGTGGGTGATCTACTGGCAGATCTACGACAACGAATGCGATGCCGACCCGCAGTCCAACAGCGACTGTCGGGGCTTCTGGATGATCCGCCGCGACGGCTCGCTGGCCCCGTCGTACGATTTCTTCGTCTCGCTCATGAATACAATGCCGCTTGGCGAGAACCTCACCCGCAGCCCGGTGGTGAGCGTTGTGACCGATTCGACGCACTCGGCCGCGGAAGTGGGCGCAAAGGCCATCGACGGCGTCGTGGCCGCAAACAGCAAGTGGACCAGCGCCGGCAGCGCCCCGCCGCACTGGCTCGCCCTCGACCTGGGCCGCATCCGCCAGGTGCATACGTTCGTCGTCCGTCACGCCGGCGCGGGCGGCGAGACCGGCAACTACAACACCCGCCTGTTCAGCATCCAGAGCGCCGCTTCGATGAGCGGGCCGTGGACCGATGAATTCGCCGTTGACAACTCGAGCAGCGGCACCCGCTACAACCTCTCGCTGCGCAGTTATTTCACCAGCAAACCGCTCCGGTACGTCCGGCTGCACATCACCAATGCCGGGATCGACAACTATGCCCGCATTCCCGAGTTCGAGGTCTGGGGCGATCCGGGACGCGCTGCCTTTTCGGTCAGTCCGCCGGCCGGTAATTGCCCGCTGGGTGTCCAGTTCACCGACACCTCCGGCAACGTTGACGCCTGGTCGTGGGATTTCGGCGACGGCGCGACCAGCACGCAGCCCAATCCCGCTCACACGTACACGCGGCCGGGTCTCTTCACGGTGACGCTGACCGTCACGAGTCCCGGCGGCGTCCAGAGCCAGACCACCCGGACCGTCCGCGCCCGCGGCGTGGATTTCGACGGAGATGGCGACGTGGATCAGAGCGATTATTCGCTGTTGCAGCGATGCTTCTCGGCCGACGGCCTGACACAGGCGGCCCCCTCCTGTGCGCCGGCCCTGATCGATACCGATGACGATGTCGATGTCACGGACCTCGCCCTGTTTCTGGCCTGCCTGAATGGCGCCGACCGCCCTCCGGCCGGGGGATGCGCATTCTCGCCGTGATCGAAAGCGTGACGGCATAGCGGGTCCGAACCGCTGCCGATCTCCAATCGCCGGTCACCCATTGAATGCAGGGCAGCACGTCCAGATCGGCAATCGGCAATCGACCATTGGCAATGTCAACACCCCGGCGGC
>CAZQEN010000240.1:0-11965 GCA_964591605.1 uncultured Planctomycetales bacterium
GGGCCTTGCACAGTTCGGTCTTGCCGACACCGGTCGGGCCGAGGAACAGGAAGGAACCATACGGCCGGTTCTCGTCCGACAGCCCCGCACGCGAACGGCGGATGGCATCCGACACCAGGCGCACGGCCTCATCCTGACCGACCACGCGCTGATGCAGGCGGTCTTCCATCTGCAGCAGTTTCTCGCGCTCGCCGGTCATCATCTTGGCCACCGGAATCCCGGTCGCGCGGCTGACCACCTCGGCGATTTCCTCGGCGCCGACCTGCGTGCGCAGCAGCTTGTTCTGCGTGGCACCCTGCGCTTCGGCGGCATTGGCGGCCTTCAGCTTGCCTTCCAGTTCCGGCAGCTTGGCGTATTGCAGTTCTGCCACCTTGTCGAGCTTGCCCTCGCGCTGCAGGCGCACGATCTCCAGCTTGATGCGGTCGATCTCTTCCTTGAGCGAGGCGGTACCTTGTGCCGCACCCTTCTCCGCGCGCCAGATCTCGTCGAGATCCGCATACTCCTTCTGCAGCCGCGTGATTTCCTGCTCGATCAGGTCGAGACGCTTCAGGGACGCCTCGTCGGTTTCCTTCTTCACAGCCTCGCGCTCGATCTGCAGCTGGATCACGCGACGGTCAAGACGGTCCATGACTTCCGGCTTGGAGTCGATTTCCATCTTGATGCGCGCGGCAGCCTCGTCGATCAGGTCGATAGCCTTGTCCGGCAGGAAGCGGTCGGTGATATAGCGATGCGATAGCTCGGCTGCCGCGACGATGGCCGGATCAGTGATCTCCACGCCGTGGTGCAGTTCATAACGCTCCTGCAAACCGCGCAGGATGGCGATGGTGGCCTCCACCGTCGGTTCTTCGACCAGCACTTTCTGGAAGCGGCGTTCGAGCGCGGCATCTTTCTCGATGTACTTGCGGTACTCGTCGAGCGTGGTCGCGCCGATGCAATGCAGCTCGCCGCGTGCCAGCGCCGGCTTGAGCATATTGCCCGCATCGATCGCGCCTTCGGCCTTGCCTGCGCCCACCATCGTGTGGATTTCGTCGATGAAGACGATGGTCTGCCCTTCATCCTTGGCGACGTCGGACAGCACGGCCTTCAGCCGCTCCTCGAACTCGCCGCGGTACTTCGCGCCAGCCAGCAGCCCGGCCATGTCAAGCACCAGCACGCGCTTGTTCTTAAGCGACTCGGGCACCTCGCCATTAACGATACGCTGCGCCAGGCCTTCGACGATGGCCGTCTTGCCCACGCCCGGCTCGCCGATCAGCACCGGGTTGTTCTTGGTCCGCCGCGACAACACCTGCATGATCCGGCGGATCTCTTCATCGCGCCCGATCACCGGATCGATCCGCCCCTTCCGCGCGAGCTCCACCAGGTCGCGGCCATACCGCTCCAGCGCCTGGTACGTCTCTTCCGGATTCTGCGTATCGACCCGCTGATTCCCCCGGATGTCCTTCATCGCCGCCAGCACCGCGCCGCGGTCGACGCCCGCGATCGACAGCACCTCTTTCGCCGACGAGGGCACCTCCAGCAACCCCAGGAGCAGGTGCTCGGATGAGATGTACTTGTCCTTGAGCCGGTCCGCCTCCCGCTGAGCCATATCCAGCACCTGCTGGAGTTCCGGCGAGAGCGTCGTCTGCCCGCCGGTCACCTTCGGACGCCGGGCCAGCTCGCTTTGAATGATCTGGCGCACGCGATCGACGGCCACGCCGACCTTCTCCAGGATCGGCTCGACTATACCCCCCTCACCGGGAGCCTGACTCAGCAGCGCCGAAAGCAGATGCAGCGGCTCCAGTTGCGCATGCCCCATCGAGCTCGCCTGGTCCTGGGCTGCCTGCACCGCTTCCGCCGCCTTGACTGTCAAACGGTCCATCCGCATGGTTCTGCCGCCTCACCATTCAGCAAGTGCATACCTCATCCGATTAGATGCCATTCAAACGGCGTACCACGCGAAAACACCGGCCTGGACGGCGTTTATCGTGCACTTGTGCCGCACAAGGCAGTGCATCTCATGCCGTTTTGGCAGAGTCTGAGGCGTATTCGGAGGCCGGCTGAGGAGTGCCTTACGGTGGTGAGGCGGGACGGTACTGCATCACCCACATGCCCTTCGCCTCGGGCAGCCGCGACTCCGCGACGACGTGCCAGCCGGACTCCGCCAGGATCTGGAGAACCTCGCGGCCGCCCGCCCCGAAGCTCACCACCCAGATCGATGCGTCTGTGCGGAAGGCCGGCTCGCCCATCTCGGCGGTCAGCCGCTTCCGCCAGTCCGGATCGGGTAGCCGTGCGACCATGGAATGCCGCGCCGGCAACCCGCGATAAACAGGGTTGCCGTCGCTCAGGAAGTGCTCGCCCCGGACACGATCGCCCAGTCGGTAGATGCTGAGGTCTTCCAGCCACGCGGGAGAGGAGAAGACGCGATCTTCGTCCCGGAGGCGCTCACGCATGAATTCATAGACCGCGACGCTCGGCATCCGGCGTGGTGCACCGGCCCGGATCGTCCATCCCCATCCGAACGCCCATATGACAGCCACCCCCAGGACGGCCGCCAGTCCAAGCGCCCGCACCCGAGGCACGCTCACCGAACCCACCCCCAGGACCAGCACGATCGGGCACAGCACGGCAAGCAGCGTGCGATCCATGATGTTGGGCAACGCTGCAACGCTGGCTGCAACCAGCAGGCCGACATAGAGCAGACCCGAGGCTGCCAGCGCCAAGACCGCTCGGCGCGTTTCACGGTTCAGCAAACCCAACACGAAGAGCAGCGCGACCGACACCGCCATCGCCCGCTCCACGCCGAAGCCGACCCACATCCGCGCGAGACTCGCCCGATCCACCCACTCGTCGAGCGGCCCGAGGCCCATCATCCTCCGACCCAGCCAGACAAATTGCTTGGCGTCCGGCCGGCCCAGCCACCAGTCACCCGCCTGCTGATGCACCCTCGACCAGTAAACCGCAAACAGCACCACCGGCCAGATCAGCGAGATCCACAGCAGACAACCCCACATGGCCGGGCGACGTACCACGGCTCTTCCAGCTCGGATCACGACCGAGAGGCACACCATGGGAAAGACGAAAAGGCCGACGGCGTGGATCCAGCCGGCCAGCGACGCACACACACCAAGCAGAACGATCCACCGCGGCCGCCGATCGCCCAGCCACCGCTCCGCCCCCCAGAAGCACAGGACCACCAGCAGGAACAGCAGGCTGTAGGCCCGAATCTCCTGGCTGTAGTGCACGTGTACCGGAGCCAGCCCCGCCAGCAGACCCGCCCACACTCCGGCGCCCCGGCGAATCCGTTCGGCCGTGCCCATCATCACGAGCACGGCCAGCACTCCGCATCCAACGCTCAGGCATCGCAGCCACAACTCGTCGGCGGACACCAGAGACCACACTTTGAACACCAGGAAACCCAGCGGTGGCGAATCCTCCACCTGCCACAGACGCGTCAGCAGCTCCCGCCATCCGCATCGCGTGTGAAGAATGGTGATCGCTTCGTCCCGCCAAACCTCGTTCTGCGTGATCCCGAGGAGCCGCCAGAACAGCGCGCCCGCCAGAACGACACCCCAGGCAAGCCAACGTCTTCGGCGTTGTGCGAGCGGTTCCGCCGGCACAGAGGTAAACTCGGGCAGCCGTCCAGGGTCAGGCAGTAGCGGCGAATTGGGAATCACAGGCGAGACCACCCTGCGGACAGCGAGAGAAGCGTATCGGTCACTCAGCGGCCCGGCACCGGCGGCCGCGGGACATACTCCACGATCGAGGTACCGCAAAACTCCGTCGCGCCGAACCAGTCCGACGGCATGTGCGTCCGGACGATGATCTCCTCGGGCGACCCGGGCTGCGGATCAATCTGCGGGAATCCCTTCCGGATCATCCAGACTTTGAAGGGCTCCCCTGACTCCTGCCGCCGAACAATCGTCGCCTCCAGGCGCTGCGCCCAGTCTGGATCCGGAGCCCGCGGAATGAGCAGGAACCGCGGCGGCTTGCCGTCGTACACCGGGAACTCGCCGCTGAGCAACTGATCGGCGCTGATCCGATCGCGGAGCCGGTACACCGTGAGATCCTCGAAGCCATGGTACCAGGAGAAGATCAGATCTCGCGGCCCCACCCGCGGACGCATCCACTCGAAGGCCCTCACATTCGGATCATGCCGCGCCGGCCCGACGCCGGCCAGCCAGACCCATGAGCACGCCCAGATCCCCGCCACCACCACCGCTGCCGCGCATCCTGCCCAACGTGTCCACGGCCGCGGCCCCGCCGCCGTCCCCAGCGACATCGCCAGCACGATCGGACACCAGCCGGGCAGCGCCGTCCGTTCCACCACGTTGGGCAGGGCCAGTTGACTCGTAATCGCCATCAAGCCGTAGTACAAAGCCGATGCGGCGAGCAGACCCGCGGCCGGTCTGCGCGTCGCGGGGTTCAGGATCGCCCGGATCAGCAGAAACACCGAACCGATGATCACCAGCCGTTCTATCCAGAAGCCCGCCCAGGCATCCAGCCGCCAGGTGTCGGCTCCCGCCCACCGGCGAAGGGTCAGCATCCCGAAGAACGCCCTGGAGAGGAAATCGATCGTGGTCCGGTCGGGCGGCACATTCCACCAGTTGCCCATCCGGTGGTGGTATCGGCTCCAGTGCACGCCGAACCAGATCATCGGCAGCACCAGCACCCCCCAGAGCACGACACAGCCCGGGCCGATCGCCCGCCAGGTCTGCCGCATCCCCGCCCGCACCACGCAGTAGAGCAGGACCATCGGCAGCACGAACAGCCCCACCGCGTGGGCGTGAGCAGCGACCGCGCTGACCACCAGCAGTCCGGCCTGCCATCGCCGGTCCCTGCCCGCGCGGAGCGCACCCTCCGCCAGGAGGAAGCTCATGGAGGTGAGCAGCAACAGAAGCGAGTAGACCCGGATCTCCTGACTGTAGACCAGGAATTCGTACGAGAACGCGGCCAGCAGTCCCGCCGCCCAGCCGGTGCCCGGAGCCAGGCGACGAGCCGCCCCCATCAACATGCCGACCGTCGCGACCCCCGCCATCACCGGGAGCCAGCGGGCCCCCAGTTCGCTCGAAAACACGGCAAACCACGCCTTGTAGACCAGGAAGTTCAGCGGGGGCGTGTCCTCCACCAGCGGCAGCCGCAGCAGCAGGTCGCGCCACGAGGTGCCGGTGTGCAGAAGCGTGAGTGCCTCGTCGCGCCAGACCTCGAGCCCGCTCAGACCGATCACACGCCACACCAGCGCGAGGACGAGGATGGGCAGCCACAGCGTCAGAGCCCCGGCGAGGCGAAGCCGGGGGGCCGCCACCGAATGAGTTGACTCAGGACAGATCGTCACGGGACGTTCCCGCATGAACGGCCGGTCACGGGTACGCCGCCCGCGGAGCTGCGGCGCGACTCGCCGGGTCAGGTGCCCAGCCCGGTGAGCGAGCTGGTCGCATCCAGATCGAAAATCTGGCTGACGGTGTTGCGGATCACCGAGTTCACGATCGCCGTGCTCAGGCTGGCCGCCGCCGCCACCCCCAGGTCGCTGCACGAACTGCCCGTCGTCTGAAACAACACCCCCGTCAACAGACAGAAACCCAGCCAGCGGAGGCGTCGGCGCGAACGGCTCATGAACGTTTCTCCCTTACCGCAGAAGGCGCCGCCCATCCGTTTCCTGGTCTGCGTTCTCGAACAGAGCAAACGACGAAGCCGGACGGACCCAGGCGTGTCCTGCAGAGCGACATTCTACCCGCGCACAAAAAACCGCCAAAGCCGGCGGGCGCCGGCTCTGGCGGACAGGCACAAAAGCCAAATGGCCTACTTCCTGGCCGGCCGTGTGTCGATCGTCTCGATATTGACTTCCTGAGCACCCGAAGGCTGCGACGTCGGTGCGCTCACAATCACCGGAACCGGAGACGCCGACTGGGCCTTCGTCGACAGGATCTCATCCCGCTGCTCCGGCGGCGGGTTCATCACGATCTCACGAACCGTATAGATCGGCACGGGTGGAATCGTGCCTCGCAGGATCTTGTGGCTGGTCGCCTTGATGCCCACGTGCTGGCCGTAGTACCGGGCCGGATCGATCGAACTCCCCTCGGGCACCTCGAGATACGCGATCGTGTTCGGGTTCTTCGGGTCAGACGCGGTATCGATCACCCGCCACCGCTTCGGCAGGTTGCCTGTCCCGTTGTAGATGCCGCTGGCGGCAATCTGCCCGCGGACAACGATCGTGTCGGTCTGCCGGACACCCCCGGCCTGGATCCGCTGGCGCTCTTTCGCGATTTCATCGGCGGTCGCGATCGCTTTCGACCGCAACTCGGACACGTCGCGCACGGCCTTGGCCAGATCCATCTGGGCCCGAAGCCCCTCGATGCGCTTCCTGGCGTAGATCTGCGACAGGTCGTCTTCGGTCTGATCTGCGATCGGCTGCAGCTTCCGGATGATCGGCTCAAACTGCCGTTCGGCCAGGGGCTTGGTCCCCTCGGCCGCGATCTCCGTCTCAATGGCGTTGATCTGCATCTGATACTTCTCAAGCAGGTCGTCGCTCGGGGCAGGAGGGAGCGGGGCCGCTTCCGCAACCGTACGCTTTCTCACCGTGGGCGCGGGCTCCTTCTTCTGTGCGATCTCGGGCTTGGTCTCGGGGGGGCTTCCCAGTTCGCCCGGCTTGACCGTCTCGAGCGCCGGTGAACCCTCCTTGACAATCGAGACCGCCCCGGCCCCTCGTTCCACGAACTCGCCCTTGATCCACACGTGCGAGCCCGGCGGAGGCTCTATCTTGTAGAACGCGCCGTCGCTCGTCTCGCCCAGCAGCACCACCTCCGTGCCTTTGCTGAGCTTGACCTGCTTCGCATACCGGCGCTCGTCCATGTTGCTGCCGGCGTACACCTGCGCCGTGCCGTTCGCGATGCCTTTCTTATCGCCGACCTTGTCAATGAAGTTCTTATCGACGAGGCTGAACGTCCCCTGCGGCGGATCGATCTTGAGCCAGCCAAACTCCTCGCCCGCGATCTTCACCCGATCGCCGCGATTGAGTTTGATCACCGGATAGTAGTTCGTGTTGAACCCGCTGCGGATATAGACGTTATTGCCCTTGACCACGCCGACGTTGGGGCCCAACTCCCCGGCCGCGGCGCTCAAGGCTGCCGAAGGCTGCGTCGCTGCCGCCGGCTGCGTTTCCGATTGAGCCAGCACCGCCGTCGTGACACACAGCACGATGCTCCAACCCATCCAAGCCGATCGCTGTAAGTACGGGTACATGACTCCGTTCCTCTCGTTGAATCCCTTCTGGTAGCAGGATCACCAGGTCGTGCGTGAGCGCGATACGCTCACGGTACGGCCGGTTGTACCATCCGAATTCGGCGTCGAAGCGGCGACCGCGCCGGTGCGCCCAGATGCTCGTGGGCTCAAGGTACTACTGTCACCTTCCCCTGTCAACGGAATATCGTCACAAACACAGCGAACAGCGCTCGCGAGCGTATTCATTCCGGCGCGGCCGCCATACAATCGCACATTCAATCCCACGGATCGGAGATCGATGGAGCCGACCGCCTTCCAGTACTGCGTCCTGACCGGTGGTCCGAGTGTCCCGGCCGCCATCGCCGCTGTCGCCGCGCACGCGGAGGCGGCGGTCCTCGACAGCGCTGACACCGCTCCCGGCCGGGGGCGATACACCGTCCTCGCCTGCGAGCCGCTCGACATCCTGATCGCCAGGGCGGGCGACCCCGAACCGTTTGAAGCTCTCGGGGCGCGGCTGAGCCGCCTGGTCGGCGGATGGGGAACCCGTCCGTTGGCCCCCTCACCCCCGCCCCCTCGCCCCCAGTCTACGGGTCGGATACAGGCGCCGCTCCCGGGGGAGCCCATGCCTGACGTGCCGTTCACCGGGGGATGGATCGGTTACTTCGCGTATGAGGCGGGTCATTACATCGAGCGTCTCCCCGGAAGACCGCGTCCGGATATCCGTCTGCCCGTCGCCCGGTGGGGGCTGTATGACTCGGCGGCCATCCACGATGCGATGACGCATACCTGGACGATCGTGGCCGCCGACCTTCGCCCGTACCACGGCAGGGCTGCGGCACCCGCCGAACGGATCGCCTTCTGGACCCGCCTGCTCGATGGGGCCGCACCGCCGCAGGTCGTGCCCGCCCCCCGCGTCCGACAGGCGGCCGAGAATCTGTCGCAGGCGGAGTATCTCGCGTCCGTCCGCCGCGCGAAGGAGTACATCGCCGCGGGCGACATTTTCCAGGTGAACCTGGCCCGGCGGATCTCGGTCGAGCGGCGCGAGCGGCCGATTCAGACGTATTTACGTCTACGGCATCAGAACCCGGCCGCCTACGCCGCCTATCTGGCGTGGGATGGCGGGGCATCCGCGATCCTGAGCGCCTCGCCCGAGCTGTTTCTGGATGCGAACGGATCAGCGGTGACCACGCGGCCGATCAAGGGCACACGCCCGCGGTCGACCGACCTCGTTCTGGACGCCAGCTACCGGGAGGCCCTCCTGGCGTCCGAGAAAGACCGCGCCGAGCTGGCCATGATCGTGGACCTGGAACGCAACGACCTGGGCCGCGTCTGCGACTACGGCACGGTTCGTGTGTGCCTGCCCGGTTTGAGCGGCGGGCCGGAGAGGGATGAGTGGGTTAACGCCAATCGGCAATCGGCAACACTCGCCCAATGCGCAATACGCAATCCGCCATTCGCAATGCTCGAATCTCACCCGACCGTCCACCACCTCGTCGCCACTGTCACCGGCCGGCTGCGACCGGACGCAGGGCCGATCGATCTACTCCGGGCAACGTTCCCAGGGGGCTCGATCACCGGGGCGCCCAAGGTGCGGGCGATGGAGATCATCGACGAGCTCGAACCGACGCAGCGCAGCGTCTACACCGGTGCCATCGGCCACATCAGCCTCAATGGTCGGATGCAGCTCAACATCGCCATCCGCACGATCCAGATCGCCGACGGCCAGGCACATATCCACGTCGGCAGCGGCATCGTGGCCGACTCCGACCCGCACGAGGAGTACGCGGAGACGGTCGCCAAGGCCGCCGGGCTCTGCGCCGCCCTCGGTATGAGCTGCAACGCTCCCTCCGAGGTGCGGCCGTGACTTCAACCCATACGTGCCCTCAGGAGCCGCGTCAGACTGGCGCTGGCTCCCTTTCGACTTTCGACTTTCAGCTGCGGAGCATGAATGGACAAGCTCTATCTTAACGGGCAGATCATCGACGCCGCCCAGGCCGCCGTGAGTGTGTTCAATCCGTCGTTCCTGCAGGGCGTGGGGTTGTTCGAGACGCTCCGGTCGTATGGCGGGCGGCCGTTGTGGCTCGAACAGCACATCGAGCGGATGCAGAACTCGGCGGCCAGGCTGCATCTGCCGATCGCGCGGGCGGTGCCGCTGATCTCCGAGGCGGTGCGCGCGGTGTTGGACGCCAACGAGCTGACGGACGCCCGCATCCGGATCACCGTGACGCCGCCGGACCCGGTCGCGCCGGCGGGCTCGACTGAGCCCGCGGATCAGCCGCTGCTGCTGGTCACCGCCCAGCCGATCGCGGCCTACCCGCCCGAACTCTACGAGAAGGGCATGACCGTGCTGCTGTGCACTGACTATCGGCAGTCGGCTCAGGACCCGCTCGCCGGGCACAAAACCACCAGCTACTTCCCGCGTCTGCTGGCACTGCGCACGGCCCAGGAGCGCGGGTGCCAGGAGTCGCTCTGGTTCACGCCCGCCAATCAGCTCGCCGAAGGCTGCATCAGCAACGTCTTCATCGTCACCGGCGGGGTCCTGCGCACGCCCGCCCTGGAGACGCCCGTCCTGCCGGGCGTCACCCGTGAGATCGTCCTGGAGCTGGCCGGGCGGGAGGGCCTGCACGTTGATCAATCGCCGATCAACGTGAATGACCTGCTGGATGCCGACGAGGTGTTTCTCACCAACGCCATCATGGAAGTCATGCCGGTCACGCGGATCGAACGCAAAAGCGTCAAAGACGAGAAGCCGGGAGAGGTGACGCGTCGTCTGAGGGACGCCTACCGTGCGTTTGTCGAGAGCCAGTGAACAGCCGCGGATACGCGTGAGGATGACAACTGCAGCAGGCGGTGCGTCCATGCTATGATCCACGCATGCGAATCCTGATCACCAACGATGATGGATATGAAGCTCCCGGCCTGCTGGCGCTGTGCCGGGCGGCCCGCATGATGCCGGGGGTACGGCCGCGCGTCATCTCGACGGTCGGGGCCTACAGCGGCAAGGGGCACGTGATCTCGCCGGCGTTCCGCTGCCGCGATGAGGAGTTGCCCACGCTCGGACGCGTCACGGTGATCGACGGCACGCCGGCGGACTGCGTCCGGGCGGCCATGGCACTGCCGGGCGAACCGGGGCCGGACTGTGTGCTGTCGGGGGTCAATGACGGCAGCAATCTGGGCATCGACGTGTACTACTCCGGCACCGTGGCGGCCGCCCGGGAGGCGGCCATCTTCGGAATACCCGCCATCGCTGTTTCACGGCTTGTGAAGGAGGGCATATCCGCTGACTGGGATTCGCTGGTGCCCATGGCCGCCGCGGTGATCGCAGCGCTGCTGCGGCCGGACGCCCCCGCGCCGCCCGGACTCGATGAGACGCTGCACGCGCGCGTCGCACCACTCGCTCCTGGCTCCGCGCGAGAGGAACGCGGGTTCTGGAACGTCAACTTCCCCTGCCTGCGCCCCGGCGAGGAGCCGCGGGGCGTGCAGTTCACCGCGCTCAGCACGGACGGGTACCACCTCGACTACGTCCCCTCGCGCGACGAGCACGGGCGGCTGTGCCTGACCAACCACGGCAGATACCACGAGCGCCCCGCCGCCCCCGGCACTGACGTGGCCGCCGCCTTCAGCGGTTACATCGCCATCACGAGGGTAACGCTCTGATGATGAGGCTGGTGACCGGCGAGTGAGGGCGTCGAGGGTATCCGGTGCGGCACAGGCATCTCGCCTGTACTGCACCGGCGGGACGCCGGTGCCACACCATCACCAGCCGGAGGCCGATGCCATACCTGGTATCAGGTGCGGAGCGGAAGCTGATGACGGGTGAGGTAGTCTATAAAACTCTGACGGAACGACTGCACGTCGGCTTCCGAGAGCGTGCGCGTCGAATCGCCGATGGTGGCCCGGAACGTGAAACTGCGCTGACCCGCCGGCACCGCCCCGCCCTCGAAACTGTCGACAAAGGCCAGCCGACGCAGGAGCGGATGATCGAACTGGGCAAGACTCGATTCAATGTCCCGGTAGCGCCTGCTGGCGGGCGCTAGCACTGAGAAGTCGACGTAGACTTGGGGATATACAGGAACCGGAATCAACTTCTTCTCATTCCGGGGACGTTCTGCGAGCCCTGACAGGTCGATCTCTGCGACGGCCACCGCCCAGGCGACCAGGTGCTCGTCGATCAGGCGTTTGATCGCCGCCGGAACGACGGTCAGGCGTCCAATACGACGGCCAGCCAATGCGACCGCGGCGGTCTTAGCCTCGTTCTCCCACGGATATGCTGGCTTGGCCGTTTGAAACCGCACGTCCTCGTTGAATAGCTGCCGCGCCCAGGTTTCAACATCAGTCTTGAGCCGGCCCAGCACCTCGTCCTCAGCAACGGCCTTTCGTCCCGGGGCGACGCGAACCATCGCCAGGTGGCGCTCCTCCCGGTCAAGCATTTCGGAGTGGCGTGCAAGATGAGGAGGTGGCAGAGAAGGGGGGGCGTCTCCCAACCCATCCCACTCGAAGTCCTCACCGAAGATCTGCATCCGGGCTGGAAAGAACGTACCGCCGATCTCCAAGAGCTCAAATCGCTCGAAGTGCCTGCGGTTGAGATCGATCGAGGCGAGCAGGCCCGGCACCAGCGTCGTCCGCAAGCGGCGAAGGTTCACGGCGGCAGGATTTCGCAGCGAGAGCGTATGTTCTTCCAGGGGATACCAGGAGATCTTCCTGAGCCAGTCTTCATCGAACCAGATGTACCGATGCACCTCGGCATAGCTCATCCCGCCGCAGAGCAGCG
>CAZQEN010000241.1:0-11916 GCA_964591605.1 uncultured Planctomycetales bacterium
CGGCGTCGGCGATTTCTATCGTACGTTCCAGGTGAGCGAAGCGATTGACTCGAGCCGCATCTCGGCCGAGTACAGGGACGGCGTCCTGATCCTGCATCTGCCGAAGGTCGAGCAGGCCAGGCCGCGCAAGATCTCGGTCAAGATGGGTTAACCAGGGAGGCGGGAGCGGTCACCGCCCATGGCCGTCCCGCAGCGAAGGTGTTCAGTCGGGTTCCCATTGAGCGAAAGCCAAACTCGAAGGGAGGAGTGATCGATGAACCTGATACCGTGGCGAAACAAGGAGCTGGAGGATGAAGGGCTGGGCAGGCGAGAACTGGCCCGCTTCGAGCCCTTCCGGTTTCGATCGCAGATCGATCGGCTGTTCGACCGGTTTCTCTCAGGCGACTGGGATTGGGAGCGGGACTTCGGTCTGGGCGCCTGGGGACCGGCCGTCGATGTGACGGAAGATGAGAAGGAAGTCACCGTCCGGGCGGAGATCCCCGGGGTTGACGCCAAAGACCTCGACGTGTCGGTCACCGCGAACACGCTGACGATCTCCGGCGAGAAGAAACAGGAGAACGAGCAGAAGGGCAAGGGTTACTATCACTCGGAGCGCCGCACCGGTTCGTTCCGGCGCACGCTGACGCTGCCGCCGTATGTTCTGGCGGACCAGGCGCAGGCGGAGTACAGGAACGGCGTCCTCACCATCCGCCTGAAGAAGGACGAATCCGCCGTGGGCAAACGGGTGCCGGTGAAGGCGAGTCAGTGACGGCGGCAATCTCGGGTTCGAAACCTGAGATTCCCGACCCTGAGCCTGAGGTGTCGATTATCCGATGAGGGGGAACCGCCTCAATTGTGTCGGCGTTGATGCGGTATCCTGACGAAGCCCGGAGCGCGAGCGAAGAGTTGGCGTGTTTGCGGCACGCGGCCCGCCAACCCCTCGCTGGCGCTTCGGGCTCTATTGGCGCTTCGGGTTTTATTGGTGCTTGGGGCTCTATTGTTGGCACTGCGGAAGCTATCCGGGCGTGAAATCCTCACCACCCGCGTCTGATTCTCGGGTGGCGGCCGCTCAAATGATCAGCGCGGTTTGCGTGCTGACGACCTGGAACGGCGTCCGCACGGCTGCGATGGGCTCGCCGCGCTGCTCGACGCTGGTTTCGAGCACCGGGCCGATGAGGCCGGCCGCCCGGCGCAGGTAATCGATGCGCTCGGGGGCCAGGCCCATCACCCGCGCGGCGGTCGCATCGACGGCCGCAGCGTTGTCACCCATGACGATGACGCCGACGTCGATGGGCGTGCCGCGGACCGGCCCGTCGCCCTCGAGCCCCACCACCCCGTCGATAATCGCGTAATCGACCGGGCGCGTGAGGTTGAAATCGATCACCGCCGGGTGCAGCCCGCGCAGGTGGAAGGTGTTTCGCGGCCAGCCGTACGCCAGGCTCGAGACGGTGCCGAACATGTTCTTCATGGCGAGCGACGCCCCCGCCCAGTGATGGGTTTTCATTTTCGGCAGCGACATGAGGATATCCGCTTCGACCGCCGGGCGAGAGAAGTAGAGCAAGGCGTCAGGCAGGTTGCCGCCAGCGTTGGGCCGGTGCACCATTTCCGCGAGATTGAGGTCGATGAACGGCAGGTGATGCCCGCGAAGCAGCGGGGTGAGGCCGATCGCGTCCACGATCTGCCAGGCGTCCCGCTGGAGGGCGGGCCCGTCGGCCACAATGACCTCGGCCGCGCCGCGCCGGCGGACGGCTTCGGCGACGGCCACGATGATGGCCGGGTGCGTCGTGATCGGCTTTCCTTCGCGTGGCAGGTCCACGAGGTTGGGTTTGAGCAGCACGCGTTTGCCGGCCATGTCGGGGGGCGGTACGAGGGCGAAGCCGTTTTCGATCGCCGCGAGCAGCCCGTCGCCGTAATCCGTGGGGATGATGGCTGTGGACGCCCGCATGCCGCGATCGTCCGGCAGGATTCCGGCGCATCCGCTCAGGGCCAGCGAGGCGGCCGCGGCGGTGGATGCTTTCAGCAGCTCGCGGCGGGTCAGGCGGACATGGCGGTCGAGATCATCCATCGAGGTTTCCTCTCAAACGCCCGCTCCCTGCACGCGGAACGGGTGTGAGTTCGTTTCGATCAGCGACAGGAGCGTCAGGGCGGATTCGACGGGTCCGCGCCGCTCGGCGGGTGAGTCGCTCCAGAGGGCCGCGACCTGGCTGCGCTGCTCCGCGTCGAGCTGTCCCAGTACGCCCAGCGCGGCGGCCGCCCAGCCAAGCGAGAAGAGGGTGGTGAGCTGGCCGAGCTGCGACCGGAGCCACTCGAGCGCGGCGGCCGTCACGGCGTCCTGCTCATCCGCGAGCGCCAGCAGGGCCAGGGCAGTGGGAACCGCCGCCGGATACAGTTTTCCGCCCAGCACCTCAGGTTCTCCATAGTTCCATCCGCCATCATCCAGGGCACGGTCCCGCAGCAGGCGTGCCGCCGACCGCACGCGCGGCGAGCCGGCGTGCCCCTGCTGCTTGAGGAAGATCATGGCCAGGGCGGTCGGTTCGACGAAGCTGAAATCGCCGATGGTCCACGGCCATCCTTCGATCGTCGTGTCGTAGCCGTAAAGCCCGGCGGTGAGCAGCCCGCCGAACGTGGTGACCGGCGCATTCAGGAGCGCCTCCGCGGCCAGGTCGGCGGCCTGGATTGGGCCCAGACGTGCCAAGGCCATCGCCGCGAGGCTTGTCGTCCAGCTCGGCTCCTCGTGCACCAGGCCGGCCGTCAGGAAGCCGTCGCCGCGCTGCCGGGCCGCCAGCCATGCGGCCGCACCGCTCACATCCGGCGGCTGTGGCAGGGCAGACAGGGCGAGGACGGCCAGCGCCGTGGACTCCGTGGACGAGGCCTCACCGCGCCGGTAGGGCCAGCCTCCATCCGCGTTGCGATCGGCCAGGAGTTCCGATGCGATCGACGCGGACCCGTCGGCGGGCGTCAGGTCAGGATCGGCCATGGTCTTCTACCTCTCTGCGGGGTATACTGCAGCATGCCCACGCAGTACGCAGTTTGCCCCGCTCCCGGGAGTTCACCATGCTGCTGACCGTTCTGCGAGCCATTTTCCTGTTGCTGGTTGCTGCCGTCGCAGTGAAGGTGGCGGAGTACGTCATCGAGGTCATTCCCTACCCCATGGCCATCCTGAGCCTCGGCCTGGTGGTCGCGGGTATTCTGATTGCCATCGATGTGCTCATCCCCCAGAAATCGCTCCTGGCGATCTCGGCCGTGTTTTTCGGCGGGTTGGTGGGTCTGCTCATCGCCTATCTCGCGACCTTCATCCTGGACCTGTTCACGACGGCCTACCGCGAAACGATCATGAATTACTTCCTGATCAACTCCATCGATCGATTCCGGGAGCTGATCAGCGCGCTTCACGTGTTCATCGGCATTGTTTCCTGTTATTTCGCGATCAGCTTCATTCTCCAGACCAAAGATGATATCCGCTTTGTGATTCCATACATCGAATTTGCCAAGGAGCGCAAGGGTTCTCACCCCATCATTCTCGACACCTCGGTGATCATCGACGGGCGCATCGTCGATATCCTCGAGACCTGGCGTCTCGACGTGGCGGTGGTGATCCCGCGGTTCGTTCTCCATGAGCTGCAGATGATCGCCGACAGCGGGGACAAGCTCAAACGCAACCGGGGGCGCCGCGGCCTCGATATCGTCAATAAACTGCAGGCCAACCCGCGGCTCGACGTGCAGTTCGAGGACACCCGTCTGAGCCGCGAAGAGGCGGCCGAGCCGGTGGATCAGCAGCTTGTGACCCTGGCCAAGAAGATGGACGGCCGCATCGTCACCAATGACTACAATCTCAATAAGGTCGCCCAGATCCGCGGGGTCGAGGTGATCAATATCAACGAGCTCGCCAACGCGCTCAAGCCCGTCTTCCTGCCCGGCGAGTCGATGACGGTCAAGATCATCAAGCCGGGCGAAGAACCGGGCCAGGGCGTGGGCTACCTGGAAGACGGCACGATGGTGGTGGTCGAGGGCGGCCGCGACCGGATCGGGGAAACGATCCCGATCATGGTGACGAGCATGCTCCAGACGAGTGCCGGGCGCATGGTGTTCGGGCGCACCGAAGCGACGGGACCCAGCGCCGATCGGGCGGGGGGGCGTCGTCGCGGATCAGGCGCAGCAAGCTGAAGGGAAGTCGTCAGGAATCGCTCGTGCAAAGCCCAGCCCACTGGTCACGCCGCAAGTTTCTGAGCACCCGGGGCCTCGCCTCCAGCGCGGGAGGTTTCCTGGGCGCGCTTTTTTCCGAGCCCCGCGGACCGGGCAATCTCCAACCGCAGATCGGCCGCGGCCACTGCTGCGTGGCCCGCCGTGCCATGGCGTGCGAGTTCGGCATCTATCTCCCCGAGGACACGCCCCGGCCGGTCGAGGCGGCCCAGACCGCTCTGGATGAAATCGAGGTCATGGAGGACCTGCTCACGGTGTATCGCGCGGACAGCGCGATGAGTTACGTCAACGACCATGCGGCGGAGCGGCCCGTTCGCGTGGACGCCCGGCTGTTTGCCGTGCTCAAGCGGGCGGCCGAGCTGACGCAGCAAACCGGCGGCGCGTTCGACGCATCCGCCGGCGCTCTGGTGAAGGTGTGGGGCTTTTTCCGGGGCCCGCGCCGGGTGCCGTCGGAGGCGGAGCGGATCGAGGCGCTGTCCCGCAGCGGCATGGGCCACGTCCGCCTGGACGAAGCGGAGATGACCGTTCATTTCGACAGGCCGGGCGTGGAATTCAACCTGGGGAGCATCGGCAAGGGCTATGCCATCGATCAGGCGATTCTGCGGGCCCGCGAGCGCCATGGGGTCAGGGCCGCCCTCATGCAGGGGGGGTGCAGCAGCCTCTACGGGCTCGGCTCGCCGCGGGGCGATGGGCGGGGGTGGCTGGTGGGCATTGAAAACCCCTACAATCCCCGGGAGAACGCGGCGAGGGTCCGCCTGCTGAACAAGGCCATGGGGACGTCCGGGACGGCGAACCAGTACTTCGAGCACGAGGGCCGCCGGTACGGGCACGTTCTGGATCCCCGCAGCGGGTGGCCGGCGGACGATGTGGCGGCCGTCTCGGTCGTGGCCGACGACGCGGCGACGGCGGATGCGCTGTCCACCGGGCTGTTCGTGCTCGGGCTCGACAAAGCCGTCGAGTTCTGCCAGAATCATCCGGAGATTTCCGCGTTCATCGTGCTCAAGCCCGATGCCGGCCCGGCCCCGACAGGCCGGCCACGCGTTCTGACGCTCAACGTGCCGCCGATGGATGTCCAGATCAGCCCCGAGTTTGCCGCGGTCGTCTGAAACGCGAGTGGTGCGGGTGTGACAGGGCACGAAAATGTCATCAAGTCGGCGGATTTCAGCAAAAAACCTGCCGCCGGTCGGCGCTGGAGCGGGTATCAGACGAAGAAGCCGCATCTTAAGCTGTGCTTCTCGAGAGGTGTGAGTCAAACATGCCAGAATTGAAGCTCAACCCCAAATACCGGCCCCGCGTGGCCGCGGTGACCGGCTGGACGATCCTGTTCTTTGTCCTCCTGCGCGTCGCGATCGGATGGCACTTCCTGTACGAAGGCATCTACAAGATCAAATCCGGCACGTTCTCGGCCACCCCCTATCTGCTCGCTTCCGTGGGCCCGCTCAAGCCGTATTTCCGCAAGATGGTGGATGACGCCGACGGTTTTGAGCGGATGGGCGTGGTCCGCGGGGAGAACGGCGAGATCGTCGAGATCAAACCCGACTATCAGAAGGCCGAGATCGACAAGCGGGTCAAGCTGATCCAGGGTTTCTACGGGCTCTCGGCCGAGCAGAAGAAGGTCCTGGACAGCATCGCCCAACAGAAGAAGGAAGAGCTCGACGTGATGTATGGCCTGGTGGCCACCACGCGTCCGGTGCTGGACGGGCCGGCGGGCCAGCCGACCGGACAGATCATCGAGACGAAAGAGACCGATCTGCTGAATCAGATCATCGCGTATGATAACCTCCTCAAGCAGGTGGCGGCCGAGGAGAAGTCGCACGATCCCAAATACCTCCAGCAGCGGATGGAGTACAACGTCACGAAGATCAACGCGGCGCGCAATGCGATCCTCACCAGAATCGAGGAACCCATCAAAGGGTCGCCGGATCACTTCAAGCCGCGGGTGGCACCGCTCAACGCGATCCAGGTCGATCTGCTGGCCAAACTGAGTCCAGAGGATCGCAATTATCTGCTCAACAAGTACAAGAATCCCCCGGCGTGGAGCTGACCTCCGAGCAGCTCGCCCGCGGCCCGCTGCCCATGCCGCAGGCCACGCATTTCCCGGGCGAACAGCTCGCCAAACTGGGGATACCCTATAAGACCACGACGCGCACCGAGTGGCAGGACCTGGGCATGATGTTCGGACTGGTCGCGATCGGGGCGTGCCTGGTGCTCGGGCTGTTCACGCGGTTTGCGGCCTTTTGTGGGGTGATCTTCCTGGCGATGTTCTATTTTTCGATGCCGCCCTGGCCGGGCGTGCCGGCGGTGCCGCCGCAGGAAGGGAATTACCTGATCGTCAACAAGAACCTGATCGAGCTTGTCGCGTGCCTGATGATCATGAGCTCGCGGGTCGGCCGGTGGATCGGTCTCGACGCGTTCCTGGGCGCCATCCGAGATCGGCGCAGACGCCGGAAGGCCGAGCGAGAGGCGATTCATCTGGCCCAGAGCCCCAGGGACAGCGTGTATATTCCGGGCGTCACCCGCCCCGGCGGCCGCGAAGCCGCGCGGGTGTGAGCGGATGCGAAAGTGAGAAAGTGAGAAAGTGAGAAAGTGGGAAAGTCAGAGAGGATCGGTGCCGATGACGCCCATCGAATCTGATGACGAACAACAGACCGCTCACGAGTGACCACTGACCGCGGGCCACTGACCGCGAACAACGAACAACTGACAACGGACAACGAACAACTGACAACGGACCGCTGACAACGGACCACAGACAACGGACAACGTATAACCGATCCCCTATCACGGACAGAGGATGAACATGGCGGTACTTACCGATCAACAGCGACAGGTTGGGAAAGACAACTACGCCGACGCCGTGCGGATCAGCCGGCGGCAGATGCTGACGGGGGCGCTCGTGCTGCCCGGCGCGGCCGGCATGTACTTCGGCTATGACAAGCTCGAAGGCGACCGGGTGCGGGTGGGCGTCATCGGCACCGGCGACCAGGGCAACAACGGCCACATCCTGCCGATGAACCCGGATTACTGCCAGCTCGTCGCGTTCAGCGATATTCGTCCGACGAACATCAATCGGACGTGGGACAACATCAACCAGAAGTTCGGCACCAAGGAAGGTGTCACGTTCTATGAGAACTACAAGGAGCTGCTCGCGGATCCCAACGTCGAGATGGTGGCGATCGCGCTGCCGCTGCACCTGCACGCCCAGGTCACGATTGAGGCCCTCCAGCAGCCGCATGTGAAGGGGGTCATCTGCGAAAAGCTGATGGCCCACAACGTGATGCAGTGCAAGCAGATGATCCGCGAGGCCGACAAGCAGCAGAAACTCCTGGCCATCGGCCACCAGCGGCATTACAGCTACCTGTACGCGAACTGCCGAGCCATCATCGAGCAGGGCGCGGTCCTGGGCGACGTTCGCCACATTCGCGCGTACTGGCACCGCAATCAGGCGGGCTGGGGTGCTCCCGGAGCGGATACCGGCAAGTACGACGGCTGGTTCAAGCCCGTCCCCGAGGAAGACAAGGCCGCCGCCGCCAAATACGGCTACACCAGCCCTGAAGAGCTCATCCGCTGGCGCGTGTTCAACCGCACGGGCGCGGGGCTCGTCGCGGAGCTTGGCAGCCACCAACTCGATGCGTGCAGCATTTTCCTGGGCAAGGTTCATCCCAGGAGCGTGCACGGCACGGGCGTTGTGTCGTTCTTCAAGGACAACCGCGAGGTGGAGGATCACGTCTTCCTGGTCTACGAGTATCCCAAGGACTCGGCGGCGAACGGTGCGGTGGTCATGTATTCCTCCATCGGCACCAACGCCTTCGACGGCTACGGCGAGCAGGTGATGGGCACGAAGGGAACCATGATCGTGCAAGAGGAGCTCAACGCGTACATCTTTGCGGAGGGCAAGACCAAGGACACCCGCGTCACGTGGGCCGAGGATCGCACCGCCCGGCCGGTGGTCGACAGCGGCTCCACCAAGATGTGGGCCACCGGCGTCGGTACGCCGGATACCCTGACCAGCCGCGGCTACCGCGAGCAGCAGGAGCACATGGCCTGGCTGATTCGCAACGCCTCCAAGGTCGTCCTGCCCAGCAAGGACAATCCACACCCCGAGAACGACCCGGCGACGGCCGCATTCACGCCGCGGTGCCACGGGCGGGTCGGCCTGGCTGACGCGGTCATCGCCCTGGTGTCGAACATGTGCATGAAGACCGGGACCAAGATCGAATTCAAGGAGGAGTGGTTCGATCCCGAGAGCGACGCCGTTCCGGAGAACGAGATCAAGATCGCGTAATCTCACACCGGCCATCGCAGATCCAGGCGGCACGGGCAGCGAATTCGCTGCCCATGTCGTTCATGGGTGGCCCGCACGACGCAGCGGGCTGGCAGGTCGCCCGGCGCGCCGGGAGCCGTGGGGAGGTTCGCACGGGCAGCGTCGGCGTCGCGGCGCGCAGCCGACCCGGCCCATGCCACCCCGCCCGCGAAGCCGACGCTGCCCATGCCACCCCGCCAATTCTGTCACGGACCCGCTGACAGGTGGCGGGTCTTGACGTATATTGACCGGCCCGATTTGGTCTGAGGAAACGGAACGAAGCATGAGCGCACTGTTTGACCTGTCCGGCAAGACCGTGGCCATCACCGGCGGTGGGGGAGTTCTCTGCGGAGGGCTGGCCAAGTACCTGGCCGCCCAGGGCATGTCCGTGGCGGTCCTCGACCTCAAGCTCGAAGCGGCCGAGGCCGTGGCCGGCCAGATCACCGCCGCGGGCCATCAGGCCGTCGCCATCGGCTGCAACGTGCTGCAGCGCCAGAGCATCGAACTGGCGTGCATCCGCTGCGAGCAGCTCCTGGGGCGGGTCGATGTCCTGATCAACGGCGCCGGCGGCAATCATCCGATGGCCACCACCGGCCCCGACAAGCCGTTCTTCGACATTCCCGCCGACGCGTTCGAGAAGGTGATGGATCTCAACATCCTGGGGACCGTTCTGCCCTCGATGGTCTTCGGAAAGCCGATGGCCCAGCGCGGCGAGGGATTGATCCTGAACATCGCCAGCATGAATGCCTTCCGGCCGCTGACCCGCATCCCCGCGTATTCCGCCGCCAAGAGCGGGGTCAAGAACTTCACCGAGTGGCTGGCGGTGCACATGGCCCAGGAGTACTCGCCGAAGATCCGTGTGAACGGGATTGCCCCCGGCTTCATGCTGACCGAGCAGAACCGGTTCCTGCTGACCGACAAGGCCACGGGGGAACTGACGCCGCGCGGCAAGACCATCATCGGGCACACGCCGATGAACCGGTTCGGCACGGACGAGGACATTTATGGCACCGTTCACTGGCTGCTGTCGCCGGCGGCGGGTTTCATCACGGGGATTACGGTGCCGATTGATGGAGGGTTTTCGGCGTTTTCCGGTGTTTGAGAAGGTATCCGGGAGAGCAAGCCTTGATTCTCAGGCGATCCCATGAAGTCCTTCGACCTGTAGTGAGATGCTTACATGAGTGACCCACGCGATCAGTTTCGTTCCTTCAAACCCCGTCACAAGTTTTTCGTCGGGATCGACTCGGACGGGTGCGTTTTCGACACGATGGAGATCAAGCACAAGGAGTGCTTCATCCCCAACATCGTCAAGCACTGGGATTTGCAGGCGGTCTCGAAATACGCCCGCGAGGCGGCGGAGTTTGTGAATCTGTATTCGAAGGAACGGGGCATCAACCGCTGGCCGGCGCTGGTCAGGGTGTTCGACCTGCTGCGCGAGCGGCCGGAAGTGATCGCCCGCCGCGCGGCGGTGCCGCAGGCGGGTCCGGTCCGCGAGTTCATCGCGTCGGGAGTTCCGCTCGACAACAGGAACCTGCAGGACCGGATCGACCGGACGGGCGACGCGGTCCTGAAGCAGGCGCTGCGCTGGAGCAAGGCGGTCAACGAGTCCATCGCGGACATGGTGCGGAACGTGCCGCCGTTTCCATACGTCCGTGAGTCGCTCGAGAAGCTTCGCCCCCATGCGGATCTGATGGTGGTGAGCCAGACGCCCACCGAGGCCCTCTGCCGCGAATGGGAGGAGCACCGGATCGATTCGTTCGTCTGCCTCATCTGCGGCCAGGAAATGGGGACCAAGGCCGAGCATCTGCAGTACGCCACGAAGGGCCGGTACGAGCCGGCGCAGGTTCTCATGATCGGCGACGCGCCGGGCGATCTGAAGGCCGCCCGCGCCAACCACGCGCGGTTCTTCCCCATCAATCCGGGGCACGAGGACGCGAGCTGGAAGCGCTTCTATGAGGAGGGGGCAGACCGGTTCCTGAGCGGCCGCTACGACGATGCCTATGAAGCCGCCCTGATCGAAGAGTTCCAGGCCTACCTGCCCGAGCAGCCGCCGTGGAAGCGGTAACAGAGCGCGAAGCGCCAGCGAGGGCCTGCCAGGCAAAGCCTCCTCCGGCGCAGCATCACCCCGGCAGTCCGAGCTTGCCCCTGAGGAACCGGACGCACGCGGGCACCTTCGCTTCGGTCAGGTTGTGCAGGATGAGCGGACCGGCATAGCCGTATCGGCGCAGCAGGGCGATGTAGTGGTCGTAGTCGAGGACGCCGGTGCCGGCGGCCTCGTGGCCGGCCTGGCCGTCGCGGCTCAGGTCCTTGGCGTGGGCGATGGCGATGTCGCGGCCCAGCAGTTCGAATGCCTCGTCCATCACCCCGTGCATCCGCGGCAGCTCGCCCGCATGAAACAGGTTTGAGGCGTCCATCACAATCTTGATCCGGGGCGAGCCCATTTCATCCAGCAGTCGCCGCGCTTCCGCCGCCGAGTCGACAACGTTCGACACCTCCGGCTCGATGCCGAGCTGAATATCGTGAACTTCCGCAATCCGGATCGCTTCCTGCATCGATTCGCAGAGATCCTTCCTTGCGTCCGGCGTGTCGTTGTCCGGGTGCCGCCGCCACATGTTCTGCGGATCGCGCGTGCCGGTGCAGAGCGTGATGAGTGATGTTCCCATGGCGTGACAGGCGCCGGCCAGGACATCCAGCCGCCGCAGACCGTCGCGACGCTGCCCAGAATCCGGGTGAATCATGTTGAAGGTGCCCGAGACGGCGGCGATGGCGATCCTCCGGGACGCGGCGGCCTCACGGATCCGGACGGCGAGTTCAGGCGGGATCCGATCCGGCAGCGGAGCCAGCCCGCAGCAGCTCATGTTGAACTGCACGCACGAGAGGCCGTGTGCCTTCACCGCGTCAAAGACCTCTTCAACGCTGTCGCGGACGAACGTTCTGGCAAAGATCCCGATCTGCATCATGTCGTCTCATCCGCAGCATGCCAGAAGACGGAATTCACCACGAAGGCACGAAGACACGAAGGGGGAGAGCGTAGGTTGGTTCTTCTTCGTGCCTTCGTGTCTTCGTGGTAGGAATTGAAATCTCTGCGTCCTCTGCGTCTGTGCGGTTCATACTCCTCCGCTCACGTCCGCCAGTCGAACGGCTTCGCCGCGCTCGACCGACCGCGCGATGGCCACCAGAGCCCGCATCGCGGCCACGCCGTCCGCAACCGTCCCGCCCGTGGTCGGCTTTCCATGAAGGATCGCATCGGCCAGCCCCTCGAGCTGGCGCTTGTACGTGTACGCGTCCTCGCCCAGCGGCCGGCGATGCAGGCCGTCTTTCGTCGAAAAACACTCGACATCCGACGACTTGTGGAACCACGGCAGGTAGGTCCGGCCGATCACACTCCCGTGCTCGCCCCAGATCTGAAAGCCTTCCTGAAAGTCGCCGCGCAC
>CAZQEN010000242.1:0-5087 GCA_964591605.1 uncultured Planctomycetales bacterium
CTCGAGGGCGACGATCTTCGTGCGGGCGGTGGTGATGTACATGACGCCGTCGATCACGATGGGCGTGCATTCGATGGTGGTCTTGTCGGTGGCGTCGCCGGTGTGGTAGGTCCAGGCGACCTGGAGCTGATGGACGTTTTCGCGGCGGATCTGGTCGAGGGGGGAGCAGCGCGTGCCGCCGCGGTCGCGGTTGACGTGGGGCCAGTCGGCCGGGGCGATGGGCTGGGTCGCGGCGCCCGGCGGCGCTTCCGCGAGGGCGGGTGTCACTGGGAGGGCGAAGATGCAGACGGCTAGAGCTTTCCAGAGCATGCGGGGCGTCCTAATACAACGTCACGTTCACGCCGGTGCCGAGGCGCAGGGCGGGCACGCGGGCGGCCTTTTCGCTGCGGTAGATCAGGATCTTCGTTTGGGAGTAGAGCAGAATCTCCGGGCGGGCATCGCCGTCCATGTCGCCGACCAGGCCGAACGGCTCGTGGTCCTCGTCGGGCGGCACGGGCGTTGCGCGGTGGAACGCGTCGACCGGTCCGAGGCGGGCGACGCACTCGCCGCGGGCATTGAGAAGCCGCTGCGTCTGGCCGACGAGGATCTCGTCGACGCCGTCGCCGTCCCAGTCGATGAGGCGGTGGTGGCGGCTGTCGCCGCAGAGGTAGCTGCCCAGCCGGTTGCCCTGCGCGTCCATCACCCAGAGTGACCCCTTGCGGTAGGGCTGATGGGCTATGTCCACGACGATCTGCGGCTCGGAGCTGCCGGGGACGACGCGGCCGATGTCGATGGACTCGAAGTGATGCCCGGCGACGTCCCAGATTGTCCGGCCGCGTCCGTCGAGCATGGCGATGCCGTTGGCGCCGCAGCAGCTCACGACGAGGCGGAAGTCCTGGGGGCGCGAACCGGCCCGGACGACTTCGCAGCAGTCGAGATGGCCCCGGCCCAGGTTGATCTTCTCCGAGGTCATGGTCCAGAGCTCGCGGCCGTCGTCGTCGAGGAGCGTGTAGCCGCCCATGACTTCGTCGCGGCCGTCGCCGTCGATGTCGATGAGCCGGGGATGGTGGCACGTCATGTACTGCGGCGGCTGCCAGTGCCAGAGCAGCTTCCACTCGTCGGTGTACGCCCAGAGCTGGCGGTAGCGGTCCTTGACGATGATGTCGCGGGCCCGCGGCCCGCCGCGCAGATTGGCGAAGACGATGCAGTCGGCGACCTCGAGGCCTTCGGGCAGCGGGAGGCGCCGCGCTTCCTTACCCGTTGGACCTTCTAGAACGATCAGCTCCTTTTCGATGCTCAGATAGACCTCCGGCCGGCCGTCGCCGTCGAGGTCAAAGATCTGCACGGGCACATCGTAAGCCAGTACCGGGGAGCCGGCGTCGGCCTCGCCCCACCGCCACAGCACGGCGCCGTCGAGTCGGGTGGCGACGACGGCCGTCACCCGCTGCTTGATCTGCCGCGCGGAGACGATCTCGGCCTGGCCGTCGGCGTCGAGGTCGCCGGCCACGAGCCACTGGCCGTGATACGCCTGGTCCGGTTCGATGGTCTTCCACGGCAAGATGACCGGCCCGTCGAGCTCCCACGCGCTGCGCTCGAAGTCCTCGCCGACGACGACGGATGTGTTCAGGAAGATCGCCAGCACTGCCGGCCACATCTCCCGGATTCCCTGCTGAATCGATGCCTGTCTCACGGCTGCTCCTCTCGCAGATGCGTCGTCCGGCCGCCTGGGGCCGGAAGGCGGTCCGGCCGCGGGCCCGGCATGCGTCCAACTCCGCGAAACTCCTGCGATGACACGATAACCGGGTCGGCGCGATCTGCAAGAATGCGGACGTCTGCCAGAGGGTGCAGGGTCCGCGACAGAATCGGGCGAGGTGGGTCCCGGCGCGCCGGGACATTCGCCGATGCAAATGCACACTGCCCGTGGGGAGGCGTGCACGGGCAGCGAGTATCCCGGCGCGCCGGGACCCATGCCACCCGACTGCCTGTGGTGAGGCGCGCACGGGCAGCGAGTGCGCTGCCCATGCCACCCGAGAGACATGCCCCTGTATTTCAGATGCACCCTTCGGCAGGCATAAGGGGCGTGGTGGGTCTTTCGGGCGTGCCGGTTCCGGGAGACGGCCGTCGCGGTTAGAGTGGGTTCATGCATTCTTGCGGGCAAAGCACGATCGCAGGGCGACTGTCGCGGCGGCGGGTTCTGAGCGGCCTGGCGGCGGTCGGAGCGGGGCATCTCCTTTCGGTCAGCGGGTGCAGCGCTCGACGGCCGGCGTCAGAGCGGCCGAGCGCCGCGGATCGGGCGCGGCGCCGGATCATTCAGACGGTTCGCGGGCCGATCGATGCGGAGCAGCTCGGACCGACGCTCGTGCACGAGCACGTGATGTGCGACTTTGCCGGGGCCGACCGGACGGGCCGGCACCGGTACGACGCGAAGGAAGTGGTCGAGGTGATGCGGCCGTATCTGGACGCGCTGCGGCCGCTGGGGGTTCGGGCATTCGTGGATTGCACGCCGATGTTCATCGGGCGCAATCCGCAGGTGCTGGCGCGTCTGTCGGAGCTGACGGGCCTGCACATCGTGACGAACACGGGGCTGTACAAGGCGCCGTTCCTCCCGCCGGATGCCTTCACCGCTCCACCCGACGAACTGGCCGATCGCTGGATCCGGGAGTTCGAAGAAGGCATCGAGGGGAGCGGGATCCGGCCGGGGTTCATCAAGATTGCCGTCAATGCCGGCCAACTGATCCCGGTCCAGCAGAAGATCGTCCGGGCGGCCTGCCGGACGTGGCGGGCGACGGGGATGACCATCGCGTGCCACACCGGCCACGGCGTTGCGGCGGGCGAAGCGCTGGACATCCTCCGGGAAGAGGGCGTGCCGGCGGACAACTTCATCTTTGTCCACGCCGACAGCGAGCCCGATCCGGCCCACCACGTTGCCGCGGCCCGGCGCGGGGCGTGGGTCGAGTTCGACGCGATCCGGCAGTCATCGCAGGAGAAGAGCCTGGAGCGGGTGCAGTTCATGCTCGAGCAGGGGCTGATCGACCGGCTGCTGATCTCGCAGGATTCGGGCTGGTACAACGTGGGCGAGCCGCGCGGAGGCGAGGCGGCGGGCAAGATCCACGGATACACGTATCTGTTCGAGAAGTTCCTGCCCCTTCTGCGCGAGACGGGCGTCTCTGAGGCGCTTGTGCGAAGGCTGACCGTGGAGAACCCTGCCAGGGCCTTGGCGCTGGACCCGGCGGGCACCGGCACGGGCGTTCTCGCCAGATCCTGAGTGCCACCGGGTCGGTGACAGAAACGGCGGGGTGGCATGAGTCTCGGCGCGCCGGGAACATTCGCGGATGCAAATGCACACTGCCCGTGGGGAGGCGTGCACGGGCAGCGAGTATCCCGGCGCGCCGGGACCCATGCCACCCGACTGCCTGTGGCGAGGCGCGCACGGGCAACGTCGGCATCGCTGCGCGAAGCCGACGCTGTCCATGCCACCCCGCCCGAAGTGTCATGGACCCAGTGCGGCGGTGCCGAGCGGTTTCCCATCCGCCGCCCGATCCCCTAAGATGATGCTGCCGGAGAGGTTCGATGCATCTGCAGGCACAGACCATTCATCGGTATGCGCGCTACGAGCGATGGCGCTGGCAGATCTTCGGCATCACGTGGCTCGCTTACGCCGGTTTCTACCTGACCCGCAAGTCGTTTTCGGTCGCGAAAATCGAGATCGAGCACGACCCGGCGCTCGGCTTGAGCGATGCGCAGATGGCGTGGATCGACGGGGCGTACCTGGTCGCGTATGCGGTCGGGCAGTTCGTCTTCGGCATGGCGGGCGACCGCTGGGGCACGCGGAAGGTCGTTGCGGCCGGGCTGCTCGGATCGGTGATCGCGGCCGTGGCGATGGGGGCTTCCACGTGGACGGTGATGCTGGGCGTGTTCTTTCTGATCCAGGGGCTGTGCCAGTCCAGCGGGTGGGCGCCGCTCTCGAAGAACATGAGTGCGTTCTTCTCGCGGCGCGAGCGCGGGATGGTGATGGGACTGTGGTGCACCAACTATGCCCTGGGCGGGCTGCTCGCCTCGATGGTGGCGGGGATTGCGGGGGATCAGCTGGGGTGGCGATACGCCTTCTATGTGCCGGCCGGCGCCCTGACGGTCGTCGCGATACTGTTCCTCGTGTTTCAGCGGAACCGGCCTGAAGACGTGGGTCTGCCGCCGATCGAGCGCTACCACGGCGAAACACCAGCCACGCTCGGCATGACTGGGACGGCGTCCTGCGAACCGGAGGGGTCGTGGAGCGTCATCCGCGAGGTGGTGACGAATCGGATGGTGCTGCTGTTTGCGGCGGTGTATTTCCTGCTCAAGCCGGCGCGGTACGCGATCCTGTTCTGGGGGCCGAAGTTCATTCACGCCCGCCTGAACAGCAACATGACCGAGTCGGGGCTATTGAGCGGCCTGTTCGAGCTGGCGGGACCTGCGGCCGCTCTGACCGGGGGGTACCTGTCGGATCGGGTGTTCGGTACGCGGCGGGTGCCGGTGTGCGTGATCTGCCTGCTGCTGCTGGGCGGGTTGCTCATCTCGTTCAATCACTTTCCGGTGAGCCGGTGGATGCTGGGGGTGAGTTTTTTTGCGATCGGGATGCTGCTCTTCGCGCCTGACAGCCTGGTCGTCGGTGCGGCGGCGGTGGATTTCGGCACAAAGCGCGGCGCATCAACGGCCGCGGGGGTCATCAACGGGATGGGGTCGATCGGTGCGATTCTCGGCGGTACCTTGCCGGGCTTTTTCAACCAGCGCTGGGGCTGGGACGGCGTGTTCACCCTGCTCGGGGGAATGACGCTGCTGGCCGCCCTGATCCTGCTGCCGCGGTGGAACGCATTGCCGACGGGGGCGCCGCCACGTCGCGGGCCCGAGGCGTCCGCCACGGCGGAATCGGACGAGCCGGCCGGTGCGGCCGTGGGCGCGAGATAGGATTCCCGCACCAGCCCGATGAGTCGGGGCGCACGCTCGGGCTCAGGAGGAACGCAGGATGATTGACACCGTCAAACAGGGTGGCATGGGTCCCGATGTACATCGGGATACCCGCTGGCCGTGTTTCATGCGCACGGGCAATGAGTATGTTGCCCATGCCACCC
>CAZQEN010000242.1:5187-11903 GCA_964591605.1 uncultured Planctomycetales bacterium
TTGCCCATGCCACCCAGGCTGAATCCTTCTGCGCTCCTGCTTGAACAGGATTGTGCGCCCGCATGCGCGAGAGAATCACACGAGGGTGAGACGGTCACGTGAACCCCTCGCTTGCGCTTCGGGCTCTATCGCGTGATCAATGAGATGGAGGGTGGTCCTTGAAGGCGATCATCATCGGCGCCGGGCGCGGGAGCCGGCTCAATTCCATGACCGATCATCAACCCAAGTGCTACGCGACGGTGGGCGGGCGTCGGATCATCGACTGGCTGCTCGAGGCGTTCGACGGAGCGGGTCTGGCTGACAAGGTGTTCATCGGGGGCTACCAGATCGATCTGATCCGGCGCGATCACCCGCATCTGACGCTCTGCCACAACGCCAACTGGGAGAACAACAACATCCTGCTCTCGCTCTTTCACGCCGAATCGCACATGGAGGGCGGATTCGTCTGCTCGTACGCGGACATTCTCTTTCGCGACAGCATCGTGCGCGATGCGCTCCGCCATCCGGGCGACATCGTCCTGTGCGTCGACACGCATTGGCGCGACCGCTATGCCGACCGGTCGCAGCATCCCGAGCATGATGCGGAAAAGGTGATCGTGGAAGGTGACCGGGTGGTGCGGATTCACCGGGAAATCCCGTCGGAGGAGGCGTCGGGGGAGTACATCGGCGTCGCGAAGTTCACGCCGCGCGGGGCGCGGCTCCTGCGCGAGCACTTTCACCGCGTCCGCGAGCGCTGCTCCGGCAGACCCTGGCGCGAGGCGAAGGTGTTCGAGAAGGCGTATCTGATCCTGCTGTTTCAGGAGATGATCGAGTGCGGGGTGCCGGTGCACATGGTCCCCACGCACGGCGATTACATGGAGATTGACACGGAGGAGGACTACGCACTGGCCAACCGGGATTGGGCAGCGCGGATCAGGGTAAGGGGCTCATAAGCGGGTTTGAGAGCTCAATCGAGATGAGACATGGAGGCACCCGCACGCGTTTCGATTCTGATCCTTCGCTTTCGACTGGTTGTCCTTGTGTCGACTCCTTTCCTGGCGCGGGCGTTACCCGCAACCGTATTTGAGATCTGAGATTTGAGATTTGAGATTTCAGATGATGTCGTCCCAGGAATTTGCGCAGGGCGCGAAGAAATCAAACGTTTGTGGGACGGGGGGAATCCATGACCCACCACAGTGACTACGGCATGCTGTTTCCGGCCAGCGTGGTCGGCTCGATGCCGCGGCCGGCGTTTGTGCGCGATCTGATCGCCGATGAACGCATTTCGTCGGAGGATTTTGAGCGGCGGATGGAGTCGGCGATCCGATACGTGGTCGCTCTGCAGGAGCAGGCCGGGCTGGACATCGTGACGGACGGAGAGTGGGGGCGGCGCAGCTACATCGGCGTGATTGCGGACCTGGCACACGGTTTTGAACTCGGCGTGAATCCCGCCGACGGCCGGCCGTGGACGATCGTCACCGGCACAGTGTCATCGAAGAAGCCCGGCGTCATCGCGAGCGAGGTCCGGCTGCTCAGGCGGATCACGACGCGGATGGTCAAGGCCACGCTGCCCGCGCCGGCCCTGCTGGGCGAGCGGATGTGGGACGCCGAGAAGTCGCGGAAGGCGTACCCGAAGCGCGAAGACTTCGTGCGTGACTGCGTGCCGATCCTGCGGCAGGAACTCGCGCTGCTGCGCGAGGCGGGAGCGACCATCGTGCAGATTGACGATCCGCACCTGTGCCTGTTCGTCGACCCGGCGGTCCGCGCCGGCTACGACGATGCGGATGCGGCGGCCGACTTCGCCGTGGACACGGTCAATGCCGTGGTGGACGGGTTCGGGGATATGAAGCTGGCGGTTCATCTGTGCCGACGGGCCGGGGCACGGGCTCGCGGTGAGCACTGCCATGCCGGCGGATACGACCCGATTCTGCGGCAGCTCAACCGGCTGCGGGTGAATCACCTGACGATGGAGTTCACCGCGCCGCAGGCCGGCGACTTTTCGGTGCTGCGAAAGCTGCGCGAAGACTTCGAGATCGGCCTGGGATGCGTGAGCACGCAGCCGGGGCGCGTCGATTCGCCCGAGGAGATCGTGGATCGCGTGCGCAAGGCCCTCGCGCACCTGCCGGCGGAGCGCATCACGCTCAATCCGGACTGCGGTTTTGCGCCCGGATCCGCCGCACAGGTGAGCATCGACGAGGTATATCAGAAGCTCAAGAACGAGGCCGAGGCGGCCCGCCGATTGCGACAAATGCGACAAGATCAAACGCCGGCGAGTCATTGATCAGCTTGAATCACTGGAATCGACGGGAAAGGATGCATCAGTAGGCGGTTGATGGGCGACCGGAGCCTTCCCAAGGGCCTCAAAACCTTAATTTCTCTCCAGGTGGGTTAAAGAAGCAAGCACAACTGGACACGCGGAAGAGGCCGCGAAGGGCTGTGATCAGAATCGCGCGGGGACCTCAGTCGAGCTTCCCCGTTGCGGGGCGCGCGCCCGCTGCCCGGCTCCGACGCCCAGCGCGTCGCAGCCGGCGACCGGGGCCCACCCGGAAATTGACCTCCTTTAATAACATAATGCCAGCCAGAACCTTTTTATGGTAATCTAAACAGAACGCAGGGAGGATTCGCCATGCATGCTCTGCCCACGAGAACGCCATGTTCGGAACGTCGCCTGTCGAGGGTCTGCCTCGCCGCGGGTGTCGCGAGTTTCGCCATCGGGCTGGCCTCATGCGGAGACCTCCCGAGCCTCCCGATCGATCCTGACCCCGAGCCGGGCGCCAACGAGTTCAGCGGACGAGCTGCACTCCTCCTCGCAACCGTACGCGGGAACACCTATACCCTCGCCGACACGGGGTCGCTACCCCCGGCGGGAGGGACGCTGGAAACCGCCCTGCTGGATCTTGAGATCCCGGGGCTCCTGAGTGCCGAGGTCGCCCACGCCGCCGTTGCCGGGCAGGGAGAGCTGACGAGCGCAGAAGCCTCCCTGGCCAACCTCGATATCACTGTGGAAGGGCACCATATCACGCTCGAATTCCTGATCGCGGAGGCCAAGGCTCAATGTGCCGACGGCGTGGCCTCCGTCAGCGGAGAGAGCCAGATCGCCACGTTGATTGTCGACGGGGAGGCGCACGTGGTGACAGCGGAAGCCAACCAGACCATCGACCTCGAGGTGAACGACACGCTTGTCGGTCGCGTTGTCGTCAACGAGCAGAAACCCTCCACCGATGGCGGCACCGGCAACATGACCGTCAATGCGCTGCACATCGAAATCTTCGGCTTCGCAGACGTCATGATTGCTCACGCCGAGTCCGGAATCATCTGCGGCGAACCCACCTCCACTGAGGACTTCATCACCGGAGGAGGCTTCATCGATGTCGGCAGCGGCAGGGCATACTTCGGCGTGAGCGGCGGCCTGCGCGACGAAGCCCTGTTCGGCCATCTGGTCTACAAGGATCGCGGGGCCAACGTGAAGGTCAAAGCAACGGGCGTGACCGATTACATCGTATTGAACGACACCACGCGCCGCATTCAAGGTACGGCCGAGCTCAATGGGGTGGGCGGGTTCACGTACGAGGTCGACGTGACCGACTCGGGAGAACCGGGTACCTCAGACACATTCGCGATCACGCTGTCCAGCGGCTACACCGCGTCGGGCACGTTGCGCGGCGGCAACATCCAACTGCATCGGTGAATCACGGTGCCCGGCACTCCCGACACGGGTCCGGCGCGGTGCCGGACAGATCGTTTGTCGGGGAGCTTAATCCCCTACCGTCTGGATGTCTGCATCCAGTGCATGGATGGGGAAGAGTTCCGATTTGACGTGCTGTTGCCGGAGGATGTCCGAGAGTTCGCGGACGCGATCGGGGTGCCGGGCCGACACGTCGGTGGTCTCGGCCGGGTCGGTCTCCAGGTTGTAGAGTTCGAGATGCCCGGCGCCGGGGCGTGACTGGGCGGGTTTGGCAACCAGTTTTGTGCGGATCGCTTTCCAGGGGCCGACGCGGACGCTCTGTTGTCCACCATAGCCCGGTGATTCCCGGTACAGGAACGGGCGGGGCGGCTGCGGGCGGCCGAGCAGGGTCGGCGCGAAGCTGATGCCGTCGATGCCGGAGGGAGTTGCCTCCGGCGCGCCGATCAGTTCGAGCAGGGTCGGGAGCCAGTCCTCGAAACCGGTGACGCGGTCGCTCGTGGCGCCGGGCTCGATACGGCCTTTCCAGCGCACGATTCCCGGCACGCGGAAACCCCCTTCGTAGAACGAGCCCTTGCGGCCGCGGAGGCCGGCCGCGCTGTTGAAGAACTCGGTGTCGGTGCCGCCGAGTTGTTCGTACAGAGGGCCGTTGTCGCTGGAGAAGACGAAGATCGTTCGATCGTCGAGTCCGAGCTCCTGGATGAGGGCGATGATGCGTCCCATCTCGCGGTCCATGCGCGTCACCATGGCGGCGTAGGCGGCGCGCGGCGTGCGGTGCGGCAGATACCGGCGGTCGCCGGTGTAAGGGGTTTCGGGAAAGGCACCTTCGTACTCTTTGAGCGAATCCGCGGGGACCTGCAGGGCCAGGTGCGGCACCGTGGTCGGATAGTAGAGGAAGAACGGGCGATCCCTGTTCTGGCGGATGAAGGCGAGCGCCTGCTGCGTGATCAGGTCGGGTGCGTAGTCTTTGCCGATGTAGGGGACGTAGCTGGCGGGGTCGTTCACATCCGCGCCGGGGGGCAGTTTCTGGTGCGCGGCAAACGGGGGGTTGTCGAGCGGCACCTTGCGGTCGTTGTCCCACAGGTAGGCGGGGTAGTAATTGTGGGCCACGGACTGGCAGTTGTAGCCGTAGAAGCGGTCGAACCCCTGCCGGAGCGGATCGCCGGTGCTGCCGACGGGGCCGAGCCCCCACTTGCCGAATCCGCCGATGGTGTAGCCAAGCTTCTTCAGCGTCAGCGGGAGCTGGAGCTCGCCGAGAGGGACCGGCTCCTGACCCTCGCGGCCGGTGCCGACGCCGCCGCGGTTGTCGCGGATGTAGGCGTGGCCGGGATGTTTACCGCTCATCAGCGTGCAGCGCGACGGTGCGCAGACATTGTTGCCGGCGTAGTGTGCAGTCAAGCGCATGCCTTCGGTCGCGAGGCGGTCGAGATGGGGCGTGCGGATCTTCTTCTGCCCGTAGCAGCCCAGGTCGCCGTAACCCAGGTCATCGGCGAGGAGGAAGACGATGTTGGGTCGGGGGGACGCGGGCGCGGCCGGAACGGCCGTGCACCATGAGGCCAGAGACAGGCCCACGAATAGAAAGACGCTGATTCGATTCCCGTCTGATCGCATAAGGACCTCGCGCGTCGACAACGGCGGTATTCTACCTGCTCTGCGGGGGAGTTGTCCGTCTATCGCGGGGACGGCCGCCACAGGGGGCGGCTGCTGCGGCAGGCCGGGGTTCATCCACACAGGAGGGGTCTGCGGGCAGGTCGGGGGCAGTGCGGCAGCGCTGCAGTTGGCCGAAATCGTTCAGATCGGCGTCGAGATCGCCGTCAAGGTCGAAAGCGGCACAGGCAGGGGCGAGGGGAATGGCCGGGCCGGCGGCGCAGGCCCGGAACGCGTCGAAATCCTCGGCATCGACGTCTCCATCGAGGTCAAAGTCCGGGGAGGCGCAGGCCGGCTGGCCGTCGGGTGGCGTGAACGTGAAGAAGTTCAGGAGGTTGATCGTGCCGCCGGTCAGAAAGGGGCCGCTGAGGGCGTTGGTCGCACTGTTGATCACATAGAGGTTGTTGCTGCTGGCCACGTAGATGTTGCCCGCCGGTCCGGGCTCGATTCCGATGGGAAAACCGATGGGAATCGATGCGACGATCCCGGAGTCGAGATCGTAGCGGATGACCTGGTTGTTCGAGGCAACATAGAGATCGCCGTTGTCGCCGAAGTTGAGTCCGAAGGTGTTGCCGAAGCCGAGGTTGTCTGAGCTGTCGAGGACGGTCGCTTCGTATGCGCCGGTCTGAGCGTCATAGGCGATGACGTTGGCGCTGTAACGACCGGCCACATAAAGGCGACCGTCGGGGCCGAAGGCGAAGCCGCTGGGTCCGTCGAGGCCTCCGCTGCCCGCCGGGATGAATGCGTCGATGAAGGCACCGCTGCGCGAGAAACGCAGGATTTCGTCGCTGGCCTGGCTGGAGATGTAGATGCGGCCGTCGGGACCGTACGCGAGGTACACTGGATCGTTCAGTCCGCTGGCCGCATCGATGAATACGCCGAGGAACGCACCGCTCGACCGGTGGTACCGCAGAATCTGATCGGATCCGAAGCTGGCGAGGAGGATGTCATTACAGCGGACGAGCATGCCGTGCGGCTGATTGAGGCCATCGGGCAGGGCAGCGGGGATGAAAGTGGTTTCATAAGCACCCGTGGTCGGGTGATAGCGCAGCACCTCGTGATTGAAGTCGCTGCTGATGAGGAGCTGCTGAGCGGCGGCGGTCGAAGCCAGGATGACGCTCAGGAGAACGGCCGCGACTGGCGCCGGCGGGGATCTGCCGATCGCTTCCCTCATGGTGGGTGCCTGCCCTCCGCCCAGCGAGACCGTTCTTCAGGATGACCTGGCCCAACCCCCATTGTAGCGGAAAACGGCTCGCGATGATGCGGCCGTGCGGTGCTGCTGGCAGCGCGGGGTGCATCCGGAGCTCAGTGGCAGACGAGTGGAATGGGTCCCGGCACGCCGGGACATCCCCAATCGCGGATGCCCATCGCCCGTGACCTACTCGCACGGGCAGCGAGTACGCTGCCC
>CAZQEN010000243.1:0-11887 GCA_964591605.1 uncultured Planctomycetales bacterium
CACTGTTGCCAAGCCGGAACGCGGAATGATTGACACTCTCGAACAGGGTGGCATGGGTCCCGGCGCGCCGGGATACTCGCTGCCCGTGTTTCCTGCGCACGGGCAATGAGGACATTGTCGATGCCACGTCGTGTGAATCTTTCTGCGTAGACCCCAGCGTCGCATTGTTGACGGCCCAAGAGATCATCGTGAAAGTTGAGGATTGCGCCGCCTTGCCACTCGATGATCATAGCGAGCAGGTTGTCTAAGCCGGGCGGGAGGTCGCTGACATGCGTGGCGTGGGCGGTCACGGGGACGGGTTGCCCATCGATCCCAGACCGATGACAACAAAGGTGTCCGACATGTGTGCTCCTCGGTTGCTGTAGAAAAGGCTATTGCCAGATCGAGAATCCACCGTCGATCACGAGGTTGTGCCCCGTGACATAATCCGAGGCGTCCGACGCCAGAAACAGGATGGCGCCCTTGAGGTCGATACCGTCGCGGCCCATGCGCTGGAGCGGCGTGCGGTCGCTGTAGTCCTTCACGAAACCGTCGGGCAGGTTGCGATTGAATCCGCCCGGTGAAATCGCGTTGACATGGACGCCCAGGGGCGACAGAAAGCCGGCGAGGTCCCGCGTCATGCCGATGACGCCGGCTTTGGCGGCCGCGTAATCGATCGGCTGTCCGGCCATCGCGTTCCGCTCGTACATGCGGCGGTCACGCCCGACGAGCCCGGCGATCGAAGCGATATTGATGATCTTCCCTCGTCCCCGGGCGGCCATGGCCTTGCCGATCTCGCGGCAGCAGTAGAGCGCGCCGGTCAGGTTCACCTCGATCATGCGGGCGATGTCTTCCGGGTTGCGCTCGAACAGGCGGGCAGCGCCCTTGTTTGAGCCGCCGCCCGCGTTGTTGACGAGAATGTCGATGTGGCCGCGCCAGGCCACGGCGGCCTGGGCCATGCTCGCGACCTGGGCCGCGTCAGACTGGTCGAGCGCCAGCGGGAGCACTTCACGGCCATACGTTGCGTGAAGATCGGCCGCCGCCTTTTTCGCCCGCTGCAGGTCGCGCGAGGTGATGACCAGATGACATCCGGCGCCCGCCAGCACCTCGGCGGCGTCGCGGCCCAGATTCACCGCGCCGCCGGTTACCAGCGCCACGCGGTCCGTCAGATCGAACAGCTTTTCAATGTCAGGATGCATCAGTTCCCTCGGGATGAGCACGGCGCCCTGCGCGGGTGACCGGCTCGTTCACAGCTTCACCGGGCCGTTCTTCATCTCCTCGAGCAGCTTCCACCCGTAGAGCTGCATGCGCGGGAGGTGAAACGGGCCCTTCCACATGTTGCCCTTGACCGTGCTGCAGACCGATCCGTCGCGACGCAGGTAGCCGAACCACTCGCCGTTCTTGCGATCGGGGAAGCGGGCAAACGACCATTCGTGCAGCCGCTCATACCATGCGGCCCATTTCGCATCCCCGGTCAGGTGCAGCGCCAGCAGGCACGCGTAAAGCGCTTCGTTGTGCGGCCACCAGAGCTTGAGCTCGTGCTCGTACGGCTCGGCCTGCTTCCCGTCACAATCGACGAAGTAGAGAATCCCGCCATATTGGCTGTCCCAGCCGATTTCGAGCGACCACTCGAGGATCTGAGCCGCGCGGTCGATGAGGTCGCGATCTCTTCGGTGCCGGCCTACCTCCATGATGAACCAGCTCGTCTCGATGGCATGGCCGGGGTTAACCATGCGCCCTTCGGGGTTGTCCAGAATGCTGCCGTCGGCGAGCACGGTTTCGAGCAGGCACTTCTTTTCCGGCTTGAGAAAGTCGCGGAAGACCTCGGTATAGGATCGTTCGATCGTGTCGTCATACAGTTCGCGTGATTTGGGGTCCGGGTCCGCCTGCCGGATGACCTGCGACGTGGCGAGCAGGATCATCGGCATGGCGTGCCCTTTCAGCACGCGCGTCTGCGGGAGCACCTTGGGCGGCAACAGGCCGGGCGTGCGATCATACATGAGGATGAGCCGGTACAGCTTGCGGGCGCGGTCGAGCATCTCTTCTGACTGGGCGGCCCGGGCGTATTCGGCGAGGGCGATCGTGCCGAATGTCTCGCTGAAGAGATAGCGCCGCTTGCGCAGGGGCCGCCCGTCGCGCGTGAGGCTGAAGAACATCCGGCCGTCGCTGTCGAACGCATGCTTGAGCATGAAGTCGACGCCGTGCCGGCCGACCTCGAGCCAGTCGGGGCGTTTCTCGACCGCGTTGTAGAGCCGGCTCCACATCCAGGTGACGCGGCCCAGCACCCACACGGGTTTGTCGGTGCTGAGCAGCGTCCCGTCGGCGTCGCGGTAGGTCAGGAACCCGCCGCACTCCCGGTCCAGAAAGCGGCTCTGCCACCAGGGGATGGTGTCCTTGAGCAGGCCGTCGCGGTAGAGGTCGCACAGCTCGGCGATTCGCACGGGCGACATGCCAGCCGAACCCGGTCTGGCCGCACCAGCAGAAGTCGACATGGCATGACCAACCTTTCAGGCAGCGCCGAGCGCCGCATTCTCGGGCAGCGGCCGTCCCCTGGGTGGCCGGCAGGCGGCAAAGCTGCCTTACGCGACGGCTCAGAATCGGCTCGCGTTGAGCGAAACCGGCCGCCACGGGAAGCGGCCGCTACGAACCCGCGCCTGGGGCGGACATGCGGGCGCCGCGGTCGCCAGGTGCGGGCAGCAGCAGATGACGATGGCAACAGCGATTGCGGCGGCGGCGGCGTGTCTGCCGGGCATGTCTTGCCTCCGGAGGAGTCCCGAGCTCTGGCCGGGCACCTCGGATGAGCGAAGGAAAGGGATCCGCGTTGGGCACCCACTGGCTCAATGCGATACCCACATTCTGGTCATTTGTCAATCCGCGGACAGTTTGTATTCCCTGCACGAAGAGGTTTACAAGGCCGCGGGAATTCATGTTTTCGTGATCCATTTTCTCAAGGGCTTTCTGATTGTGTTGTGTGATCGGATCAGATCGAGAGGTCGTCCCGCCCGCGTGCCGCGACAGGGCTTGCGGTTGAGATTATCATCCACGGGCAGATGCGGAACCGCGGAATAACCGGTATACTGCGGATCGATACGATCATTCACCTTATGGTAAAGGACGCACATGCCAAGAAAATCGAAAGGGTTCAAGAGCAGGCTCCGGGCCGCCGCCAAGTTATCCCAGCAGGGGAAACACGCTGAGGCCGGCGCCGCATGGCACTCGATCAGCGTGGATCGCGAGAAGCTGAAGAAAGAGAAGGCCGACAAAAGAGCGGCAAAGAAAGCCGCGAGAGCGGCGAAGTCGGCCAAAGCCGGCGGGTAAGGTTCGGGCGCTGCCTTGCTGAAGGTCAGCCGCTGCCGGGCGGGGTGGACATCCGGCGGGGCGGCAGCGGGCGCTGCTGAGCCTCCACGAGCGCGAGAATCGCATGGGGCCACTTGGGTGGCCCTTTTCGTTCCCGCAGCTTCCGGCGGGGCCGCGAAAGAAGCGAAGTAGGCGAAAAAAGGGGCGCAGTCGGCTGGCCGGGGCGGCCACGGTTCACGCCGGCCGGGGTCGGCGGCGAAGGCCGGCGGCGCCGAGGGCCAGCAGGGTCAGGGTGGCGGGCTCGGGGACGAGGGCGATGCGGAAACCCAGGCCGTCAAACTCATACGTTGACCCATTGCTGAGGCGGCCATAGTTCCGCCGCATCAGGCGGTCATCCGTGATCGAGAAACCTCCAAGAATCATGCGATACGACACCGGCACCGGTGTTTCGTTCCACTCTTGAACGTTGCCGCCCTGATCGAACGTGGCGTAGTAACTCGCTGAGAATAGATAGGATCCCACCTCTGTCGTGCCGCCGCCCTCGATTGCGAAGCCATTGTCATACGCGTTGTCGTCGTCATCGTCGTCCTGGTAGAAGTTGGCGGTCGATGCGGCGCTCGGAGCCAGCGTGCCCGGAGGCGGTGCGCTGTAAACCGGTCCATCCGTACGCATCGGATAAAGCCAGTAGCTCCCCCCTGCACGGGTCGGATCGTAGTACGCGGCTTTGAACCACTCATGCACATTCGGAATGACGTATCGGGCGCCGGGTTCTCGACTGACCGTCCACAGCGCCTCCTGCGTGACCGCCCCGTTGAGTCTGTACGAGCCGGTCTCGGTCGTACCCGGGCCCTGTAAACCCGTGGGCTGACCGTTGGTGAGCCAATTGGCGAAGCGTGCGGCGTCTCCCCAGCTCACAAAGTCAACCGGCTCGTTGGGCGAATCGATCGCACTGTAGTGAAAGCTGCCGGTCGTTCCAGTCCGACCGATACGCGGAGTGATTCGGTACGGAGTTGATGGATCGCGGTACAGCCCGTACGTATCCGTGGCCGCGACCGCGTTGAGAAACTCCGTGTACTGTCCGATGGTGACCTCGAACTTTCCCATTCTGTACACGTAAGGCACGCCACCGAAGGTGCTGCCGTTTTCGTTGTTGCTGGGATTCCCGGGATCTCCCACCACGACCATTTCCAGACTTGTCTGCCCGGCCGGCAGGTTGAACACATCTGCCAGGCAGACCGGGCCGCTCAGGCCGGACGTGAGCGCGACGGTGATCAGGACGGGCACCACGAGTTGTCGATCGGTTAGCATGTTCTCGCCTCCGTTGCTCATCAAGGTGCAGATTCTTCAGGCAACAAAAAAAACGCGGTGAGAAACCGGTCAGGGCTCTCTCCCGCGTTTGGGAGCACTCTACCACGGCATGGAGGCCGACTCAAGGCGGCGGCGTGATGGCGGCTACCACCTATGTCCACTGCGTCTCCCGGCGCTTTCTCGGGCCGGGCGATGATCGTCGCCTCCTGAACCACGCAGGCCGCCTTCGGCGGTGCTTCAGCCCCGTTGACCTTCACCGACGCGATGAGATGGAGCCCGGCATTGAGTTCCGCGGGCTTACCCGTATCCGGGTTGTGCCAGGCCAACCCGATCGCCTTTTGTTGGGGGTACGGGTGCGTGGTGTTACGGTGAAAGGCCCGTAAGCCGGCTGCGGCCGGACGGCGGTGTCGGCGAGGGCGGCGGCCTCCTCGGGCGTGTCGAGCGGGCAGGGCAGGGGGTCGGGATGCGGCCAGTCGGAGCCCACTGCGGGCGGGTGTGGTAAGATCGTGGAGCCATTTCACTGGAGGTGCACCATGTCAGAGCAGATGAGTCGACGTACGTTCATCGGGAAGGCGGCTGCGGCGGGGACGGCGCTGGGGGGCCTGACGTTGCGGGCCGATGAGCACCCGGCGGCCTCTCAGCCGGCGCTCGAATGGCGGAACCGACAGCCGACCATGGGCTATGCACGCCTGGGCCGGACCCACTTCATGACCAGCCGCTGTGTCTTTGGCGCCGGCCAGGTCACCAACCCGGACGATCTGCGGCTGCTGGAAGTCGCCATCGAGCGGGGGATGAACTACATCGACACCGGCCGGTTCTACCGCAACAGCGAAGCCACCATCGCCCAGCTCTGCCGCAAACACCGCGACAAGTTCTGGATCGTCAGCAAGGCGGCGCACATCGGATGGCCGGATATGACCATCCAGAAGGGCGAGGACGCCAAGGCGGCCAGGCTCTACACCGAGCAGCTCGATGCGTCGCTCGCGGCGCTGAAGGTGGATGTGATCGACTGCTACATGGTGCAGGGCGTCGAGCACGACTGGATCGTCACCATGGACAGCCTGTACGCAGCCTTCGAGAAGGCCTGTAAGGCCGGGAAAGTCCGCTACCTGGGCCTGTCCACCCACACGAACGTGGCGCAGATCTGCGAGCTGGCCGCCAGGACCGGCCGCTATGACGTGGTGATGCTTGCGGTGCACCCAGGCAGCCTGGGGGACCTGCGGCCGGCCATCAAGGCCATGCGCGACGCCGGCATCGGCGTGGTCAGCATGAAGACCTCGGCGCCGATCAGGCGCGATCCCAGGGCCTTCGACGGGCAGTACGACCAGATGTTTGCCGGCCAGCAGCTCTCGCCGTACCAGCGCGCGTATGCCTACATGCTGGCCCGCGGAGGCATCGACGCGTTCATTGCCCACATGCCCAACCGCAGGATCCTCGACGAAAACCTGGCCGTCCCCGCGCTCAAGCTCGGACAAGCCGAGCTGGATCGGCTCGAGCGCCGGGCCAGGGCCGAGGCCCGCGGGGCCTGCCGGCACTGCTCAGCGTGCAGCCGCGCCTGCCCGGAGGGCGTCAACGTGGCCGACATGCTGCGCTACCACGCCTATGCGAGCCACTATGGCGAGCCGGAGGTGGCCAGGGCGCTCTATCGATTGGCCGGCGAGGACCGGGCCTGGCGGTGCACGAGCTGCGGGGCCTGCCAGGCGTCCTGCCCCGAGACCATCGATCTGGCCGCGGTGATCGCCGGCGTGCGCAGCCAACTCGCATGACGTGCGGACGCCTGCGGGCACGCTTCGTCAGACGTGGGGTAGACTGGCGATGGTCGAACCGGGAACCGTGCGGCCGATCCCGACCGTGTCCGGGAGACTCTCCCCGCCCGTCGGGTCCGGGAACGACGCGTGCCGCCGATCAGGCGCAGTGGGGCGCCGGCGGGAGTTTTGCGTCTCCGATCTTCGTGTCCCCCCGCCCTCCCGGCGGGCTACCCCGGGCGCGCGGGGGTGGACATGCACGGGTGCGTGACAGCTTGGGCGGGGTGGCATGGGCAGTTTCGGCTTCGCGGAGCGAAGCCGAAGCTGCCCGTGTGGGCCTCCCCACGGGCAGCCTGCATTCGCAGTTGCGAATGCAGGCTGCCCATGCCACCCGCCGATTCTGTCACGGACCCGACATGCACCCGGATCAGCTCTTCCTCTGGCGTTCCCCGGTCCAAAGCATGAAGATACGGTTCCTCCCGGTCGCGGTGGCCGGCGTGGGGCGAGGCGCCTCCGAGAATTCGACGATGGTGCCGCACCCGACAACTGAAGGAGATCATGGTGAAAGGACTCATACGCTCGTATTACCTGCCGGGCGCGCTTCTCGACGCCTTCGGCAAGGCCGCGGCGAAGGGTGGTTATGTGAGAGAGAGGGCAGTTGCCGCCGCTATTCTCCATTTCCTCAGCAGCAGTGCATCTGAGCGGGCCAAGCTGTTCGAACGGCTGGACCGCTTCCAGAACGGCAACCGGAAGTAGATCCAGGCCCCGGTCGCGCGAATTCCGAAGCCTGCAGCCAGAATCCGTCGCCTGGCCCGTGGCTCGGTTCGGCCTTTCGACACCACCGATCAGCCCTCAGATACGGAGGCGGCCGGCTCGGATGAACCGACCACCAGAATCCTCCCCGTGCGCGCCCTGACCCCCGAAGCAAAGCACCTGCTGCTGGCGGTCAGCCCCGGCAGCTCGAGCGCGAGACGGGAAAGCCGGGCGCGGCATCGCGCAGAAATGATGTTCCTGCCGCCGCCTTTGCCCGCGCGCACAAATGTCCTGGAATACTGGGCAATCCGACATCGCACAATCAGGCGCGGCGACGCGCCATGAAGATGCCGCCGTAGCTCAACTGAGGGGGTAGTGGTTTTGTCATCTATCAAGAAGTTACGAGGGTTCGTTCAGGAATCGCGTTTTGAGGCTGGTTGACGAATCGATGACAAGTTGAAAACGACTGGTTGGCAGGCAGCGATTGAGCCGGTTCTGCCACTCACTCAATGCATTCTTGTACTTCTACTTGGACTGTACCCGCTGGCCTGCAAGGGGAATACAATCGCGACGGTCGGATGGATGATTCAAGTTGAGTACAGCGCGGCAGGAGGTGGAGCCTGTCGCTTCCGGACCACCCGACGGGTGATCCGCGTACACTTGTGATTCTTGAAAGGCGGGCGGAGCTGGCACGGCCGGCCGCGGAAGAAGGCAGCCATGCGCTCGATGTTGCGCTTCATGGCGGGGCCGTCGATCAGCAGCGCGGGCGTGTCCAGGTCCTGGATGGGCGATCCGATCACTCCGGCCACGGCGATTTCTCCGTTGCGAGCGAGTAGAGGACGGCTTTACTGGCCGTGTATTCGTGGGCGGCCTCGTCGAAGCCGAGCTCCGCGCCAATGCCGCTCAGCTTGTACCCGTACACCGGCACATTCGCACGCAGATAGCCGCCGCCGTTGATGGCGATGCGGCCGGCCCTGAGTTTGCGGGCCAGGCGCAGGGCGCGTCCGCCGTCGGCGGTCCAGATGCTGGCCATCAGGCCGAACTCGCAGTCGTTGGCGATGCGGGCGGCCTCGTCTTCATCCTCGAACGTGAGCACCGAGAGCACCGGGCCGAACACCTCTTCGCGGGCGATGGTCATCTCCGGCGTGACCTGGTCGAAAATCGTGGGCGGGTAGTAGCAGCCCGAGCGGAGCGACGGCTGATCCGGCTTCTTGCCGCCCACCACGAGTGACGCGCCTTCCTTGCGGGCGGTCGCGACGTAGCGTTCGATCGTCTGAAGGTGCGAAGGCGTGGCGATGCAGCCAAGCTGGTTGTTCGGATCGGTCGGGTCGCCCTGGCGGAGGGCGGCGGCTCTGGTGCGCAGCCGGTCGAGCAACTCGTCGTGCTGCTTCTTGTGCACCAGCAGGCGCGAGGCGGCGACGCAGACCTGGCCCAGGTTGAAGAAGATGCCGGTGAGCGTGCCGTTGACGGCGTGATCGAGCGGGGCATCCGGGAAGACGATCTGCGGCGTTTTGCCGCCCAGCTCGAGCATGACGCCCTTCATCCCGATCTTGGCCGCGTCGAGGATCTGGCGCCCTGTTTCGAGTCGGCCGGTGAAACTGATCTTGTCGACGCCGGGGTGCTCGACGAGGGCCTTGCCGGCTTGAGGGCCCAGGCCGTGGATGATGTTCAGCACGCCCGGCGGCAGGCCGATCTCGTCGGCGATCTGGCCGAGCATCAAGGCTGAGAGCGGCGACAGTTCGGACGGTTTGAAGACCACGCAGTTGCCGCAGGCCAGCGCCGGGGCGAGCTTGATGGCGGCGTTGGTGAGCGGGAAGTTCCACGGCACGATCGCGGCGATCACGCCGAGCGGCTCGCGGAACTGCATGGTGACGTTGTCGGGCAGTGTGCCGAAGCACTTGCCGGCGATCTTGTCGGCCAGGCCGGCATAGCTCTCGAAGAGATCGGCCGTGCAGGGCACATCGAAGCCGCGCGTGTCGCGGATGGGCTTGCCGACGTTGAGCGTGTCGGTCAGGGCGAATTCGTCGAGCCGCCGGCGGATGGAGTCGGCGAGGCGGAAGAGATACCGGCCGCGTTCGAGCGGATCCATCCGCGGCCAGGGGCCTTCGTCGAAGGCGGTGCGGGCGGCGCGGACGGCGGCGTCAACGTCGGCCGATTCCGCGAGGGACACCTGGGCGAGGGTTTCACCGTTGATCGGCGACGTGACGGGCAAGGTCTTGCCGCCCTGGGCGGGCTTCCATTTGCCGTTGATATACAGTTGTGTGGGCCAGTTGGTGTTCATGCTGAACTCCTGAACGCCGTGTTCGCATTTGTCTGGCGGCATTGCCGCCCGGCCGCCACGGGGGTCGGCCGCCACAGGGCGGCAGCGTTGCCGGGAGGCCGCGCCAGGGCGCCACATCGCCGGGCAGGGACGCCCGGCGCTACGGCGGCAGATGCTGCCTGAAGAACCGCAGCCAGTTGCCGTGGAAGACCGCATCGATGTGGTTCGGCTTGTAGCCGCGATTACTCAGAATGCCGACCAGCTTCTGGAGATCGGCGATGGAGTCGAGTCCGAGCGGCGTCTGCTCGGTGCCAAAGCCGCCGTCCAGATCGCTGCCGATGGCGACATGATCGCAGTTGCCGGCGAGCTGGCAGATGTGATCGATATGGTCGGCGGCAGCCGAGATGTCGACGACCTCGCGGCTCGTGCGGCCGATCTGCCAGCCGGGGTAGAGCATCCACGCGTCAAACGCCACGCCGATGACCGCCCCGCGCTGCACCAGGAGCCGGATCTGCTCGTCGGTCAACTGCCGGTCGCCGGGCACAAGGGCGCGGCAGTTGTGGTGGCTCGCCATGACGGGTCCGTCGAAGCGCTCGAGCGCGGCAAAGAAGCTCTCGTCGGCCAGATGCGTCACGTCAAGGATCATTCCCACCCGCTGCATCTCCCGCAGCAACTCGACGCCTTCGGGCGTGAGCGGGCCGGCCGCCCCGGTGCCGGTGGCGTATCTCCCGTGCCCGTAATGCACGAGGCCCAGACTGCGCAGGCCGTCGTTCCGCCACATCTCCAGTTCGGCCGGCGAGGTGATGGGATCCGCCCCTTCCATGGCGAGGATCACGCCCAGCGGGCAGTCAGCGGGCGAGTGAGTCCACTTCGCCCAGTGGGTACAGAGATCCGCGGACGTGGCGATCATCCGGAGGTATCCGCGGCGCTGAAGCTGCTGATAGTACGCGAGTTGTCCGCGGGCGACCGCGAAGGCGATGTCCGGGTTGGGATAATCCAGTTTTGTCCGCAGATAGCCTTCGGCCGGCGGGTCGTGGAATCGAGGCGCACGGACCAGGAGGGTACCCAGGCAGACAGCCACGCCGGCCCGCCGCATCTCCGGAAGACCGGTCGTCGCCTTCCCACGGGGCCGCTCATCGGTCATGTGCCGCTCGGCCGCGTTGATCGCATGCAACGGCGCGGTGATGTCGCGGCTCCAGGAGAGCGCGTTCCAGGCGAGGTCGAGATGAGAGTCAATGATCGGTATCATGCGATGTCCAGCGGGAAGTTGCAGTCCATCCATTCACGGACCTTCCAGGCGTGCTCGTGCAGGAGCCGCTCCCAGCGATCCGCCTCCTGCTGCGTGTACTGATAGAATCCACGCCCGTTTCTGATGCCTTCCGCGCCGGACTCGACCAGCGCGGTCATGGCCGCCGGCACGCTCCGGGCGTTTGAGAGCTGCGGCAGCAGCCGTTTCATGACCGCAGCGTATCCGGGCAGGCCGGTCAGATCCATCCAGCGGAATGGCCCGCAGATGCTGGCCCAGAGGCCGGCCGCGTTGCGGAATGAGCGATCGATCGTTTCGATGTCGGCGATGCCCGTTTCAAGGAGGTGAAACGCCTCGCGGTACATCGCATAGCCCAACCGGTTGGCGATGAACCCCTCGATGTCTTTGCGGACGACCGACGGCTCTTTCCTGGCGAGCCGGGCCAGGCGGAGAGCCGAATCGAGCGCAGCCTGCGAGGTCTGCTCGCCGCAGATGATCTCCAGAAACCGGGTGACATGGCACGGCTCGGCCCAGTGCATGCCGATGAAGCGCTCGGGATGGCCTCTGCAGTGGCACAAGGACGCCGATGCGGCGTCATTGGCGGGGCGAATGCTGCGCCTTCGCTTCCACCTCCAGGACGCGGACCTCTACTCGGTCGCGGTGCGGCAGTATTGAACATGAGACGCCTGCCTCTGCAGGCGTCGGCGCGCGTCTCCGTTACGCGCCGAAATCGGCTGGTGCGAGGTCGTCCCAGCGGCGGCTCTTGCGACTGAACGCGGCGAACGCCCGGATGATCACGAGCCAGTCATCGAACCAGCGGGCGGTGAGAGTGCCGGCTTCGTACTTCGCCTTCTGCGAAGCCAGGAAGGCGTTTGCCAGATCCTTCACAGTCGGAACGTCATCTGGTCCCCTGTCTCGGGGACCTCGGCCTGCATGGAGGTCCGTGGCCTGCCGGTTATAATTCGCAGGAGCACCGTCTGGGTCGGCCCGGACGCCAAAGAACCTCACCTGGGCCCGGATCTTCTTGCACCACTGGCCGTTCGGGTGAGCCGTGAGAGGGAATGTGCGGTAAGGTTTGTGAGGCTTTCGGCGCAGGCGAGACTGGACAGCCATGGCAAGCACGCTTTCGACTGAGTCACAGCCCCTGGGGCCATTCGTCTCCAGAACGACAGTGCCGCCGGTTGTCGTCAAGGTTGTCGTGAGCGTCTTTTTGTTTCCGGGATTATCTCATCAGTTTCTCATGATGAATAACTCACGCCACCGTAGCTCAATTGGCAGAGCAGCGGTTTTGTAAACCGC
>CAZQEN010000244.1:0-11795 GCA_964591605.1 uncultured Planctomycetales bacterium
AGACGGTGTCCGCCATCCAGAGTCAGAGTCTCTCCGCAGAGGATGCAGGCTTCCTGACACGCGGCACTGGCACCGACCGCGGCACCGAGATTGCCGCGGAGCAACTCAAGGTTCAGGAAGAGTCAAGGCGGATCCTCGACGAAGTACGGCGGGACCTGCGCAAGCGGGCGCAGTACGTCGAGGTGGGGTTTGCGGGATGAGCACCGGAACGGTAGAGCAGGCGTTGGCGGACCTCGACAAAGCGATTCAGCGGCGCGAGGCGGCGGTTCTCTTGCACTACGGCCCGGTTATCATCGACTTGGTCGATCGCGGCGGCACGGAGGACACCGAAGCAGCCTGGCTGGCGCTGCGGGACCTGCTGGAGATCGCGAGGGTGAAGCTCAAGTATCTCGACTGGTCCATCGACCTCTCCAACGCAAGGGGTGCACAATGAACGACCTGTATCCCTCAATCCTCAACTGCGAATTGATCGCGGCGGCCACGGCGCTGTGGCTCTTGCTGCTGCTGCTGATCGCGTGAGCGACCCGGAAAATGCGGTAACAAAGCGGTACCGCATTTATCGGCGGTACCAGAGCGGAACCGCCGATCCGGCGGTGCCAAGTCGATACCGCCAGAAGGGGCTTGACAGGCCCCGGGCCCGGGCGTAGGGTGGCGAGCGTGAAAAATCCAAGTTACCCATCCCTTCGAGTACCAATCCTCGATAGTCCGGTTGGGTAGTGAGGTGTCCGCAAGGCCCTCAGCGCGGCGGTAACTCCGCGTTTCACCTGCCCAGCCGGGCGCGCGCCGACAAACGGCGCGGGGAGTGCATCATGTCTGCAGCGGTCAAGACGAAAGAGCGGAAGACGAAGCCGGCGGCACCGAAGCCGAAGCCGGCGCCCGAACGCGGCCCGGCGGGTGAGGCCATTCGGGGCAGACGCGTCGAAACGGACGAAGAGTACGCGAGCCATCCGCGACGCAACACTATCTCCGCCGAGCTTGACGACGTGCTCCTGGACGCCGCGAACCTGCGGTTGGTCCTCGACGCGGCACTTGAGCTCCTTGACAACAAGGACAAGGTCAACCACGCCGTGGCGGTGCTCTCCATGGCGAGAGAGGCCGCGAACATGATTGAGCAGGGGGCCGAGATCGCCCTTGGTCTCGTGCAGGACGTGACAGACTGAGTCGGCCGATGCTGCCCTGGGGCGGGGAGCGCTGGCCCTGCCCCGGGGCGTTTCTTGGGAGGCATGGGCATGAGACAGAGCAAGCCACACCTTCACGGCGGTTACTACCGATGCCGCATTGACGGCCAGGAGAAGCACCTGGGCAAGGACAAGCGGCTGGCCATGCAGCGGTTCCGGCGGCTCATGCTGGAGCGGGTGGTTGATACCAACGCGGACGGCCCGCCCCGGACGGTGAACGGGGCCATCGTCGCCTGGCGCAAGATCCACGACCGGCCCTGCTACACCTACTGGCTGGCCCCGTTCGCGGAGTTCGCGGGGGGGCGGTTCCTCAACGACGTGGGGCAGGATCTGCTCACGCGGTACCTGCTGCACCTCAAGGACCGGCAGGCCCGGCGGTGGTCGTATGACGCCAAGGCCCGGACGTGGTCACCGCGGGACACCGGGCGGGGTCTGTCAGACGAGACCATCCGACACTACATCCGGGCGGCATCGTCGGTGCTCAAGTGGTGCCATCGCCAGAAGTGGAGTTCCGACCTGCCCGACACGCCGAAAATGCCCTGTCCCGTGCGTCACGTTCGCGACCTGGCTCCCGGCGAGCTCCTGGCGGCCCTGGAGTCCATGAAATCGCGCAGCGGCCGTGCAGAGCGAATCCTGCGGTTTATCGCCGTGACCGGCTGCAGGCCCGGCGAGGCGTGCGGGCTCGAATGGGAACACGTGCACCTTGAGCGCGGGGTCTGTCTGCTGTCGGCTCACAAGACCGCCCGGAAGACCGGCAAGCCGCGGACGCTGTATCTGACCCCGGAGGCCCGCGAGGTTCTGGCGGACCTGCAGGCGGACGCCAACCGCCGGATGAACGGCAAGCCAACCGGCCCGGTGTTCACCAGCGGCGACGGCGTGCCCTACAAGCCGTCCGGGCTGCGGTCGATCCTGAAGCGGTGGGCGGGGGCCACGCCGTATCAGCTCCGGCACACGTTCGCCCAGACGGCGAGCGAGCGAGGCACCCCGGTTGACGTGCTCGCGAAGCTCCTGGGTCACCGGACGACCCACACCACGGCGTTCTACTACGACGTGCGGGATGAGCGGGCCATCGCGGCGGCGGCGGGGCTGGGTCTGGCCCCCCCGGTGGCTCAAAAGGGGAAACGTGGCCGAAAAGGGGAGAGTGCTTAGGATGCTTTCAGTGGTCAACTGTCGTAAGTATTCAGTTTTCAAGGGCTTACAACTGGGCGATACTGGACTCGAACCAGTGACCTCTTGCATGTCGAGCAAGCGCTCTAGCCAACTGAGCTAATCGCCCCAGGGACATACATTGAACCCGGGCCAGCCGCGCCTGTCAACCTGGCTCCCCGATGGGCCCGAAGCCGGGGGATCCCGCGAACCCGTGTACGGACATCGTCCGCAGCTTTGAAAGCGGGTTCACGCTCCATGGGGATGGTTTTCTCTTGTCTCGTGATCCTCCGCTGCTGTAGAATTGTCACCAGCACTTCGGGCCAACATCGATGACGAGCGACCAGTACGCGATTCTGAAGGAATGCTTCCTCGCCATGCGCGATCTGCCCGCCGGCGAGCGCGAGTCATACCTGGCGTGCAACCCGCTGGGCAGCGACGAGGATCGCAGGCAACTCGTCCGGTTGCTTGCCGCGCACGACGAGGCCCCGTCGTTCTCACGGCTGGATCCACCGCCATATGAGCCGGGATCATCAGACGCGGCATCAGCGCTCGAGACCGGACCGGCACCCGCACCGCCGGTGCGGATCGGACGCTATGCCATCTCCAGCATTCTCGGCCAGGGTGGTATGGCGGTGGTGTATGCTGCCGAACAGGACAGTCCGCGGCGCCCGGTGGCCGTCAAAGTGCTGCGCCCCTTCCTGGCGGATGCTGCCCGCCAGGCGAGCATGTTCCACCGCGAAATCCAGGCCCTGGCCCGCCTGAAACACCCCCGCATCGCCGCAATCTATGAGGCCGGCCGGACCTCCGACGGCCTTCATTACCTGGCCATGGAGTACGTCGCGGGCGTGCCGCTGCGGCAATACCTCGACCGCCATCAACCCGAGCTGCGAGCGCGGCTGGCCCTCTTCGATCAGGTCGCGGACGCGGTCCAGTATGCGCATTCGCAGGGCATCATTCACCGGGATCTCAAGCCATCGAACATTCTGGTCGACGACCGGGGGCAGGCCACCGTCGTTGACTTCGGCCTGGCCCGCATCACCGGCGGGGATGCCGCGCAGACGATGTGGTCGTGCAGCGGCCAGATTCAGGGCACGCTGCCGTACATGAGCCCGGAACAGGTGCGCGGCGATACGGCCGCGATCGATGCCCGCAGCGACGTCTATGCCCTGGGCGTTCTGCTGTATGAGCTGCTGACCGGCCGCAGGCTGTACGATTTCGAGCACGTGCCGCTGCCGCAGGCGGCCCGCATCATCTGCGAGCACACGCCCGCTCCGCCCTCGCGTCACGACCCGGCCCTGCGCGGTTTTGACCGCATTGTGCTTCGCGCCCTGGCCAGGAAGCCCGCCCAACGGCATGCCACTGCCGCCCAACTCGCGCAGGAGGTGCGCGCCGGTCTCGAGACGGGCGGCAGCCCGGGCAGGGCTGTCCGGCGCGCCCGGCGCTGGCCCGTCCGGGTGGCCGCCGTGGCTGCGATCACGCTCCTCGTCTGGCTAACCGTTGACCAGACGCGGCCGTATGACACCTCTTTCCAGATGCCGACCCGCCCGCAACCCGGTCACCAGGCGATCGCATCGCCTGAACCCGACGGGAACGGCGCCGCCGTTCCAGCGGCGCTGGCCGCCGATTTCCGGGTGCTCGACCCGCTCGGCGCAGACCTCTTCGAGGACCTCCGCGCACCTGCGGATGCCAGCGAAGTCGAGCGCCGCCTGCGCGGCGAAATCGAGGACCCCACGCCCTCCGGACAGTCCGCCGCCGAGCAACTGGCCCAGCTCCTGGCATTCCAGGGACGCCTGGAGGAGGCCGAGGCCGTGCTCCGGGACCGGGTCGATCGCTTTCCCGGCTGGCGCCGTTTCGAGCCGCAGCTCGCCCGCATCTGCGCGGCGCGGGGAGACCACGCCGCGGCGGGCAGGCTCTTCGCCCTCGCCATCCAGCAGACCGAGTCGGTCGACGCGCGGCTCAGACCCACGGTAATCGCCGCCGCCCGGGGCAGTTACGGGTATTACCTGCTTGAGCGGGGCCTTTTGGCCGAAAGCGAGACGCAGCTTCTGGCGGCCTATGACGCCGCCCGCAACATCGGCCCGCGAGGGGGTCGCCGTGAAGGAATCCTGCGTGCGCTGGTCAAGCTCTATGAGACCTGGGGGCGGCCGCAGGACGCGGAGCCTTATCGCAAGCTGCTCGCGCAGCCCGAGCAGGTCAGCTACTTCCCCGCCCGCCCCTGATGCCGAAGCGAGCGGCCCCGGAAAACGCAGCCCTCGACCGCGACGGCGTGCAGACGTGCCCGGAGAAGCCGGCCATGCCCGGCGGAACCTCTAGGAGTGCGTCGAAACCCCTGCAGCGGTCGCCCCCCGTGGCAGCCGGGCACCGGCGAGACGCCGGTGCCACATGTGTTCTGTCGAGATCCTAAGGCTGCTTTTCTGAGGGCGAGCCATCCAGGTGGCAGCGAAGCCACGCCCGGGCCATGCTCCAGTCGTTGCGGACGGTGCGTTCGGAGACCTGCAGCGCCGCGGCCACCTGCGCTTCGGTCATGCCGGCGAAGAACCGCAGCTCGATGACCCGCGCGGCCCGCTCGTCGAGCTCCGCCAGCCTGGCCAGCGCCTCGTCCAGGGCGATCAGGTCGACGTTTGAGCCGTTGGTGATCGCGATCGAGTCCGTGAGCGCGACCCGCCGCCAGTCCCCGCCTCGCTTGGCCCGCCTGCTCCCCCGGATGTGGTCGAGCAGGACCTGCCGCAGCGCCGTCGCCGAGACTGCGTAGAAGTGGGTCTGCCCGGCAAAGTCGACCGTCTCCTTGTCCACCAGCCGCAGAAAGACCTCGTGCACCATGGCCGTCGGCTCGAGTGCCAGGGGATCCGTGCCCTTCTGGCTGTCCAGGTGGCGATGGGCCAGCCGGCGCAGCTCCTCGTAGACCAGGGGCATGAGCCGGGCGGCGGCCTTCTCATCGCCGCCGCTGGCCGACTGGAGCAGCCTGGTCGTCTCTTCGCTATCGCCCATGCCCGATTGCCGCAGTGAAGTGAAAGGAAACTTGCCGCTTCTGCCCGCCATTATCGTTTGCAGGAATAGGTAAGGCAATTCATCGCCGCAATCACCTGCGCAGGCCCTCGCGGGGTGGACGGGCAAGTCCCGCGACCCCAAGAAGCCGCCTGCCGGGCCGGAGATCGTTCAGATGAACGCAGCACACTCCATCCATCCAGCTACGCTCCGCACCCGCACGTCGGGGGCCGCAATCGCGACCGGACTGCGATCGCGGAAGAGTCCGATACTCCCGGCGATGCTGCTCCTGACAGGCATTGGGGCGCAAGGATGGCTCGGAGCCGGTATAGCCCGGGCGGCAACGATCACCTGGACCGGAGCTGCGGGAGATAGTTCGTGGCACAATCCCGCCAACTGGGACCTCGCCCGCGTGCCTGACGCTGGGGATGACGTCGTTATTCCCGATGTGCCGGCGACGCCCATGGTCACATTCTCGTCGGGTGCGACGGCAATCAACAGCGTTACGAGCTCCGAGCTCTTGACCATCTCGGGCGGTTCGCTGGACATCGCGACCGCGTCCACATTGAACAGCGGTTTGTCGCTTTCGGGCGGATCGCTCCTGGGCGCCGGGACCGTCACTGTCTCGGGCGCCTTGAACTGGTCGGGCGGCGGCATGGGCGGGACGGGTCAGACCATCGCCAACGGCACGCTGACCATCACGGCAAGCAACCAGTCCCTGCATTCGGGCCGCACGCTGATCAACAACGGCACCGGGTCACTGCAAGGGTCCAATCTCTATATCACGAACGCGTCGCTCATCAATGCAGGCACGTTTTCCCTGACCAACGACGTCACCATCAGCTTCGGGGGCGGCTCGCCGACGATCCAGAACAACGGCACCTGGATCAAGAGTGCCGGAACCGGCCAAAGCTACTGCGGTGTTCCGTTCCACAACAGCGGCTCGGTGGACGTGCAGACCGGCCGCTTGACCCTGGCCGAGGGCGGCACCAGCACCGGGTCGTTCGACGCCGATGCCGGAGCGGTCCTGGAACTGAACGGCACGCACACGCTGGGCGCCGCATCGAGCGTCAGCGCGGCCGGCACCGTGCAGGTCAGCGGCGGACTCACGATTGTCGATGGTCTCTGGAACGTGGCCGGTACGACGCTGCTCACAGCGGGCGCCTTCCGCGTCAACAGCGCGGCCGACTGCGCCAACTACACGCAGACCGGCGGCATCCTGGAGGGTGCCGGCAACCTGACCGTCTCGGGGGCGTTGAACTGGTCGAGCGCCGGCGGCGGCAGCGGCATGGGCGGGACTGGCCAGACCATCGCCAACGGCACTTTGACCATCTGGGCCCTCAACCAGTCCCTGTACCCCGGCCGCACGCTGATCAACAACGGCACCGGGTCACTGCAAGGCTCCAGTCTCATTATCACGGGCGCGACGCTCATCAATGCAGGCACCTTTTCCCTGACCAGCGACGTCACCATCAGCTTCGGGGGCGGCTCGCCGACGATCCAGAACAACGGTGCCTGGATCAAGAGTGCCGGAACCGGCCAAAGCTACTGCGATGTTCTGTTCCACAACACCGGCTCGGTGGACGTGCAGACCGGCCGGTTGACACTGGCCGGCGGCGGCACCAGCACCGGGTCGTTCGACGCCGATGCCGGAGCGGTCCTGGAACTGAACGGCACGCACACGCTGGGCGCCGCATCGAGCGTCAGCGCGGCCGGCACCGTGCAGGTCAGCGGCGGACTCACGATTGTCGATGGTCTCTGGAACGTGGCCGGTACGACGCTGCTCACAGCGGGCGCCTTCCGCGTCAACAGCGCGGCCGACTGCGCCAACTACACGCAGACCGGCGGCATCCTGGAGGGTGCCGGCAACCTGACCGTCTCGGGGGCGTTGAACTGGTCGAGCGCCGGCGGCGGCAGCGGCATGGGCGGGACTGGCCAGACCATCGCCAACGGCACTTTGACCATCTGGGCCCTCAACCAGTCCCTGTACCCCGGCCGCACGCTGATCAACAACGGCACCGGGTCACTGCAAGGCTCCAGTCTCATTATCACGGGCGCGACGCTCATCAACGAAGGCGCCTTTTCCCTGACCAGCGACGTCACCATCGGCGCCGGGGGCGGCTCGCCGACAATCCAGAACAACGGCGCCTGGATCAAGAGCGGAGGAACCGGTCAAAGCTACTGCGCTGTTCCATTCCACAACACTGGCTCGGTGGACGTGCAGACCGGCCGGTTGACCCTGGCCGAGGGCGGCACCAGCACCGGGTCGTTCGAAGTCGATGCCGGAGCGGTCCTGGAACTGAACGGCACGCACACGCTCGCCACCGGCGCCACCATGACCGGTGCGGGCACGTTGGAAATTGTCGGCGGGACGTTGAACGCAAGCGGCATCGGGACAGTCACCCTCGGCAACTTCATACAACAGAGCGGCACGACGCTTGCTCTCTCGATCCACGGCACATCGCCCGGAACCGACTACGACCAGTTGGTGATCGCAGGAAATGCAACGCTCTCGGGGAAGTTGAGCATCGACTATGGAACATTCCTTCCGTCCATTGGCAGCACGTACACGGTCATTACGTACGCCGGTACGCGGACCAACTGCTTCCCCGGCGGCTTGACCTCCACGCCGCCGCCCCCCGGCGGCCCCGCGCTGTCGCTGGATTGTGCCACGTGGCCGGGAGAGGTCCGACTCAAGGCGCCGACATTAATCGGCTGGTGGCGCGCGGAGGGTGATTCCACGGATTCCGCAGGCAACAATGATGGCACGGTGGTGAACGGCGCAGGGTTTACGACCGGAGTTTGCGGTCAGGCGTTCGATTTCAGCGGTAGTGGCGGCTACGTGGAAGTTCCCGAATCGCCAGCGATCGACTTCCCGCCGGGCTCATCGTGGAGCGTGCGCTTCTGGGCACAACGGACGGGCTTGGCGCCAAACATCCAGCACCTGATCGGAAAGCGAGATGGTTGCGGGTTTGACCACAACTTCTATCAGGTTGCCTTCGTCGATTCGGCATTGGACTTACTGCCGATTGGGCAATGGGTCCGGATCGCACAGACCATGGATGGCTCCACAAGCGTGGTGCGGTACTACATCAATGGCGCGCTTATCGCGGAGGACTCCCAGGTGGGCGTGAGCAACGATGCGCCCTGGCGATTCGGCACATCGGGGGCATGCTACGAGATCTGGGGTCAAGACTTCAACGGATACATTGATGAAATCGAGTTCTATGATGGTACCCTCACACCCGCCCAATTGCATCACCCGTGCGTGCCGGACACGGACGAGGACGGCATCCCGGATTCATCTGACAACTGCCCCAACCAGTCCAATGCCGGTCAGGAGGATACCGACGGCGACGGCGTGGGCGACGCGTGCGACAACTGTTCGAGCGTTGCCAACAACGACCAGGCAGACGGCGACACTGACGGCGACGGCAACTCCTGCGACAACTGCCCGACGGTCGCCAACCCCGCTCAGGAGGATACCGACGACGACGGCGTGGGCGACCTGTGCGATAACTGCATCGGCGTAGCCAACAGCAACCAGGCTGATGCCGACCGCGACGGCCTCGGCGACGCCTGCGATCCATGCACGGGTCCGGCTGGGCCGGTGCTCTGGTCCACCGCCAATGGCGGAAACGGTAACTACTACGAGTTCGTGCCGTCGGTTTCCATCGGCTGGCAGGCGGCCAAGACCAACGCCGCGACGCGGACGCATCTGGGCGTCGCGGGTCACCTGGCGACCATCACCTCCGCGGCCGAAAACGCGTTCCTCACCAGCACGTTCGGTGACAGCTCGCCCGCGCGGTTCGCCTGGATCGCCGGGCGCGAGCCGGCCGATGACGGCGTGTGGATCTGGGACGCCGGACCCGAGAGCGGCGTGCAGTTTGCCCAGTTTGCGTCGCCCACCCCGCCGCACAACTATGCCAACTGGGGCGGAAGCGAACCGAACGACGCGCCGGGCAACGACTACGCCGGCATGAACGTGGGAGCCAGCTACGGCGGGATCCAACCCGGCCAATGGGGCGATGGTAGCGATCCGCCGGACGCGCCTGACGCGATCATGGGCTACGTGGTGGAATACGAAGGCCCCATCGACCTCGATACCGACGACGACGGCATCGAGGACGCCTGCGACAACTGCCCGGATGTCGCCAACGCGAATCAGGCCGATGCCGACGACGACGGCGTGGGCGACGCCTGCGACGCGGCCGGGTGCGGCACGCTGCTGGTCCAGGTGGACAAGCACACGCTCGGCCAGGGCAACCACCCCGGCTCGACCAAGGAGGGCATTGTGGGCATGCAGGTGTGCGCGTTCAGCAAGGTGCAGGGCTCCTGCACCGCGGACGTGGGCGTCTCCTGGCAGAACTACAAGGAGATCTTCACGCAGTGCACGCCCGTGGCCTGCGCGCTCACCGACGCCAGCGGCGCGGCCCGGATCGTCCTGCCCGCGGGCAACTACGTCGCGGTCGGCAAGTACGATCCGGATGGCCTGCCACCCAATGACGACGGCGACGAGCTCTATATCGGCGTGAGCGTCGGCGACGCGGGCTGCGCGCCCGACAACAACCCCGAGACCGTCGTCAAGCACAAGTACCTGCAGGTCATCCAGGACGGCAACGGCAAGCAGGTGCCGGCCAGGTACACGCAGCGCACCGGTTCGGACCTGCTCATCATCGAGCCCGAGTACATCGTCTGGGACCAGACCCAGCAGCTCTATCCCTTCATCTTCCAGAGCGTAGGCGACTGGGATGTGACGGTGAGCGTTTCCCCGCCGCAGGGTTTTGAGGCCGATCAGCCCTCGCTGTCGGCGCAGGTGACCAGCGAGGTCGAGGCGGTGCAGTTCACCATCACCGAAACCGGCAGCGACCTGCTGCCGACGCAGACGCTCTTCCAGGTCGTGCACAATGGAGTGCCCGAGCAGATCCCCAGCGAGGTCGGCCTGCTGCTCACACCCATCTATGCCCAGGAGCAGGGCCACGACGTCGAAACCCTGCGGGCCCAGGGGCTGATCGCCGACGTGCCGCTGGCTCCGGCCGACCTGGACCAGGACGGCGACGTGGACGCCGACGACGTGGCCGACTTCAAGACCTGCGCCGACGGTCCGGCCGTCGCGCTGCCGCCGGCCTGCCAGAAGGTCGATTTCGACGGCGACGGTGACGGCGACATGAACGACTTCGGCCGCCTTCAGCGATGCTACTCCGGCCCCGGCGTGGGAGCGAACGCGAATTGCGGGACGTGAAGCGGCTGAGACTCAGCAGCCCGGGACGCCGCCGTTGTACGTGCAGGGGTTCAGACCCGGCCGCTTCGGCGTGTTGCCGCTGGGTTTGAACTTGGGCAGGCTGGCGGCCCCGCGGAACTTCCACGGCCGGAAGGTCTGGTCGGAGTTGAAAGGTGCGATGGAGATCATCCAGCCCTCGAACACCTCGATGCCGCTGCCGCCGGCGAACGGCGGGACATGGTGAGATTCGGCGTGACCGTCGAAGAATGCCATCCCCGCCTTTCCCAGATGGCGCTCGGCGAACCGTTCAGGAAGCCCCAGGCCGTCATCCATCGAGTGGTTCGATATGCCGTGCTCTTCATCCTCATCGGCGAACTGGATGGTCAGTGCGGGGAATCTGACCTGCGCGACTCTGGCCGGCAAACCCGCGCGACCATCGCGGGCTGAGAAGGCGAGCGCCACCGCCTCCGGCATGGAATAACTCAGCTTCCCGTTGAAGTCCACGGCGCTGGGGCAACGCAGGATATTGGGCTCTCTGTAATAGCGCCAGAGCCGCCCGCCCCGCGGCGCGTTTGACCATGCCTTCACATCCATCGGATTCTGAAGGCGACGGCCGATCAGCGCCTTCCACGTCCCGAACCAGGAGAGCCAATCGGTGCGCGTCCCGGCGGCATACTGGTTCATGAAGGCCATGTCGTTCGTGGCCGTGCCGGGCAGCCGACCGCCGTGATCGCTGGTGTAGAACAGCGCCGCCCCCATGAGCTGGCGAAGCTGGGCGTCGCACAACACGCTGCGGCTCTGGGCCCGGGCACGGCTCAAAGACGGCAGCAAAACCGAGATCAACAACGCGATGACGGCTGCCACAACCAGCACCTCGATCAAGCTGAAGCCTGAACGGGCGCCGGCTCTCCTGAGCAGCGCTTCGGCCCCTCGGGTTCGTCTCTGGCCGGTTACCCGGTGCAGAGCGCGGGTTGCCTCGCCCCCAGTGGCAAGCGTCATGGCTTACCCCACTTTGTTCACAAGATCCTGCGCGATTTGGCCCGAAACGGCTTCCTTGGAGGGCCCGGGGCGAAGTCCCTAAACCCTCACTTGAAATGCTACAAGGAGTTTACCCGTTCCCGGCCCGTGAGTCAACGCTGGTTTGGGGCGAATCCGGGCCGAGGGTGCGTGACACCTTGGGCGGGTCGCGAAGCCGCCCATTGTGATGTCCCGATGCATCGGGATCTTCACGGCGCGCCGGGACACGTGCAGGCGGGACGCCG
>CAZQEN010000245.1:0-11775 GCA_964591605.1 uncultured Planctomycetales bacterium
TGCACCAGGCGGTCAGCGGGATCGAACTCGACTGCTTCGTCCTGTTCTCGTCGGCCGTTTCGCTTCTCGGTCCGCTGGGCCAGTCGAGCCACGCCGCCGCGAATGCGTATATGGATGCGCTGGCCCACTACCGCACGTCGCAGGGGCTTTCTTCAACCAGCATCAACTGGGGCGCATGGGCGGGCGTGGGAAGCGTCATCGGGCGGGGCGTCGGCGCGTATCTGACCCGCCGCGGCATCGAGAGCATGCCGGCCCGGCGCGCCTTCGTCGCCCTCGAGCGGGCCGTGCAGAGCAGTCGGGCGCAAGTGGCCGTCATGTCCGTTGATTGGCCCAGGTTCACCGAATGCATCCACTCCCCATCGCGACCCTCGCTTTTGAGGGACGTCTGTGATGCCGCGGAAGGTGTTGCCGGGGCGAGGGCGATGTCCCTTCGCGAGGGCCTCTTCCTGGAGCAGTTGCGGGACACGGCAGACAACCAGCAGAGACAGCTTCTGAGGAGACATGTTCATGCCGTGGTCGCCCGCGTGCTCGGACTCGATCCCGGCAACGGCCTGGATCCGCAACGGCCGCTGCAGGAGCTGGGGCTCGACTCTCTTCTCGCTCTGCAACTCCGTCGCCAGTTGAGCGACAGCCTCGGACGGGCGCTGCCGGCCACTCTGCTCTTCAATTATCCGACCGTCGAGGCCCTGAGCAGGCATCTGGCCGACGATGTCCTCGCCCTGCACCGGCCCCAGACGCAACCGGCGACCCCGGGATCTGTCGGCGCTGCCCGGGACAAACGTCTCAGCGAACTGGAAGCACTGCCGGACACCGAGCTGAAGCGACTGCTGGCCTGGAAACTGGATCGCATCGAGGAAAGGTGGAGCAAATGAGTGTTCAGTCCGAGGACGCGGCCGGCCGCTCGCTTCTGCTGCGAGCCCACCTGGCCATCGAGGACCTGCAATCCAGGCTCGATGCGATGCAGAAGGCTCGAACCGAACCGATCGCCATCGTCGGCATGGGTTGCCGCTTTCCGGGAGGCGCCGTTCATCCCGAAGGCTTCTGGCGGCTGCTGCGCGACGGAGTGGACGCCGTATCCGAGGTTCCACCCAGTCGATGGAACATCGACGAGTATTATGACCCGGATCCTGAAGCGCACGGCAGGATGTACACCCGCCACATGGCAACGGTGGACGACATTGACCGCTTCGACGCCCAGTTCTTCGGCATCTCGCCGCGCGAAGCGACCACGATGGACCCGCAGCAGCGGCTCCTGCTGGAGGTGGCCTGGGAGTCGCTCGAGCACGCCGGCATCGCCGCCGAGAAGCTCGTCGGCAGCAGTACCGGCGTGTTCGTCGGCATCGGTCACAACGATCATTCTCACCTGCTGCTGCGACCCGACGATCCCACCGGTGTCGAGATGCACATGGGCTCTGGCAGCGCGTGCAGTATCGCCACCGGCCGCATCGCATACTGTCTGGGCCTTCAGGGTCCCACGCTGTCGGTGGACACGGCGTGCTCATCGTCCCTCGTGGTGCTTCATCTCGCCTGTCTGAGTCTTCGGGCCCGCGACTGCGATCTGGCGCTCGCCGGCGGCGTCAACATCATCCTCTCGCCCCTGACCAGCATCATCGCATCGAAAATGCGCATGCTCTCCCCCGATGGCCGCTGCAAGACCTTTGATGCGTCCGCCAATGGCTTCGTCCGGGGTGAGGGCTGCGGGATGGTCGTGCTCAAGCGGCTCTCGGATGCCGTGGCGGACCGGGACCGAATCCTGGGTGTTGTCCGGGGCTCGGCCATCAACCAGGATGGACGCAGCACCGGGTTGACCGTTCCGAACGGACCCGCACAAGAGGCCCTCATCCGCCGCGCGCTCGATGCTGCCGGCGTGCGGGCCTCCGACGTAAGCTACGTGGAGGCTCATGGCACCGGAACATCACTCGGCGATCCCATCGAAGTCCAGGCGCTGGGCGCCGTCTTCGCAGACGGGCGATCACCCGGCCACCCCCTCCTGCTCGGATCAGTCAAGACCAATATCGGCCATCTCGAGGTCGCAGCGGGCGTCGCGGGCCTGATCAAGGTGTTGTTGGCCTTTGAACATGGCGAAATTCCGAGGCATCTGCACCTGCGGAAGCCCAATCCCCAGATCGCCTGGAGTGAGTTGCCCATCGTGGTACCCAGCGAACCTGTCTCGTGGCCGGCCGGGAGCGCGAGCCGCATCGCCGGCATCAGTTCGTTCGGGTTCAGCGGCACCAACGTGCATGTGATTCTCGAAGACCCGCCGCCTGAAATCTCACCCTCGCCGATGGCGGACCGCCCGGCGCATCTACTGGCTCTCTCCGCGCGAACTGAACAGGCCCTGCGCGATCTGGCGGGACGATACGCCAATGATCTCGAGCAACGCGATGATGCCGCGCTGGGAGATGTCTGCTTCACCGCCGGCGCCGGCCGTTCGCACTTCACGCATCGCCTCGCCGTTGTCACGGATTCCGCGAGCGAACTGCGCGGGCAACTTGCCGCGTTTGCCGCCGGGCGCGCCGCGTCGGGCCTCCACTCCGGTCAATCCGCACTGGCCCAGCGCCCGAAAGTCGCCTTCCTCTTCACCGGCCAGGGCAGTCAGTATCCGGGCATGGCCCGCGAACTCTACGACACGCAGCCGACGTTCCGCCGGACGATCGAGCATTGTGATGAATTGCTTCGGACCTGCATGGACCGGCCACTGCTGGATCTGCTCTATGGCGAGACGGATGCCACGCGCCTGCTCGTCGAGACCCGGTATCAGCAGCCTGCCCTGTTCGCGCTGGAGTACGCCCTGGCCATGCTGTGGAAGTCATGGGGAATCGAGACCGGGATTCTGATCGGCCACAGCGTGGGTGAGTACGTCGCCGCCTGCTTGGCAAACGTCTTCAGTCTGGAGGACGGCCTGAAACTGATCGCCGCGCGGGCCCGGTTGATGCAGAGCGCGCCCGGCGAAGGCGCCATGGCCGCGGTGATCATCGACGAAGCAAACGCAATGTCGGCCCTCACGGGCCATGAAGAGCGGGTCTCCATCGCCGCCGTGAACACGCCTCGACAGACCGTCCTTTCCGGCCCGCGGAAGGCGCTCGAACGCGTTCTTGCCCGGCTCGCCGCGCGCGGCATCGAGACCCATCCGCTGCGCGTCTCGCATGCTTTCCATTCGTCGCTCATGGAGCCGATCCTCGACGAGTTCGAGCAGATCGCCGCGCAGGTCACCTACCGCTCCCCGGCGATTCCCCTGGTGTCGAACGTAAGCGGCCGGCTTGCATCGGGCAGCGAGGCATGTTCCGCCCACTACTGGCGCGAGCATATCCGCCATCCTGTCCGTTTTCTGCAGGGCATGCGCTGCCTTGCCGCGCAGGGCGTCGAACTGTTTCTGGAATGTGGTGCGGGAACGACGCTGCTGAGCCTTGGCCGGGCCTGTCTTGACCAGGACCGCCCGCGCGTCTGGATCAACTCGATCCGCCAGGGCGAGTCTGACTGGCGGCAGATGCTCTCGAGCCTGGGTGCACTGTATGTCGGCGGGACCAGGGTGGATTTTGCCGGACTGGATGCATGTTTTCCGCGCCGCCGCCTGGCCCTGCCGACCTACCCGTTCCAGAGCGAACCATACTGGGTGGATGCGTCGGAAAAACGACGAAAAGCGGCTCTGGAGCGCCCGGCGAAGGTTCTCAAGAAGGTGCATCCGCTGCTGGGTTCGCGTGTCCGCTCCGCCTTGACCGAGATCCAGTTTGAATCCGTCTTCAGCGCGAGCAGCCTCGAGTTCCTTTCAGACCATCGCGTGCACGGCATGGTTGTGCTCGCCGGCGCCGCCTATCTGGAGATGGCTCTGGCCGCCGCCAGGGCAGGGCTCGGTGAGGGGAAGTACCTCCTCGAGGATTTCTCGATCAACGAACCGCTGATCCTCCAGGACGATGCGCCGGCCACGGTTCAGTCCATCCTGAGGCCAGGCGAAGCGGGGGCATCCCGGTTCGAGGTGCTCAGCCTCGCCGCGGATGCGCAGGAAGGCAACGGCTCCTGGATCCTCCACGCCGCCGGCACCATTCGCCGGGATCCGGACATGCGGAAGGAAGCGCGGACCATCGAGCCCGAGACCCTTCGCCGGAGGTGTCCCGAGCCCGTGCAGATCGATGCATACTATGAGCGACTGCATGATGAAGGACTGTTGTTCGGCCCGTCTTTTCGCGCCCTGCAGGAGCTGTGGGGTGGAGACGGCCAGTGTGTTGCCCGCATCCGCCTTCCCGACTCTCTCACCCATCAAGGGGATGAATACCATATTCACCCGGTTCTCCTGGATGCGATGTTCCAGTCGCTCGGCGGGGCTCGCACCGAAGGCACGCCGCAGGGGATCTATGTCCCCATCGGTGTCGATCGGCTCGAACTCCTGGCCCCATCCTCTGCGGAGATGTGGAGCTATGGCAGTCTGCGCGACAAGGATAGCGCGCAGCGCGAGATCATCACGGTCGATCTGCAGTTGTTCGACGTCTCCGGACGTGTGATCGCCAGCGTCGAGGGTCTGCGCCTCAAACGCGCTACGCGCGAGGCCATGCGCCGCTTCAGCCAGAAAACCGTCGAAGACTGTCTCTACGAAATCCGCTGGGAGCCGCGCCCGCTCGGTGAACTCGATGGGCCCGCGGCGGTCTTGCCCCATCCTTCCCGACTGGCGGAGATCCTGGGGCCTCGCCTGGCGGAACTCACATCAGAGAACCAGCTCTCCGTCTACAGTGAGCTGATCTCAAAGATGGACGCGCTCAGCGTGTCTTACGTGGTGGAGGCCCTGATCGAGTTGGGCTGGGCTCCCCGGCGGGGCAGGCGTTTCACGTCCCGGGAGTTGGCCGATCAGCTCGGTATTGTGCCGTCGTTCCACCGCCTGCTCGACTCCATGTGCGGGATGCTGCGGGGATCGGGAATGCTCCGGCGAACTGCGGAGTGCTGGGAGATTCAGGAAGAGCCCGCCTCGCCGCCCGCCGAGACGGTCTGTGCGCGCCTCATGTCGGACCACCCGGCGTGCCGGGCGGAACTCGGCCTGTTGGGGCGCTGCGGCGCCCGTCTGGCGGACGTGCTGTCCGGCCACACCGACCCGCTGGAGCTGTTGTTTCCGAAAGGGTCCTTGGAGCATCTTGAGGAGGTTTACAGGGCCTCCCCCTTCGCCCGCGCCAGCAACCAGATGATGGGTGACTTGATCGCGCAGGTGGTCGCCGCATCAACGGCCGGCCGGTCTCTGCGCATCCTGGAGGTGGGCGCGGGCACCGGTGGCACGACCGCCTATCTGCTGGACCGCCTCCCAGCCGATCGCACCGACTACGTCTTCAGCGATCTTTCCCCGATGTTCCTGGCGCATGGCCGACGGAAGTTTGCCGCGTATCCCTTCGTACGGTACGAGCTTCTGGACATCGAGCGCCTTCCTGAGCCGCAGCGGTTTGAAGGTCGTGAGTTCGATGTCGTGCTCGCCGTGAACGTCCTGCACGCGACGCAAGACCTTCACCGTACGCTCGAGAATGTGCACCGGTTGCTGGCCCCGGGCGGTCTCCTGGTGCTCGGCGAAACCACGGCCCGCATGGCGTGGGCTGATCTGATTTTTGGCCTGACCGAAGGGTGGTGGAAGTTCACCGATACGGAGCTTCGTCCGGACCACCCCCTGCTGGCACGCTCCCAGTGGCTCGATCTCCTGGCGGAGACCGGCTTCTCAGAACCGACCGCCCTCGGGGGACCAGGCCAGCGGGGTGAGCAACTCGAGCAATCGGTCATCCTGGCCCGACGACCCGCCGCTGACTCGGTGGAACGCGGTGAGCCATCCGACTCCAGCGCGCCGGGATCGTGGCTCATCCTCTCCGATCGGCAGGGCGTCGGCTCCGCCCTGGCCTCACAACTGCAAACCAGCGGAGCCAGAGTGATGCTGGTGCTGGCGTCTGATGCCTATGCCCGGTCCAACGGCGCACCCTGGCAGATTGACGCGGCCCGGCCGGATCATCTCGTCCGGCTGTTCGAGGAGATCCACGGCAGCGAAGATGTGAAGCTGGCTGGAGTGATTAACCTCCTCAGCCTGGATTGTCCGCCCGCCGACGATCTCGAAGCAGCCGTTCTCGAGTCGACACAGGTGCTGAGCTGCGGCAGCACACTGAGCCTCGTCCAGGCTCTGGCCGGCTCAGACGCTCCGGACCCCCCGCGCCTGTGGCTCGTCACCCGCGGCGCTCAGCCGGCTGAATCCTTCCCGGATGCATCGTTCTCCGCGAGCCTGGCCGCACCTCAGGCGTCGCTCTGGGGATTGGGGCGGGTCATTGCCCGCGAGTATCCCCACCTCCACTGCACGCGGATCGATCTGGACCCCTCCGCTGACCCCCAGGCGGCCGCTCGGGATCTTTTCAGGGAACTTCGCACCGCCGACGGCGAGGACGAGATCGCTTTTCGCGGCGGAAAGCGCCTCGTGGCCCGGATGGTACGCAGTGAGGCGAAAGAGCAGCAGACCCACAGTCAACTGGAGATTCCCCACGGCCACCCGTTCCACCTCGTGATGGACAAACTCGGTGTACTCGACGACATGCGATTCGAGCGCATGGAGCGGACCCCGCCCGGACCGGGCGAAGTCGAGATTCGCGTTCTGGCGACGGGCCTCAACTTCCTCGATGTCCTGACCGCGCTGGACATGTGCCCCACGGAGCCGAACCCGCTGGGCCTCGAATGCGCCGGCCGGATTGCCGCCGTCGGTGCCGGTGTCACGCACCTGGACGTGGGCGACGAGGTCGTCGCCATCGCCCGTCACTGCTTCGGCACGCACGTGACCACCAATGCACATTTTGTCGCGCGTAAGCCGCCCGCCCTGGGTCTCGAGGAGGCCATTACCATCCCAACCACATTCTGGACGGCGTGGTACGGTCTGTTCCACATCGGCCGAATGTCCGCCGGTGACAAAGTGCTGATCCATGCCGCGGCCGGCGGCGTCGGACAGGCTGCCATTCAGTTGGCCCAATGGGTCGGAGCCGAGATTTTCGCCACCGCCGGCAACCCCGAGAAACGCGAATTCCTGCGCTCACTCGGCGTGCAACATGTTTTCGACTCTCGAACCCTCCACTTTGCCGACCAGATCATGGAGATCACCGGCGGGAGAGGTGTGGATATCGTGCTCAACTCGCTGGGCGGCGAGTTCATCGCAAGGAGCATGTCCGTACTGGCGCCCAACGGCCGGTTTGTCGAAATCGGCAAGAGCGATATCTGGGACGAGCAGCGCGTTGCAGCGGTTTCAAAGACCATCCGCTACGAAGTCATCTACATGGATCGGATCGCCGTCGAGCGGCCTGAGTTTATCGGCGCGCTGCTCGCCGAGATCCTGCAGCAGGTGGAGAAGGGCACGATCCGGCCGCTGCCGCATCGTGTCTTCCCGATCGCTCGCGTTATCGACGCCTTCCGCTACATGGCTCAGGCCCGGCACATCGGCAAGATCGTCGTCACGCAGGATGAGAGCGGGGCAGCCGCGCCGCCGACCGGCGGGACATTGCGATCCGACGCGACGTATCTGGTGACGGGCGGTCTGGGTGGAATCGGCCTGGTGACCGCGGAGTGGCTGGTGCAGCGCGGTGCACGTCACCTGATGCTGATCGGCCGGAAACCGCCGTCCGACGCCGCCTGCGCCGTCCTCGACCGGATGAGGGCCGCTGGCGCCGACGTGCGCGTCCAGCGTGCGGATGTCTGCCGTGAGGACGACGTCGCCCGCGTTCTCGATGAGATCCGAGACCATATGCCGCCCTTGTGCGGTATCATTCACTCCGCCGGCGTGCTCGACGACGGTGTCCTCGCCAGACAGACCTGGAACCGGTTCGCCACCGTCCTGCGCCCGAAAGTCGTCGGCGCCTGGAATCTTCATCGCAAGACACGGGACATGCCGCTGGACTGCTTCGTGCTTTTTTCGTCGGCGGCGGCGCTGCTCGGCTCTGTGGGTCAGGGGAACCATGCGGCCGCCAATGCATTCCTCGACGGCCTTGCCCATGACCGCCGAAGCCGGGGGTTGTCGGCGATCAGCATCAACTGGGGACCCTGGTCGGAAACCGGCGCCGCGACACGCGTGAGCGAAGATGCGGTTCGCAAATGGCGGACGCAGGGATTCCATACCCTCTCGATCGAACAGGGTCTGCGCGCCCTGGGTGAGGTGCTCGACCGGAATCCGGTGCAGGTGGCCGTCATGCCCATCGACTGGGCGCAGTTCGTTCGCCATTTCCCGGCCGGTGTCGAGGCGACAATGTTCTCCGGCCTCGTCGCGCAGGCCCGCAGCCAATCGAAGATTCAGCGGCCCGCCGAAGCCGATTCGACGCTCGCCCGCCGGCTGGAATCAGCGTCTGAGTCTGAGCGAGAGGAGCTCCTGCGCGCCTGCGTCGTCGGCCAGGCGGTCAAAGTCCTCGGGCTCAGCCCTTCGCATGCACCAAACCCCGATCAGCATCTCTCCGAACTCGGGCTGGACTCCCTGATGGCCGTCGAGCTGAAGAACAGCCTCGAACACGGCGTGGGCCGACCGCTTCCCACCACCCTGGTGTTCGACTGCCCGACCATCAACGACCTGGTCGGCTACCTGATCCGTGAGATCTCAGTCCGCCAGACCTCTGAGTGCGACGATCTTGCCGGTCGGGCGTCCGAGGACGAACTTCTGGCCGAGCTCGCCCAACTGCCGGAGGAGAAGATCGACGCCATGCTCAATGATCTGGGGGCCTTTGAAGCGCCGTGAGCAGCCTGCGGCCCAGCGGGGCTACCAGCGGCGGATACAGCCGATAGAGCCACCACAACAGGCGCGCATGCAGCGGAAAGACCACGATCGCCCGGTTCCGCTGCACGCCGCGCAGGATCACGCGGGCCGCCTGCCTGCCATCGAGCATTTGGAACGGAAGTGCCCGAGTTAAGCCTGAAGACGTCACCGCGCGTCGGTCATCCAGGTCGCCGGGTAGCACAGTCATCGAATCCCAGATGCTCGTCCCGATAAAACCCGGGCACACCACGGTGACTTTGACACCCAGGCCGGCCGCCTCTTCCCGCAATGACATTGAGAAGCCGACCACCGCATGCTTGGGCGTGCAGTACGCCGTCTGCGTGGGGCCGGGTATCAATCCGGCCAGCGAGGCCGTGTTGACGATGTGACCGTGCCCCTGCTCGCGCATCACTGCATAGGCCGCCGCCGTTCCATGAATCACCCCCCACAGGTTCACATCAAGCATGCGCTGCCAGTGCTCCCGCGCGAGGTGCTTCATCTCACCTGTGAGTCCGACTCCGGCGTTGTTGAACATGTAGTCAAGACGTCCGCTCTCCCGCGCTGTCAATTCGACGAGCCCCCGGACCTGATCTTCCTGCGCAACGTCCACATGCGCTGCACGGGCGGGTGTGCCTTCGGCCGTGATTCGTGCCGCGGTCCGATCCGCTGCCTCCAGATTGATGTCGGCGACGGTGACTTGGGCCCCGCCGAGCGCCAGCTCCTCACAGAGCCCCAGGCCGATGCCGGAGGCACCGCCCGTCACGATCGCAACCTTGCCGCTGAAGTAACCCATCGGACGCCAACCCGTCACGAGTGGTATCACCGCTCTCCGATTTTCGGAAGCCCGCGATGAACGACGATCTCCAGATCCGCCCCCCCCGCTCGACGGACGGCGACGGCAATCCTGTGTCGTCGTGTCGGCATCAGCCGTGCGAACTGCCACGCTCCGCTCTCGTCGCTTGCACCCGGACCAAAGACAATGCCGACTGCGCCATCCTCGCTGACGTTGACCGAGAAACCGGACAGCGGGATGGACATACCCATGCCTGTCGCCTTGATGTAGGCCTCTTTGAGCGTCCAGTAGTCGTAGAACCGATCCAATCGGTCGTCGCCCGGGCGGCTCAGTACGTCGGCCGCTTCGCTCGCCGAGAAGAATTGCCGCGCGAGCTCGGCGGCGGCAACCTGGCGACCGGTGTTCTCCGCATCCACGCCGACGTCGTGGCCCATCGCAACCACGCAGACGACGAGCCCGTCAGTATGGGAGAGATTGAACCGCAGTCGCGTCGCCAGTCCGCCGGGTTCGGCAATCTCCGGTCTCCCATACGCGTTGGCCCCGAATACCCACCTCGCCGGATCCACGCCGGTGTGATGCGAGAGCGCTGTCCGCACCAGACCCCGCGTCACGAGGTACGTGTACCGGTCCTTCTCGAAGACAAAGCGCTGTTCTCGCTCCGTTTCCTCTGCCGTCATCAGGCGTCGGAAATGTGCGAGCTCGCCTTCCTCGATTTCCTCGGGAAGGACATACCAGAGATGAACCTGGCGATCACGGATGACGGTCGTTGCGTCCGCAACCAGGGCAGAGCCTTTCACTTGCGTGCTCCGTTCCGTCCACGACTTTCGGGCAGGCAGACGACCGGAGTACGTCAGCTCCACAGCCGTTTGCCGTCACTGCGTTTCAGACGATCGTGAGCATCGAACAACAGACGCGGTATCTCGAGCTTCTGCGGGCAGCGCGGAAGGCACTCGCCGCACCGGGTGCAATGGTCCCCCTGAAACCCGTGAAGCCAGTCGTCGCTGCCGTCGATCAGGTTGTACCGGAAGGCGGCATACTCGGTCATGTCGAATGCAACCGCCGCCCCGCGAAGCCGCAGAATGTCCGGGATGTCGATGAACTCCGGGCAGGGCAGGCATGCCTGGCACTGTGTGCAGAAATCGCGTCCCAGCACATCGAGCGGCCGCTGCTGCCAGCGCTTCAGGGCCGCCCGCTCCTCGTCGCTCAACGGCCCCGCGTTGTCGGCCAGGCTCATGTGCGCCTCGAACTGCGACGGTTCGGCGATCCCAAGGCTCAACGTGGTCACGCGGGAGTCGCTCAGCAGCCAGCGCCGGGCCAGATCCATCGGGTGGAATGGCGCAGACAGCTTCACAAGAGCGTCCGTCGGCGCGTACAGCATTCCGCCTTTCTCGTTGGGGCTGATGATGAAAACACCCATATCGAGTTCCGCCGCCCGCGCCACGGCCGGTTCGTTCACCTGGAAGAACCAGTAGTAATGCAGGTTGATCGACTCGAACATCTCCGTATTGAGCGCGCTCAGAATGACGGGCAGCTTGGCATGCGTCGAGAAACCGATGTGCCGGACCGTGCCGGAGTCCATCAGTTTGCGGACGGCCCGCCAGGTCCCGTCTTCGTTCACCGCCCGCCGGAGAACGGTCTCGTTGTTGATGCCGTGCAGGTCCAGGTTGTCCAGGACGTCGATGCCGAGGGCGGTCATCGAGGTCTCAAACTCACGCATGAACTCGTCGTAGCTATCCGCAGGGAAGAGCTTGGTCGTGATGTAGACCTTGCTGCGGTCGATCGTCCGCAGGGCCCGGCCCAGACGTGCCTCGCTGTCGCCATACTCGCGAGCCGTCTCCAGATGGTTGATCCCCAGTTCGACGCCGCGCGCGACAACCCGGGTCGCGTTTTCCGGGTCCCCCTCCACGTAGCGCATCAATCCCAGGCTCAACACCGAGAACCGCATTTCTGTTTTGCCGAATCGACGGTACTGCACGTGCCGCGACTCCTTTCGAGCTCAGTCCCCAGGACACGAATGCGCGCTGGTTGGGCCTGCTTTCAACTGCTCACTTCATCGTACCGGGTTCCAGCCTATCGAGTTGCTCCGGGTTCGCCAGTCTGCATGATGAGTTTTGAGCGTTCGACGGCCAGGTCGATCCATTGGTCGATCAGGCGTTTGAACCGCTTGTGGTTTGCGATCCGGCAGCGGATCTGGGGGACCCATGGCAAGCCGGTCGACGATTGAATGGACCGAGGTCTCGTGGAATCCCTGTACGGG
>CAZQEN010000246.1:0-11768 GCA_964591605.1 uncultured Planctomycetales bacterium
TAGGAGGAATCCTGATATCCGGGGTACAGCAGGTCGAGCACCCCATCGGTGAGATGATCGCCCGCGTCGTACGGCAGATTCCCCCACACCCGGTAGACGTTCCCGCTGTAAAGATGCCGCGGAAACGTCCAGCCCGCATGGAAATCGAGGAGCAGGGCGATCGGCGTGAGCATCGGACCCGGCTGACCGTTCTGCCGCACCCAGTGCCGGGCCGCCTTCTGAATGCGCCCGATCGGCGAGAGCTTGTCGCCTTGAAACCAGCCGCTCTCGAAACCCACCAGCACGCTGTTGTAGAGGATGTGACTGTAGAGCAGCCGCTTCAGGAGGCTCAGGCTTGTCCCCAGTGTCGGCGAGTGGTCCGGCCCCGTCGACTCATACGACTTGTACACCCCCCAGCGATTCCACACCGACGCGTTCCCGAACCACGGAACGCCGTACTGCTTGCCCGCCCCCCGAATGAACGCGTAGTAAACTTGCCCGTTCGGCAGGCCCTGCGCCGTCTCCGCGCCGATCAGGGTGTAAACGCCTTCCTTGAGGAAGTAGTGCCCGTAATTCAGCGACACCAGCGTCGACATCCGGTTGCCCAGCCCGTCGCACAGCCGCTCGAAATGACGCTGAAACTGCAGGTACTGCTCGAACCGGTTTGCGGAAACCGGCTGCATCTGCGAGGCGTACCCGCCGATGTATCGCCCGTCCTGTTCGCCGTTGTCCATGCCCAGCCAGCGGTCGCCCAGCTTCGCCTCGAGAAGCCGGAAAGCACTCGCCGGGGGCTTGTACTGCTGCCAGTCTCCGCCCGGACCCGAGCCCGGCACGAAGCCCCACACGTCGAACAGGAACAGCTCGCGCCGCCGGATCTCGTCCGCCAGCTCATCGAGGTTCGAGGCGAACATCACCCCGATCCACGGCCAGATCACCTCGCCCAGGTCGTGGGTACGCGTGTACTTCTCGATCTCCTCGCGGTAGCCGACGAGTTTTCCATCTTTGACCGCAAACCCGCGCAGCGTCGCGAACCGCGTCCGATGGCCGAAAGTCTCCCAGTCCGGCGGCCGCACATGCCGCCGCCCATCGTCCGGGTGTTCGCGCGGACGCAGCAGCTCCGCGTAGACGCGGCGGGGCGGCGCCCCCACGGCCGGCTCGGCCGCCAGGCCCGCTCCGGTCACGCCGAGATTCACGATCAGCCAGGCCAGAATCCTCAGACGCGCAAACGCAGGCACAGGTGCACCTTCGTGATAACTCGATGCACCAGTGATAACGCCCCTGGGCGACCAGCGTCAATCGTTCGTGATCGGCCTTCGGCCCGACGTCTGATCTCTCTGCTCGGCGCGCCGGGTCGGAGCATCAGACTCCGGCCCGGCCGGCCCCGCCGCATTCCGGCATCACATTCCGATCACGGCAGGAAGACGCCGCCCGACAGCTTGAAACCGTCCGCGCCGTGGACGCGGATCTGGCATTCGTCGCTGTTGATCCCCAGCCGGTCGAAGGCGCCCTGGTAGACCCGCGACACAAGCAGTTTCTGGACGCCGTTGGACTGGGCCTGATCGTAGTAAGTGATCTCCACCGTGTTCGTGCGGACGACGGCGGTCAGGTAGTTCCAGTCGGTTCCATGCTTGAGTTCGGTCAGGTGGTACCAGGTCTGCCCGTTGTAGAACATCAGGCCGGGCCGCCGGCCGACGCCCTCGCCCGGGTATGAGCTGAACGCGCCGAATGCGAGGCATTCGCGCTGGGTGCCGCTGAAGCCTCTGGGCGCCATATCGTCTCCCAGCGCCAGATCCCAGAAGAAGGTCTGCTGCTGGGCGACATCGAGGCTCAGTTCGAGTTTGTACGCTCCATAAAAACCGAGCGGGTTGTCGTCGGTGCCGTTGACCGTCGTCTTGCCGGCCCCGCCGGGAGCAGCATCAATATGCGGGGCCAGGATGTGATAGTGGCGGCGCGGATCCGCCTTGGAACCGTAGATGCACTGGGGTCCGTCGTTTCCACCGGTGGGCCACAGGTCGAGTGCAGCGCCCATGTTGGGAACGATGGTCCAGGCAGCGTCGAACGCGGCCTGGGATGGCTGGCCGAGTTCGTCCTTGTAGGATTCGAAATCCTCGTGGTACCACATCGACGCGTTCTGGCCGGCCGGCGGCGGGCAGTTGGGATGCTCCCCGGCCACGAACGGGACATTCGCGCCCGTGGCGCACGCCTGGAAAGCCTCAAAGTCCGCCAGGTCGATCTTGCCGTCCGGATACCCATGGCCCCGGTCAAAGCACGCGCATCCGGGTCCCACGCCCGCCGGGTTGAAACACTTCTGAAACTCCCCGAAATCATCCACATCCACGTCGTTGTCGCTGTTGGCGTCGGCGTAAACGGTCTGCCCGCAGGCTGGCCAGCAGGGAGCCGCGCCGCACGGCAGCCGATCGCCGTTGTAAGTCCCGCCCTGCGCCTCGCAGGTCGCCTGGTTGAGCTGAGCGCACACGCCCGTCGGCAGGCAGCAGGCGCCGTCCTGCGGCGGAGGCGTGTAGGGCTCGCCGCCGGCGAAGACAAAATCATCCCAGCCCTGCCGCCCGCCCGCCCGAAGCCCTCGTTGCGGCCGGCGGCATCGCCAGTTCGCCAGCTCATGAACGCAGGTCCCCCAGGGATCGGCCGAAGCATCGCTGAGCCGGCACGACGGCGGCGTGCCCGCGTGAAGCGTGTCGAATGCGCCGCTGACTCCCTCGTCCAGGTATTGCCGGGGCGCCGTGGCGACGCTGTACTCTCTGACCGTGAGCTGACTCACGTCATCGTTCGGCACCGTGGTTTCGTTGTAGGACCAGTATTCGATCTTCACCGTGGTGCTCATGATCGTCAGTTTCATGGAGGCCAGGTTGTCGTACACGGTAAATGTACCGCTTCCAGGAAACAGGCCCTCGGTCAGCTTCCACCAGATCCGGCCGTCGAAGTAGGACAGATGGTCGTTTTTCGGAGCGATCGCACAAGCGGCGTTCTCATAACACGGATCGGTATCCAGCTTGGACATGTACCCGGCGGCAATACTCTTGCGGATGGGCGGAGGAAGCACATTGGGATCAGGGCAGCCGGGTATGGGCGTATCCACGTGCTGCGCGCAGATGACATGCGCCCACTCGGAAAAGGACGGGGTGCCGTCCGGGCAGGGCGCACAGTCCCGGGCCACGAAATCGGTGTTCGCAAAGTCGGCGCCGTACGAAACCTCGAAAACGACGGGGTGGTGGTAGACTCGAGCCCCCGTCTGGTTCTGCAGATTCACGCTCACGATCAGGGGGTTTGCGTCCGTGGCAATCACTGCGGGCGTTCCGTGAACGTTCTGAATATCGTCGAAGACGGAGACTGTAGTGTGCGCAAGTTGTCCCGCATTATTGACGATGACGGGCAGGTACAGGCCGAAGGGCTCCGAGAACACCTCGAGCGTGTCTTCGACGCTGACTTCCGCCTCCGCGCTGGGGATGTTGCCGCCGCAATCTCGCCCGGTTCGCGGCCACACGGCTCTGGGCGGGGCCACGCTCTTGGGGCAACTGCCGTCGGGCGGACAGGGCAGTGACGGGTCCGCCCCGCAGGTACTGCGGGTGCAGTACCAGTCCATATCGTCACAGAAGATCTGGTTGGTCAGCCCGCTGGGGCAGACCGCCGCCGCCCGATCAGGCCCGAAGCCCGCGCAGGTCAGGCCCGCCAAAACGAACAACGTGAGACGCTTTTCCATGACTGTGTCTCCCAAGTGAGGTGCCGATTTGGATTCTGGGGGAGAGGCGGTCCATATGACCCTTCCACCAGGAGAAACATCGATGCACCGGCGAAAACAACGCCACGGGCGAAGCCTGTCGCCGGAGCACGCAGCAAAGCAGATCTGCAGTGCTGTAAATCGTACCGTTCGCGGCGCGCTTTTGTCAACAGAATTCTGAGAATTCTGTTGTCCGAATCCCTCCGCGCCTAACCCCCCCGGCCACCGGGGCTTGAAACGGCGTCACCTTCTCATCCCGGCCCATCTGTGCTATCGGTATGGACATGAGATGCAGCTTTCTCGTTCCGACTTCGGTGGTCATTGCCCTGTCCATGCCAATCACGGCTCGTTCGGACTCCGTCCGACCCAACGTCGTTCTCTTCCTGGCCGACGACCAGGGCTGGGGCGACCTGGCCTGCCACGGCAATCCCTACGTCAGGACGCCCAGCCTCGACGCCTTCGCCCGCGAGGCCGTCGAACTCACCCGGTTCCACGTCAGCCCCGTCTGCTCGCCCACCCGTGCGTCCCTCATGACTGGACGCTACAGCTTCCGCACCGGCGTCACCGACGTCGGTCTTGGCAGCCAGATGGACCCCCAGGAGGTCACCGTCGCTGAAGCACTGCGGAAGGAGGGCTACGCCACCGGCATATTTGGCAAGTGGCACCTGGGCGACGAAGGACCACGCGCCCCCAATGCCCAGGGCTTCGACGAGGCCCTGGTGTTTCGCGGAGGATTCATCCGCCCGCAGCACTGCTTCGACGGCGAGTTTCTGCACAATAACGTGCCCACCCGCTGCAAGGGCTATTCGATGGACGTGTTCACCGACGCGGCCATCGAATTCATCCGCCAGAACCGTTCGAAGCCCTTTTTCGTCTATCTGCCGACCAACCTCGTTCACACGCCGCTGCTGGTTCCCGACGATCTCAAAGCACCGTTCACCGCCGCCGGCCTGGAAGGCAAGACCGCCGCCGTCTGTGGCATGCTGGCCAGCGTCGACCGCAGCTTCGCCCGCCTGCGGCAGACCCTGCAGGAACTCGGCCTGGAAGACCGCACGCTCCTCATCTACACATCCGACAACGGCCCGTGCTCGGGTTCGATCATGAACGATCGCTTCATGGCGGGCCTGCACGGGCTCAAAGGCACTGTGTACGAAAACGGCATCCGTGTCCCGTGCTTCATCCGCTGGCCGCAGGGCTTCGCTGGCCCGGCGAAGCTCGACCGCCTCACCGCCCACATCGATATTCTGCCGACGATCTTGGACGCCTGCCGCGTGCCGGCACCGGCCGGAGTCAAGCTGGATGGCCGGACCCTGCTCCCACTCCTGCGAAACCCCTCTGCCGACTGGCCGGATCGAACCCTCTTCTTCCAGTGGGACAGCCGGGCCACCCCGCGTCGGGGACGTGCCTTCGCCGCCGTCACCCGACGCTGGAAACTCGTTCAGCCCGTCGGCATCGATAACCAGATGCAGATGCACATCTGTGACCGCTATGCGCAGCTCTGCAAAGCTCAGGGCCGGGGCGACCGGACCATCACCGGCGGGGCCCGTTACGAACTCTACGACCTTGCGGCCGACCCGGGTGAATCGAGAGATCTGGCCTCCGAGCACCCCGAGATCGTCGAACGCCTCAAACGCGAATACGACGCCTGGTTCAGCGAGGTGGCTGCCCGTTGGGTGGGGGCGACGACGCAGAGCCTGCCCTGATCCAAAGGACACTCGCGCAGGCCACCGTGCGTTCTGGAGTTTCCCCCGCTTGTCAGTCGATGTAGTCTTTTATCCAGGATGGGCAGCTCAGAGCAGGAATACAGGCGGTGAGAGCGGTGTGGATTTAAAAATTGAAGCGGGTAGGGCGAAATGCCCACCCGCCTCGTCTTCCTGCTGGCCGCCGATCCGGTTCAGGATCCGCACCAGCAGGAACCCAGCGCGATCGGTTGACCACGTCTCGCTGCTTGTCTCCCCAGTGCACAGCGAAAGCCGTGGGATCAACCGCTATCAACAGCTTACGACATAAACCTGCTGGAAGATATTGGACCTTCGTCCCAGTCAGCCGTTTTTTGAGGGGAGCATTACACCTTCCCTCACGGCGGTTATAATGACCTTTGCGGCTCAAACTCAGAGGCTGACGGCATTTCTAACGGAATCTGTCGTCCAGGCGGACCGCTGTCAGGCTTCGATGCCCTCCGGGAATCAGGCGGATTGTCGACACCGGAATCTCATTTCAGCGTATCCCCCCGCGCAAACGCGCGGCCCTCTCGTCGTTCAGAGCCGGGCAGACATCACCGCCCGGCGCGATCTCGCCGTACCCCGCCGGTTCGGACGGGCACCGTTCCCAGGCCCCGCACACCCCGCAAGAGCCCCTCCCGGCCCGGCTCCAGGGCCGATCGGCTCCGCGCCATCGCCGACCTCACCCGCCGAACCGTCGGTTCGGTGCCGCTGGCCCAGCATGCCTGCGAGATGGCCACCCAGGCCCGGGCCATTTTCAGCGTGGATGCCTGCGTTATCCGCCTGCTGGAGGGCGAGAATCTGACACTTCTGGCAGCTTCCGGCCTGCCTCCCCAGTTTGCCCATCCGAGCCTGCCCGTACACTGGGGGATCTCCCGGGAGATTCTCGAACGCCGCCAGCCTATCTATATCCCCGATGTCGCCAGAGAGCCCAAAACCGCGGTGGTCCGCAACCGCATGCCGCAGTCATTCCAGTTCACCTCCTATGCCGGCGCCCCCATGCTCGCCGGGAGCCACGTCATCGGCATTCTCGGCGTCTACACCATCCGGAAACGGCGGAGTTTCAGCGGCGCCGACCTCGATTGCCTCCAGATCCTGGCCAACAGCATTTCGGTGGCCGTCGCCAACGAGCACCTCTACCAGCAGGCTCTCCGCAGCCGCGACGAGCTTCAGGAGGAGGTCAACCGGCGCAACCGCGCCGAGACGCTCCTGCGCGAGGGCGAGGAGCGGCTCCGGCTCGCCGCCCAGGCCGCACACATGTTCGCTTTCGAATGGAATCCGATTACCGATGAAGTCGTCCGCTCCGCCGACTGCGCGAGCATTCTGGGCATCGAGATCGATGCGACCCGTGACACCGGACAGGGCTTCTTCGCCAAACTCCATCCCGACGACCGGCCGCGTTTCCTGTCCGTCCTGCAGAGCATGACCCCCAACCGGCCCACCTACAGCACCAGCTACCGCATTCTCCGGTCCGACGGCGCTGTGGCCTTCCTCGAGGAGAGCGGCCACGCCTTTTTCGACAATGACGGCCGGCTGATACGCCTCGTCGGCATGACGGCCGATGTCACCGAGTCCGTTCGCCGGGAGGAGGAGAATCAGCGCCTCCGCGAGGAGCTCGCCCACGTCGCCCGCGTCACCACCATGGGTGAGCTGGCCGCCACCATTGCCCACGATGTCAACCAGCCGCTGGCCGCGATCATCGGCAACGCCCAGGCCTCCCAGCACCTGCTCAACTCCGCCGCCCCCGACATCGACGAGGTCAGGGCGGCCCTGGCCGATATCGTCAAGGACGGCCGGCGGGCCACCTCGGTCATCGAGGGCGTGCGGGACTTCCTGCGCCGCGGCGATTCCGAGCACGCAGCTTTTGACATCAACCAGCTCATTCAGAAGGTGGCGGCGTTCCTCCGGCGCGAACTGGCCCGTGGACGCATCACCCTCGAACTCGAACTCGCGGACCATCTCCTTCCGGTCCGCGGGAACCAGACCGAGCTGCAGCAGGTCCTGCTCAACCTGCTCATCAACGCGACCGAGGCCGTCGTCCAGGCGCCTCGAACCCGACGCCTCATTCGCGTCGTGACCGCCCTGGCATCCGAATCGGACGTGCGGGTGTCCGTGCTCGATTCGGGCGTCGGCCTCCCTTCCGACCGCGCACGTCTCTTCGAGCCCTTTTTCACCACAAAACCGCGGGGGCTGGGCATGGGACTGGCCATCAGCCGAACCATCGTGGAGAATCATCGCGGACGGCTCTGGGCCGAGGACCGGGAGGTCGGCGGAACCGCCTTCCATCTCCAGTTGCCCGCCCGCCCAGAGAAGTGACATGGACAGACTCGTATTCGTCGTCGACGACGATGACTCCATGAGGACGGCCATCGCCCGGCTGCTCAGGTCGGTCGGCCTCAGCCCGCGGACCTTTGCCTCCGCCGAGGAGTTTCTCGCGGCCGAGCGCCCCGCGGTGCCTTCCTGCCTCGTGCTCGATGTCCGCATGCCGAACATGAGTGGCATTGAGCTCCAAAAGGTTCTCGCCGGCATCGCCTCCGATCTCCCTATCATCTTCGTCACCGCCCATGCCGACGTGCGCATGGCCGTCGATGCCATGAAAACCGGAGCCCTTGAATTCCTTCCCAAGCCCTTCGAGGATCAGGACCTGCTCAAGGCCGTCCAGCTGGCCCTGGCCCGCCACCAGCACGCCCTCGAGGACCGCAGATCCGCGCAGGACGCCATCTCGCGCCTCGACACCCTTTCCAGGAGGGAAAATGAGGTACTAAGGCACGTGATCGCCGGACGGCTCAACAAGCAGATCGGCTACGCACTGGGAATCACCGAAAAAACCGTCAAGGCCCACCGCGCGAAAGTCATGGAGAAAATGGGCGCTCAGTCCGTCCCCGATCTGGTCCGCATCGCCCAGCGGGCGGGCATCGCCCCGACCCAGGGCCACGAAGATCGCCCCGGCTGATCGCCCGGCACAAGGCCTGACAGTTCCTCGGGGCACCGTGTGCCGCTTGTGGTGCACGCGTCCCGCCGTTTGTGGTGCAGGCGTCCCGCCTGCACGTCTCTTGGTGCGCCGGAAAAACGGCTGGATCCCGGCGTTGGCCGTCATTCCCGGAAAAGCTGCCACGGGGTCGGCGCCACGCCCGCCGCGTCACCATCGGACCACCACCGCGGTCGCATCATCCGCGAGCTGGTCCGTCTGGGCATACGCCTCCACCGCCGCAAACAGCGCCGAGACCTCATCGGCGCCCGGAGGCAGCGATTGCAGGCAGCGCTGGACGCCCTCCACAGAGAACTGCCGGGTTCGCCCGGAGTCCCCCGGCTCCGCCGGCGCCGGCTCTTCCAATAGCCCGTCGCTCAGCACCAGCAGCCGCCCCGATTCCGGAAGCGGCAGCGTTTGCGCGGTGTATATCGTCTCCTCCATCACCGAGACGGGGTAACTCTTGCACATTGCCAGGCTCGACACCGCCCCGTCCGGCGTCACCATGAACGCATGCCCGTGCCCCGCGTCGACCACCCGCAGTTGCTGCTCTGCGTGATCCAGCACCGCCATCCACAGCGTGATGAACTTGCCCACCGGCGCCCGGGGGTAGACGAACCGGTTGAGCTCGGTGATGGCCCGGCCGGGGTCCCCGTGTTCCTGCAGCGCTGCATGAAGGAACCCCTGAGAGGCGGTGATGAGCACCGCCGCCTCCACCCCCTTGCCCGACACGTCCCCGACGGCCACCGCCATGCGGTCGGGCCCCAGCGGCATCACGTCGAAAAAGTCGCCCCCCACGTAGCGCCCCGGCCGCGACTGCCCCCGGTAGCGGAACACCCCGTGCTCTCCCTCCCGCGGCGGCAGCAGCAGGCTCTGCATCCGGCCCGCCGCGCTCAGCTCCGCCTCCATCCGCGCGCTGCGCCGCTCCACCTCCATCCGCCGCAGATTGGCCCACGCCAGTGCCGCCAGCCGGGTCAGCCCGATGGCAAACCCCGCCGCGTCGCCGACCACCCGCCCGCTCCGCCCGCGATTGTCCAGATACAGAAAGCCCGCCACCTTCCCCTCGAGCAGGATCGGAACGCACAGCGCTTCCTCGATCCCGAGTTCCACGATGCTCACCGCCGGCGCCGCCATCTCGTCCCGGCGCGTCATCCGGGCCGGCGTCCCCTTCGACGCCTGCTCCAGCAGCGAGCGGCTGAGTCGTGCGGGCGACGTGCCCGAGACGACCTGCCCCCGGTGGGCGATCAGCGACACCTCGTCCAGCCGCTCGCCCGCCCGCAGCAGAGCCACGTTGGCAAAACCGGTCCCCGAAACCGCTGCCTGAACGATGGCCTCCGCCAGCGCCGCCTCATCCCGCGCCGAGTGAATCGCCCCCGCGCATTGCAGCAGCAGGGCCAGCCTTCCCGCCGCGAGCGCGTCGGCCACCCCCACGTCGATCTTCGAAACCGTCGTGTTGGGCGAATCGGTCAGCGTCGCCACCCGCGGCCCGTGCCACTGGGTCTCGCCCGCCGGAACGATCTGGAACGTCCACGGCGCGATCACGATCCGGTCGCCCAGCCGCACCGGCAGCGGTCGCTCCGGCGTGAGCCGGAGCCCGTTGAGCCACGTCCCGTGACGGCTGCCGCTGTCCGCAATCCGCCACTGCCCGCGCATCGAGCCGTCCTCGTCCTTCTCCTGGGCGTAGGTCAGCACGGCGTGGTCGCGCGATACGCGCGGATCGTTGAGCGTGAGCACATGGTACGCGCTGCGCCCGATCGTGATCGGCCCGGGCGCGCGCAGCACCGCCGAGCAGCCCTCGGGCCCGGCAATCGCCATCAGCGATAGTTCATCCTGGGGTGTCGCGTCGCTCACCGCCCCCGATCATACCCCGACCGCCAGCCCTATACGAAACCGCCCCCATCAGAACCTGGAACGTGAGCGACAGGCCTGCCGCGCGACTGGGCTAAACGGCGTTTCCTTCGTTAAACGCTCGGGACCGGCGAAGATGCTGCGTGACCGACTTGGCGCCAGGTAACCGGGGGCGATTCACGCCGCCAGGGCTTCCTTGCGGGAGTGGCAGAGCTTCTGGAGTGTGCTGAAGTACGCGCCGAACGCCGCCTCGCAGGCATGGCGCGGGCCTTCGGTGAGATTGAACTCCTGGATCGTCTCGCCCCGGTGCTGCAGTTCCAGCCCGTTCTTCTCTGCGTTCACGCGAATCATCAGGTGATGCTGGAGATGCCGCATGGTCCCGATCATCGGGTCGAGATACACCAGCACGCCGTCCGGCGAGATGTCAAAATAGCTGTCACGCATTTCCTTGAGGACGCGAGCCGTCAATCCGTTGCTCTTCATCGAAGTCTTCCTGCTCTCCCGGCCGACTTGCCGGGCACATCTGACCCCTTGTTCCGCCGGCCGCCGCCTGCGACCCGCGTGGCCATCGCCACTGGGGTGTGGCGAGGGCCCGACAAGGGGTATTCGCACAACTCAGGGGCCATCTGTCGCGCCCCGTCAATCCATTTGTACCGCTACCCCCCTGAAAGGTTGACAAGAATTCATAAATCTTTTCTCCCAAGCCAATTCCAGCGTTATCGTCTCATAACAGGTGCTCCCAGACGAAAAGCCGTCCTCGACGCCGTGGGCTAGGCGCTGACAAGCCACAGCGTGGTCGTAGCTACGGGGACAAGCAGACGCATTTTCGACACCAGACGTAATCTGGTCCGAACGTGAATGTCTGCCATGGAGCGAAACAGAGCGTGAATCCATTGCTTTCCCGCATTTCCGCGCAACTCCCTGCTCCACCGCCCATCCCATCCTCGGCACGTCCGCCGTGTTACTGCTTTGAAAGGGCCAGCGCTTCATCGGAGGCCCCTGCGTCAACGCACCGCAGAAGGCGCCAGCGCAAATCGAACCCAATTGAGGACCTGTTCTCCTGCTCTTAAGATGTTGTCTTGAAATAACTTAAATAAAAAAGGCGGGACCCGAATGTCCAATCTCAAATCTCAGATCTCCAACCTCAGATTTCAAATCGAGCTCTTCCTCTGCGTCCTCCGCGTCTCTGCGGTTCTATTCTCATGCAATCACTTAGCCTGTAATATGTTATGATAAACCAAGGCTGCCCCATTCACCCCGTACCCCCTCATCCACCGCCGTGCCCCGCAATCTCGCGCTCCGCGTGAAAGGTGCCCCCGCCCGACGCGAACAGACAATGGAAGGCGGGCGGACGCGCCCCCGGTCGACGTCCGGCACTCAGAACATCATGCACACACAAGCACGACACGAAACGCGAAGACTTCGCCAGCCGCTCTCCCCCGACGCGGGGATTGGCCGCTGGCGGTCCAGGTGCGACAATGAGAGCATCGACTCCGTTTCTGGCCCAGACGCGAGGGGT
>CAZQEN010000247.1:0-11757 GCA_964591605.1 uncultured Planctomycetales bacterium
GCCGCCTGAAGAAAGGCAAGGCCGTCGCCGACGACGAGAGCGGCTTCGCCGCCCCAACGCCCCACGACCTGTCCCTGTATCCATCGCGTCTCCCTTCGTATGCGCGTTCACCAGGCGTTTCCGCGACCCGGCCCGGTCGAAATGATACGAAAACATGCCCGAGTGGAAAAACGCCCGTCGCGGAGCGTTTCCCCCGAGGCTCGGGCGAACCGGAAGTGGAGAAGGGGGACGCCGAAAGTTCCGATCGATCGCGCCGCGGCGTTTGGCTTGCGGCGGTTTTCGACTGGCTGCCCCGGCCGATCCTCAGCAAAACCCGTGTGCAGACTCGACAAAACTCCGATGTCTGGTATGCTTGGGTGAAACGTGTACCTGTGTTCGTCTTTCTTCTCTGCCAGAAGCGAGGACCGTATGCGTTGGCCGCTCGAACTCCTCCTAGTCGCCGCCCTGTGCGGCCCGCTTGGCGCCCAGACCACCCGGACCGGGGCGGATGGAGTGGAACTGCTCGATTTCCGCCAGGTGATCCGCTCGGCGAAGGAAAAAGTGTTCCCCGCCGTCGTGTTCATCAAGTGCATCCGCGACACCCACGAAAGCGGCAAACGAAAGTCCCAGGAAGTCTCGGGCAGCGGCGTCATCATCACCCCGCAGGGCGAGCTGCTCACCAACTGGCATGTCATCGAGAAGGCAACGGAGGTACGCTGCCTGCTGCACGACGGGCGGGCCATGGACGCCAACGTGGTCGGCAGCGACAAGGACACCGACCTCGCCCTGGTGCGGCTCACGCTTCCCTCCGGTTCGGCCCCGCTCCCGTTCGCCAGGCTCGGCGACGCCTCGCGGCTGGCGGAGGGGGATTTCGTGATGGCCATGGGCGCGCCCTGGGGCCTGAGCCGCTCCGTCTCGATCGGCATCATTTCCTGCACCCGGCGCTACCTGCCCGAAAACAGCGAATACAGCACCTGGCTCCAGACCGACGCTTCCATCAGCCCGGGCAACTCCGGCGGTCCCCTCGTCAACACCGAGGGCGAGGTCGTCGGCATCAACAGCCTCGGCGTGCTCATTGGCGGCGACATGGGCTTCTCCATTCCGTCACACACGATCCTGAACGTCGTGTCGCAGATCCGCGAGCACGGCAGGATGAACTGGAGCTGGGTGGGCCTCCAGCTCCAGCCTTTGCGTGACTTCGAAAAGAACATGTACTTCGATGCGCAGGAGGGGGTCATGGTGGCCGGCACCGACCCCGACAGCCCCGGACGGGCGGCCGGCATCGAGGCAAAGGACCGCATCGTCAGCATCAACGGCAGGCCGATCAGGGGGATGACCGAGGAAGACCTCCCTGAGATCCGCACTTTGATCGGGCTGCTGCCCAAGGGGCAGCCGGCGGACGTGGAGATCTTCCGCGGCGGCCAGCGCCGGATCGTGCAGCTCACCCCGCGCGAGAAGGGCAGCGTCGTCGGTGACGAGCTCGACTGTCCGCGCTGGGACCTGACTCTCAAGGCGATCAACCAGTTTGAGAACCCGAACCTGTATTTCCACAAGAAGGAGGGCGTGTTCATCTTCGGGGTGCGCCAGCCGGGGAACGCCGCAAGCTCCGGCCTGCAGAGTCAGGACATCATCCTCTCGATCGATTCGAACCAGGTCAGCTCCCTTCAGGACGTGAAACGCATCCACGAGCAGTGTCTCAAGAACGTCGATTCCCGCTCCCGCGTGCTGTTCACGGTCCTGCGGGGCGGGCTCATGCGCCAGTTCGTACTGGATTTCAAACGTGATTACGAAAGACAGTGACGCCATTCCCCCTGCGTGAAAGGGACCACGATGCACCACTCGTTGCCCTGCTGCGTCTGCTTCGTGCCGGTTGTCGCCGCCTTTGGGGCCGAACCTGCCTCGCTCCAGCAGCTCCAGGCGGTTGCCGAATCCGTCCGAACCTCGCTGGTTCGGGTCGAATATACGCTCCAGTACGCTGACGGTGAGGCACCGCTTGCCTCCGGCTGGACCGCGCGCTGCCCCAACTGCGGGGAATACCACATCGTCGAGACCGACTCGGACGTCCGGCAGGAGCGCCCGACGCAGGCCCCGGGTTACCTGCTCGCGCCGCGCCGGGTCCTGGCCGCAGATCCGATGGTCCACCCCCGCTTCGTCAAGAGCATCCGTGTTCGCTTCGGCGGGAAGACCGTGGGCGCGAGCATCGCGGCGTACGCCTCGACCGAGAATGTCCTGTTCCTCGACCTGGAAGCGCCGCTGGAAGGAACGGTTCCGCTTGCCTTCGAGTCCGCATCGGGGCCCTACCTGGCCGTCCAGCATCAGTTCCTCGACGGCGCATGGACGATCAACGTCGAGCCGCTGGCGCTCAAATTCGCCGATGCCGGCGGCGGACGCCTGTTCTCTCCGGCTCCCGCAAACTCGCTCATCACCACGAGCGCGGGTCGCCCAGTCGCGGTGTCGATGTCGGGCGAGCTTCCCGCCGACGGCTCATGGAAGGCCGCGCCGCCGACCTGGACGCAGGTCTCGGCTGCGGACCTCGCCTCGCAACTGGCGGCCCTCAAAAAACTCACGGACCGGATGCTTCCGCGCGTGTCACTCAGCTTCCGAAGTCCGCGCACGGAGGGTCGCGCCTCGATGCTTTCGCGCCAGTACGGCGACGAAGAGGAGGAGGCCACGCAGCGGGACGTAGCGGGCGTGGTCGTCGGCGCGCGCCGGATCCTGGTGCTGGCCGAGCTGAAGCCAGCGGTTACCGCCCGCCTGCAGCAGATCACCGTCCACCCCGCCGAGGGAGAGCCCATCGCCGCCACGTTCCTCTGCACGCTCAAGGACCATGGCGCCCTCCTGGCTGAGCTGGAACGGCCAGTGGACACCGCCGCGCCGCTCTGCACCGATGACGTCGCGGGCTTCCGGCGGGCGCTGCTGCTGGCCGCCGACCTCCGGATCAAGGGCGACAACCGCCGCGCCTACTTTCAGCATACGCGCATCGCGTCGTTCGACCGCGGCTGGCGGGGGCGCCTGCACCCGAGCCTCGCGGGTGCCGACAGCTCGCAGATCTTCCTCTTCGACGGGCAGCGCCGGCTGCTGGCGATCCCTGTGACGATCCGCAGGAAGGTGGCCGCACGCAACGAGTATGGCTACGAGCAGGCGATCCTCACCCCGATGTCCACCTTCCGCGAGGTGCTGGACGACCCCGCCGGCAACAGCGATCCGAACAACGTGCCGCTCGATGAGCGCAGTGAAGCGCGACTGGCCTGGCTCGGCGTGGAGCTTCAGCAGATGAACAAGGATCTCGCGAGAGCCAATGGCGTGGCCCACCTCACCAACGACGGCGAAACCGGCGCCCTGGTGGCGTTCGTCTATCCCGACTCGCCCGCCGACAGTGCCGGCATCCGCCAGGGCGACATCCTGCTGCGCCTCCACGTGCCCGGTGAGCCCAAACCCCTCGATGTCCAGATGGAGGAGGGGTACAGCTACTTCGGCAGCGATTTCCCGTGGGACCAGCTCGACGAGATCCCCGAGGAGTACCTGAGCCAGTTGCCGCGGCCGTGGCCGTCCGCACGGAACGCCCTCACGCAGGCGCTGACCGAGCTGGGCTTCGGCCGCAAGTTCACCGCCGAGTTCTTCCGCGCCGGCGAGTTGCTTCGCAAGGAGTTCGAGGTGGTACGCGGCCCCGACCATTACGACTCGGCCCCGCGCTTCAAATCCGAGCCCATCGGCCTGACCGTGGGCGACCTGACCTATGAAGTTCGGCGATACTACCAGAAGGCGGCGGCCGATCCCGGGGTCATCATTGTCAAGGCGGAAGCGGGCGGGCGCGCCGCGGTGTCGAAGCTGAGGCCCTACGAGATCATCACCCACGTGAACGACACACCCGTCCGTAGTTCAGACGAGTTCAAGGCCCTGACCGCTGCCGGCGGCGAGTTGCGCCTCAGCGCCGAGGGCAAGACCCGCAAGCGCATTGTCCGCCTGCGCCTCCCGGCCAGCCAACCCGCGACAGCCACCGCCGGCGGTCCGTGACCAGGCGGGTCACAACCGCGTGGCACAGGTGCCTCGTTGCGGTGTGCATGTCCGAACGGATGAGCCCGGTACTGCCGCGCCGCCATCCGGCAGCGGCTGAGCGGGCGGCAAGCCCCTTCCCGCCCGTTGAACCGTCGGCCCGTCCGCTGTCTCGAACGCGGGGAACGGGAATGATGCGGTTGACCGCACCCGGTGTCGGGCCTTTCCGGGCGGTGGAAACGCACCTTCGGGTGCGCGACAACCTGGGCGGGGGTCTGATCCGAACCCCGAGCGTCAGCGAGTGGACCTGATCCTCGAACGGATGGACCCAAGGCCTCCCGACGCACGTCGGGACTCCGGGTTCTGATGGTTGCTGCATCCTGTCCCGCCGATCATGTCACGTACCCCACCTTCCGGCTGGTGCGGAAACCATATTGACAGTCCGCCGGTCCGGGGTAGAGTAATGCAGACCCTGCCGCTCCGACCGGGGGGCGCACCCGAAGCGGGCCCCGTGTCCGCCGCAGGCGAGAATCGCCCCATGGCGATTTCACCGTGGCGAACATGCAGGCGGGCCCTGCGGGGCGGCGGGACCGTAGCAGTGGCATTCTGCTTTCCAGCCGAACTGCTCCCCGCGGCGAGAGACTTCCCGAATCAAATGCCGTCTGACAGGCGGCCCACACAAGGAGTAAGTGTCGTGTTGATGGGACACCGAGCTTCGAGCCAGCAGTTGACCTGCATCGGATGCACCATCGGCAGCGCGCTGGTCGCGCTGGCACTGGCCGCCGGATCCGGGGGATGCAGCCAGTGCCCCGCGCCGGCGGTGCACGCCGAAGAGGCCTGGTGCACGCCCGGCCACACCCAGATCCAGTTTCACGCCCCGCCGGGCGCGGTCGTGACCGTCGCGGGCGCCCCGTCGCGTGCCCGGCAGGTCGCCGAGTACGGCCCCTTCGAGAATCGCCTCGAGCAGAATCCCGAGGAGTTCGCCGTGTTCAACCTGGCCCCCGGCCGCTATGAGTTCAAATACGCGGGCGTCGAGGGTCTGCCCGGCACGTCCATCTACGGCGAGCTGGACGTTCACTCGGCCAACTCGCACGAAGCGCGCGTCTTCCAGCGCCGGGCCTTCGTCCCCATCTCTCTGCCCTCCGAGTATTACCGCCGGGTCGACGTCGACGGTCCGGAGATCTTCGCCTACCGCAGTGAGACCGGCCGTACCGCCATCGATGCCCATGACCTCTAACGGCTCAAACAGGGCGACGTGGTCGAGAAGGTGTTCTTCATCGCCGACCTGCATGAGGCCGAGGAACGCCTCGAACGGACCAAGGTCCGGATCGCGGAAATCGAACGGGAGGTCGAATACGCCGATGCCCGTTTCCGCTACGCGTATCTGGACTTCCACGCCGACGTGAGCGACGCCACGGCCAACTTCTGGGGTACCGATCGCCAGTTCATTGAATGGGAGAAGAAGCGTCAGCGGCTTCAGCAGGAGCTCGAGGACGCCCAGAGCAAGTTGAACCGCACCCGCGCCCTTCTCGAAGGGGACCGCGTGCTGACCCGCCGGGGCATGATGGTTCTGGCCACCGACGAAATCATCCGGCACCGCAAGGACCCGGTCCAGATGTCGAATGATCTGGGAGAGGTGCTGCTGGTCATGAGGATCGGCGGGCGGCATTATCACTGGGGCGATCCCAACGAGACCCAGCTCGTTCAGCAGGTGCCCTTCGGCGAGCAGCCTTGAGCGGCGCGGCGTCCGCTTCGGGCGCACGATGCGGTGGGATGTGGTCAGTTTGATGCGGGAGCAGAACATGAAGGATCGATACGGTCTGCGTTTCGGGCTGCTGGGCCTGCCGGTGCTGGCCCTGGCGGCGGGTTGTCAGATGTCGGATATGTGCTGCTCGGGCTGTTCGTCGCAACAGCAGCAGTCGCAGCTTCCGCGCGGCTTCCGCCCGATGCAGGGCTATGAGCAGAGCACGCCCGGCTCGAGCCACAAGGGCTGGCCCCGCTATATCTACAGCACGCAGGACCGCATGGTCATGGCCTATGTGCCCAGCCAGACCATCGTGATGGGCGGCGGTGCGCAGCCCGACGAGGGTCCGGAGCGTCACGTCCGCGTCAACCACTTCTACGTCGACCTGCACGAAGTGACCAACGCGCAGTTTGACTGCTTCGTGCGCAGCGCCGACGACATCGAGCCCGAGTGCCCCTTGGGCGAATGCGGCGAGACGCGCTGCTTCGACTGCGGGAAGGACAACGGCTGCGTCAACCAGGAAAACAACACGACCTGGATCGGCTCCGAGCTCTGCTTCCCCGGCAAGTGCTTCAGCCCCTGGGAGCATCGGGAAGTCGATCCGGATGACATCCGCCTCTACCGCCGCTTCTGGACTCCCAGCCTGAACAACCATCACCCGGTGCGGAATGTCTCGTGGCGCGAGGCGTGGTACTACAGCCGCTGGGCGGGCAAACTGCTGCCGTCGGAGGCCCAGTGGGAGGCCGCCGCCCGCGGCGACGACGGCCGGGTCTATCCCTGGGGCAATGAGAACCAGAGCGAGGTCACCCGTTACCTGTGCAACAGCAAGACGAGCCGCGACAACTGGGACGGCTATGAATACACCGCCCCGGTCATGAGCTATGCCCCGGGTGTGAGCCCCGTGGGGGCGTTCAACATGTCGGGCAATGTCCGCGAGTGGTGCGGCGACTGGTACGATCCCGGCCGCTATGCCTATCCGAGCGATGAGGATCCGCCCAGCCCGCTGGCCCGCGGCATCCAGCCCTTCGGCGATCGGCATTACCCCAATCCGGACGACAAGGACATGGCCGACTCCCGCGTGGGGCCGTACGTCGGCGCCGAGCGCGCGATCCGCGGCGGTTCCTTCGCCGACCCGATCGAACGCTGCCGCGTCGATTCCCGCTGGGCCGCCGGGCAGGACATGCACCTGGCCAACGTCGGCTTCCGCACCATCCTCCCGCTGCCCCCGGAGAGCTGAGCGCCAGGTCCGACCTTTCGCGTAATCTGATCATATGACACCCCGGCCCAGTGCCCTGGGCCGGGGTGTTTCAGTTGGTGCGGAACAAGGCGGCGGCGCTCCTGTTCGCGGCGCGGGTCAGGCGTGTCCGCCGATTTCTGAGGAGGCTGGCCGCGGGGGCGGAGGGTGGACCATTTGTCCGTTGAGAACGAGCCGCGTTCCCTTTCCTCGTCCCTCTTTTGCCCTTGATGAGGCGGGGTTAATGGGTGGGCGGCGCCTTTTCTGAGCCTTCAAGGTTTTGCCTGGCTCCCCGTTGCGCTTCCGGCCTCTCCGTGCTAACGCAGGACCTCGTCGAGACGACTATGGTTCCGGCGACCCAATCGTGTACTGCTCGCCGTTGCGGATGAAGGAGCATGACAATCCCGTCAATGGAGATCCACGCCAGTTGGACCCAAGAGGCAAAACGAGAGATAGCAGGCTCGACCGCAATACGTGCCGCATCGTATTGTTCGGTGTCCACAGGAGTGCCGCGACCTGCGCTTCGATGCACATACAAACGAGCAGCGACTGCGAAAGCAACAAAGACAAAACCAATCCGGCCGTAACCAGACTTCACACTGCGGGGCCCGGTGCTTGCGGTGTCACCGAGCCTGCTGGAGACCCTGGCCGCACTCCACAATCGGGGGATCGCCGTATCGTGAGACGTACTCGGCGTCGAGATAGACTGCGAAGGTCGTGACGTGCCGGATGCCACGCCGTGCATACGTGTTGAGGTCCGCCGCGAGCACCTTCGGATCGAACGGCACCTTCACCGCGGGCCTCTTCCACTTGGAGAAGAGAGAGGCGTCAAGCCAGTACTCCAGCGCTTGGGCGTTGGACCGGTCGAAAACCTCCAGGTTCGCGTCGAGCATTGCGAACTGCTGCCGGGTCTCCGCGTCGGCAGCCCGCTCGAACGGCATATCGTATCGCCGGTGGATCGGCGCGTATTCGAGGAAGATGCCCGGCTTCGGCTTGACCTGCCGAGGCGGCACAAGGGTGTTGTCATAGGCCAGATGCGCGATCTGCGCCCTGGGATCAACGGTGCGAACCGCGTCAAGTATCCGGTTGGCCACGAGCAAGGATTGGTCGCTGTCGCTCAGCGCCGCGCAGTGCCGGCAATGACACCAGGGGCACCCGTCATCGCCCCAGTAGAAGTACCGGCCCGTTGTCGGTCTCAGCGTTCGGGCGAGATCGACGGCGTTGCTGGCCACAATCTGCATCGCCCGCTCGGAGTGGACACACAGGTTCCACTCGCGAACTCGAACCCCCTTGTCGTCCATGCGAAAAAGCTCGGGACTTCCATCGAACAGACGGCGCGGCAGGAGGTCCTGCATCGCATGGAGTTCGTACTCAACGGCCAGCCCCAGCCGCCGGCATGTCCCCAGGAACTTCTGCCCGCTGTCCGACTGGACGTACTTGGCCAACAGCCGGGGCGACTTCGGCGCGTGAAGACCAATCGTGGTCAGTCCCGCCGATTTTGCCCGCTCGGGCCAGTCGGTGAGCGTGAGGTCCTCGGGCGTGATGACAACCCCACGGGTCCGGAAGAACGGCTCATCGGCGGTCCTCGTGCAGGCCGCGAGTGTCGCGTTGCCGAGCAGCAGGCCGCTTGTTGCAGAAGCAAGGATCTGTCGGCGTGAGAGCGGAACGTCCATGCGGAAAGCCTACTTCGCCCTTGCCGAGAACACCACATCCAGTGTGGATCTTCACGCTGTCTTACAGCATATCGAGACGGCGCGGACGTGAGGGGCTTCTTCCAGAATAGCGTCGGCTGCGGGTTCAGGAGAATCTGACCACATTTTGACGGTTCGGCAAAGGGTTCGCCATCAGCACCCCCAGAGGGCTTGCACCTCCAAATCAAAGGTCATGTCTGGCACACCAATCGAAAACCCGCTTGGCGATACGCCAAGCGGGATGATTTGCTCATGGCTGTGTTTCGCCCTTAGGCCATCCGATGGGCTACTCGGCTTCTTGCACCCAAACGCGCCACGAGCCACTAGACTGTAACTTCTGGCCGGGTGGGTCGTTACCGGTATCAGTGTCGACCTGCACGGCAACGTTGCGCAGAAATCCCCAGGCGGTCGTTGCCTGAACCAATTGGTCATGGACGTCACCGCGAATCCAAATGTCCATCGGCGGTGCGGACCACGATTCTGTCTGCTCCTCATTACCGGTGGGTGGGAGGAAACTACGGATCGCCGATCCTGGGGGTACGCTATAGATCAGCGCGTCCTTTTCAGTTTGGATAATCGTATCGCCAAATGTTTGATCGCCGTTACCTTCTATTGCCTGCCATAGGAGTTTCATCCGAAGCTCTCGCCGGTCAGGTGAGACGTACAGGGTTTGAGTGTCCAGACGGCACAGTGTCCAGTCATTTGAAGCGATCTCATCGTCGCCACGTACAGTTCGTGCATTAGATCCGCTTGTCCATAGTGCATTTTCGATTGACACTGGAGTCAAACCCCAGGCGCGCCCGGGAATCCTGCCAGAAAACTCAGCGGTCTCAAAGACCTGCATGGGCGAATTGTCACTCGCGTACGCCAGTTCAAAGGAGATAGGGAGACCACCTTCCGTGTCGTTGATGAAGTCGGCAGACATGATTGCCTGGATTGTCTGGGCAAATGCTTCCGGACTGCCGCTGAAGAATCCGCTCACACCTTCCGGGAACTTGCCTCCGATAAGGATCATTTTGCCCTCGACTGAGTTCCATACCTTTCGAGTCTTGGCGTCAAGGCTTGCAGAGAACCCTCCGCCAACCCAACTCGTGGTTGCGTCCATGGCAGCATCCAGTTCCTTGCTCGACGCTTCTGCACTCAGGCTCACGAGAATACGACGGCCGTAGTCGACCTTCCGTACATAAACGATTTCGCCGTTTCGTTCAGCACCATCTGCCAAAACCTTGGCGAGTCCGGCGTTTTCACGAAGAAGTCTGTTGGGAAGAATTCCCTGAACATCAGGAATATCCATCACGGCCGAGTAAAACGTCTGATCCAGCGACATGACAGCCACGCTGCGCGATTTTTTTTCAATTAGGCTCAGGCCCGCTTTGAGCGAACTGCCCCAACCATGGGCCGAAAGCCCGATGCTCAGGAGCGCGTCGTCGACGCTCGAGCTGACCTTGAAGTCTGCCACAAGACGCGTACCACCGGCCCCGACCGCCTCGAAAACACCGGCTGCCCCGCGAAGAAAATCGGAAAATGTGCCATCGTGATCTAAAACCAGCGCTTGCGGCATCGGCTGAACATCGCGAATGAGTGTGAAACTGGTCCTGACCGGAGGACGACCGTCGAGGCGCGGTAGCTGATTCAATCGTTGAGCACGGACTTCCTCGGCCCACAGGAGCGAGCCAGGATAGACCTTGCCCACCGTATTATCCATGAAGACCTGCCTTTCCAGTACGGCCGAGCGACGCTGCTCCTGTTCGGTGAATTCCTGGATGCGGTCACCAAGCACACTGGGTTCTTCTTTTGTAGTGGCCGGCCCGGTTGGCTCAACTCCGAGCGTGCCGTCGAATACTCTATCCGGTTGCGCGGCCTCTACCGCATCGAGGAACCGAGCAAAGTCTCCACAATCCTTCGGGCATGAAGCGGCATCCTCCGATTCGCCGCACACACCGTCTCCGCATCCATCGCTTGACGGTTCCTTGAGAACAAGGACCAGTACATCGTCCTTTGCGGAACTTGCTCCGTTGCCGACGGTGACCTCGAAGGTCAAGGACGTGTCGTTGTCGACCATCGGAGACAAGAAACTGGGGTTAGCGCCTGCGGAACCGCTGAGTGTTACGGTCGGTCCTGCAGTCTGCTTCCAGGTGAACGTCAGTGCGGCATTGTTCGGATCGCTCGAAGTACTCGCATCTAAGATCACGAGTTCACCCCCATAGACCTTCTGATCCGCACCGGCATCGGCCGAAGGAGAGGGAGGCGGGGGCGGCGTCGGGGGAGGAGGCGTTGGCGGAGGGGGTGGCGGGGGAGGCGGATCGATAGGATCAACAATTTCCGGATTTGGTCCGATCTTGACCGGGCCGACATCCACATTGACGTCCGTCGGGCACCCTTGGCCCATGAGAAAAGCGACGCTGATCGCCACGAAGAGGCTTGCTATCCCACGTTTCATGTCAGGTCCTCCTGGAATGGGTTCTGTGTCCACGGCCACAGTGGGTCTTCGGTGCTGGATCAGAGTTCTGACACGCGGGGCGGATTTGCTGATCACAAAGGGGACGGAGCCAACGGTGTGATCCGAGATAATGCAGGCAGCCAACTATGGAGGAACCCCTTGGGAGCGGGTCCTTGTCGGCGGACCACGACTTCCCAGAGATCGTGAGAAAAGGAAGTTCACACCGGGCCAGGAGAATCAGCCCAAGCCTCTTGCCTCTGCGCTGATGCACGCGAACTGCCCGTTCACGGCAGCGTGCGAGGCACCGTGTCTCCGCATCCCTCGAATCAGTTGCGGTATCTGAGCTGGCCCGTCGAATGACGGGGCATCATGGAAACTCTTAACTTCGGTGGGGGCAGGTGTTATGGCTCGTCCGATTCAAACGGCAACGCTGGTCGGTCAGGAATCACCACGAAAGTGGCAGCGAAAAGGCGCAGGAATCACAAGGGAATCCTTTTTTTGCGACTCTTGTGTCTCTTCGTGGCAATTCCTGGCGGCGCTGCAGTTTTTCTGACGAGCCGTACCTGCGCCGCACGGATCGCGGGGGACGGGAACTCGCAGAGTGAACCGGGCTCAGCTCCGCGCCAGGATCGGCGAGTTGGGGGAGGCGTAGCGGGTTTTGACCATCTGTTTGGCG
>CAZQEN010000248.1:0-11747 GCA_964591605.1 uncultured Planctomycetales bacterium
CGTCAGCGGGTTCGACGAATGTGTTCACCGTGCTCATCAACGGCACGACCTACTCGCCGGGCGATACGGGCTATCGCAGCCCCGCGGGTCCGATCTTCCGCGGCTCCAACCATGCCGGAGACAACCGACCCACCATCGCGGTGATCAACGCCAACACGACGGCCTCGGGGCAGGGCGTGGCCATGGAGTTCTACCTGGACGAGACCGATGTCAACGGCAACCTCGTGAAACGGGCCAACCTGTACACAGGCGTGCGCCGGCCGCATCCGGGTCAGATGGACGAGAACACCGGTACGCTTCTGGGCGCGAGAACGAACGCCCAGCAGAGCGGTCTGCATAACGCCGGAACGGACCAGGTCAAGCCGACGGACGTACACTATCGACCGACCTTCACGGCCGGCGTGAACAACGCCTATTTCGACAACGGCTATGCGGACGTGGATACGCCGGGCTTCAAGGTCTCGGCGGTCGAGCCGCTGGACAAATCGACGGCGACGGCCTTCCTGGGCGGATCCTCGACGCCTGGCAGCTTCGCGTTCACGTTCCGCAACAAGGGTTTCCGCAATCCGAATAACGCCAGCCTGCCGACGGACCCCAACGTGAATCGCCTGGTCTCCTACACGGTGACGAAAGTGCCGGATGATGCCAGCACGGCCTGGCTGACCCTCGACAAAACGACGCCCGCCGCACCTCTGGCCCCCAACGAGCGTGACACGATCACCGCGACGATCGACAGCACGGGTCTGCTGGCGGGCTCGCACACGGTGGACCTGCTGTTCACGGATGACGCGGGCAACTCGCTGACGCGCACGGTGCAGGTGGATGTGCTGGATTGTTCGTGGGAGGTGACCCCGACGCCGACCACCATTGCCTACGTGCAGGCATCGCTCACGCCGCGCAGCTATCCGATCACGGTCCGGAATCTGGCCGGTGCCGACCTGACCTACACGGTGCAGGAAGTCCTCGCCGATGGGGTGACGACCACCGACTACACGTGGCTCTCGCTCGATAAGTCGGGCAGCGCCGCCGCGATTCCGGCCGGGAGCAGCGACGTGGTCATGTTCACGGTCAATTCCCCGGCCCAGGCGAACACGGGCTATCTGCGCTTCGTGCCGTCGTGCGGAACGGTCACCAGCGGCGCCCAGCCGCAGGTGCGTCAGATCGAGGTCATCAACAACCTCGTCAGCGGCGCGCCGTTCGTGAGCGAGTATCACGGCGACATCAGCCCCGAAGATCCCAATGCGTGCGGGACGGGATGCCAGTTCGGCCTGACCGCGGACGCCGGGAACGCCGCCATGGGCTCGGTGGTGGTTGACAATGGTGCGGTCGATCACAAGGCCTGGCGCATCACCGACGATGGCGTGGCCAACACGTGGACCCACTTTCGGATTCTGGACGCCTCGCCGGGCTTCACGAGCCACAACGGCAACCTGGGTTCGACGCTCGTGGTCCGGCTGAGGGTGCCGCGCAATGACGCGGCCGGATCGATGTTCACGATCAATCAGAACGCCGGCGCCCGCAACGCAACCCGCGGAGAGTGGGGCGGCCTGGGTCCGAATCTGCCCGGCCTGTTCCGCGAGACGGTACGCAACGCGACGGGCGCCGACAACGGCGCGCCGGGCGACGAATACACAGTCATCCGCGTGGCGAGCGGATTCGGCATCAACGGGAGCCGCACGGTGAAGGTGTGGGTCAATGAGGACCGGGATCCGGTTCCCAACCCGGTTCAGGTGCTCGCGTTGAACAACCTGACGAACGGACCTGCGGGCCGCGGCCAGGGGTACGGCTTCGGCATGGAGGGAACCGCACTGGCGACGGGCGAGGTGTATTTCGACTACCTCGTCTTCACCACCGCCGGCATGTTCGCACCGTGCGAGGAGATGCCCGTCCTGGGCCGATGCCTGCCGCTCACGGGCTGCAACGATCCGTTCGCCGATGTCGACGATGACGGGGATGTCGATCTTCAGGACTACGCGAAGTTCCAGCTCTGTTACACGGGCCTGCAGGGAACGCCGCCGCCTCTGCCCGATGAATGCACGTGCTTCGATCGCAATGGCGACAGCAACGTCAGTGCGAGCGACTTCAGTGCGTTTCAGGCGTGCGGGAGCCGCCAGAATGTGCTGGCGGACCCGGCCTGCGATGACGCTCCCTGAGCCCTCGTCCGGAAGACTGGTCCGCTGGTGGTTGGATGTTCGCGGGCGACCATGCGTCCGGAGGCCGACGATGGACGTGTGGAACGCGTGAGGTTGGTGAGATGGATCGGACGCTCGCCGTAACGGACTCGGCGAGGGGAGAGCGGGCTGCCACGCGGCGCGCCGACAGGCGGGCCGGCGCGTTCGCGCTGATCGGGCCGCCGGTCGGGGTGACCGTCATAGTACTGCTCGCCGCGGCCTCTCCGGCGCGCGCATTCCGCAACAACGGGTTTGAAACCGAATGGGTCTACGGGCTCAAGACGGCAGACAGCGCGTTGATCGCCCTCCGCGAGAGCGATGGGGCGACGATGGCGACCCTCGTGCCCGCCATGGACCTCAGTGATCCGGCGCAGGTGCCCTGGATCACGCTCACCTTCTCCGGGACGGCCGCCAACAACGATGCGCGGCTGTTTGTCGGGCAGTCGTTCCCCAAGCAGGTCCCGCAGGTGCAGGATTCGACGAACGTTCGCATCGCCGAGCTGGACGCGAGCGGCAACATGATCCGCTCCGTCACGCTCAGCTCGATGCTGCCGGGTTCCCCCTCGACGGTGGGGCCCAACACGCGGCTGGGCAATCTCCGCTACAGCCGCTATCACGGCACGCTCTTCGTGGTGGTGGACAAGGACTATCGGGATGATACCTCCTTCACCTACGTTTACGAGCTCGACCTGGCCCTGACGAAGATCCTGAACACCTACGTTGCCCCCGTGAACACGCATCACGACGAGTCGAACATCGACATCAACTTCGACACGGGCACGATCTACATCTGCGAGCCGAACCTGGGCCAGCCGCCGCGGAGCCAGATGACTGAGAACGGGCAGGGCGATCTCGTCGCGATCGAGACGACGTCAGGCTCGACCAGCGTGTATCGCACGCTGATCGACGGCCCGACCTACGCCGCGGGTGACAGCCGCTGGCTGAATCCGGGCTGCCCGATCTACCGCGGAATGCACAATCCCTCCGGCCGGCCGACGCTGGTGATGCTCCTCCACGGGCCCACCGTCTCGCCGTGGCAGCAACTCGAGTTCTTCCTCGATGCGACGGACGGGGTCTATCCTCCCGCGGGCAATCTGGCTCTGCGCGGATCCCTGTTCACCTCGCAGCGGTTCGCCTGGCGCGGGCAGCTCGACGAGGTGAGCAGCACGGTGATGGCCGCGCGTCTGAACCAGAACGCCGGCACGCCCGGCATCGATCTGATCGCCCCCGACGACTCAGCGCGGCTGATCGGCACGGGCATCGGCTGGCAGGATGCGGACAGCCCGGGCGTGGGCACGAACGTGCCGGCGGTGGCCGCCGCCGCCATGCCGCAGATCGATACGCAGGATCATCGACGCTTCACAATGGACGGCCAGCCCTGGTATCCGGCGGGTTACTATCCGGGGCTGGGCGCCATCAGCATCCGCGGGCCGGGTGAGACGCGGGAAGCCTACTATACGGAGCTGATCGACCGTCTCTCCGCCGGTGGTGTGAATTACTTCCGAACGACGTTCTGCATGGGGCAGGCGCTGAACTGGGGTGTGAGCGTCCAGACGCTGCCTTACGCCGTCACCGGCACGCGGACGCTGGTCGACGGCGCGAACACGTACGTGATTCCCATCGTCGACTGCGATCAGTTCAACACCGCCCACTTCGACTTCTGGCACGGCCTGATCGAGTATGCGCGTTCGAAGGGCGTCGTGGTGCAGCTCTGCATCGTCGACAGTTGGCACAACAATCAGTTCCGGCGGACCAACGACGACCACGCCTGGGGCCAGCGTTTCGATTTCTACGCGCCCGACAACAACGTGAACGGCCTGGCCCTCACGACGGAAAACGAGTGGCACAGCATCGACACCAACTCGCCGGCCTGGCCGCGGCACACCGCGATGATGCGGGAAGTGGTCGATCGGCTCGGGGATCTGCCCAACATCGTGTGGGAAGTGTGCAACGAGCCCCGGCCGTACTACGACGGCGCCGATCCGCCCGAGTCTGGCAAGACGCCCAACGACTGGACCATGCGGATGGGCAACTACCTCAAGTCGTACGAATTGAGCCGATGGGGCTACAACCACGTGTGCATGCCGGTGGACCTGCCGGATCATCAGCACACCGCCGGCCAGAAGCCGCCCGATCATACGCCGACGGCCACCCACGCCTCGATGGTGCTGCAGACGACCACCATGTCGCCCCTGGCGCCGCTGATCGCGGATAACGACGCCCCGCTCAGCGATCTGGATGCGAACGGACGGCGGCAGAAGGCGTGGGCCACGCTGACGGCCGGCGGGCACATCGATTACTTCCACTACGAGATGGGCAGCCTGGCCGTTCTGCAGTCCAGCGATGCCGCCGACGGCATGCGCTACGTCGGTTACCTCAATCGCTTCCTCGATGACCAGAATGTGGTTCTGCGCGGCATGGTGCCCTCCGATTCAATCGTCTCCAACGGGTGGTGCTATGCGCGGACCGGCGAGGAGTATGTGATCTACCTGATCACCGGTGGAAGCACGAATGTCTCGGGCCTGCCGACGCTGTATTTCGCGACCTGGTTCAATCCGCGCAGCGGCGGCCGTCACGACGCGGGTTTCGGCCCCGTCTTCACGGCCCCGGACGCCGGCGACTGGGTTCTGCACATCGTCAAGGATCCCGAGTCCGACCTGTACGTCCGGAGCGATTATGATCGCGATGGTGACGTCGATCTGACGGATTTCGCGGTGATGCAGAGATGTTTCTCCGCGCCGGAGATTCCGGTCCAGCCGGGCTGCGAAAACGCAGACCTGGACGCGGATACGGATGTCGACGCGAGCGATCTGGCGACGTTCCTCGGTTGTCTGAGTGGTGCCGGCAGGCCGCCGTCGTGCCTTCCGATGTGAATGACGGTCGCCCGGTCGGAGCCGCGGGGGCCTGCCGGGACAGGATGGAGTTCGATTGTTGGGAGGTATCACCTCTATGTGCAACAGAACGCAAGCACATGACGTTGCGTTTTCCCCATTCGGGCGGAGTGAGGCCGCAGCGGGACCGCGCCGCGGGTTCACGCTGATCGAGGTCCTGGTGGTGGTCGCCATCATTGCCCTGCTCATCGCGATCCTGCTCCCTTCGCTGAGCCGGGTGCGCGAGCAGGCCAAGATCGGCGTCTGCAAGGCGAACATTCAGCAGGTCGGCGTGATGGTGAGCACCTACCAGGCCGAGTTCCAGGGCTACAACCCGGTGAACTACGGATACGGCCACGGCCTGGGCTTTCACAACGTCGAACCCAACGACATGACCGTCCTCAACAGCCATCCCGCCCGGACCCGATGGCTGCCGGTCTCGTATCGGATGTACAACAAGGGCACGAAGAATCTCTCGGGTGAGTTCGATCCGGAGGCCATGTGGACGACCGGCACGAGGCAGAAGTTCGAAGACACCATCATGCCCGACTTCTACGTCTGTCCGTTTGTGCGCGGGAAGGGTCCTGGTTTCACACAGACCGGCACCAAGCGGATCGGAGGATTCGACTACGAGCTGTACGAGTGGGTGGGGCGGCACAGCACCTATCACCCCTTCTCATGGGAGGGGCGGGTCATCCGGAACGTGGCGCCCGCCATCGTCGGCTCGCCCGCGGTCTACATGCCTCCGGATTCGGGCGGCCCGGTGTCGGGTCCGATCGACGGGCGGCCCAAGTACTCCGCGTTCAGCTTCAATTACGGCAGGGTGGGCTCGGTGAATTACCCGTATCCGCCCGGATTCAAGGATCTGCAGGATTCGCCGATCGCCAACTCGCTGCAAGACCCGCTCAACTGGAAGCACCGCCGCTGGAGCATCGCGGACGCCCGGCGCCTCAAATCCAGCGGTTTCAGCGACGTCACGATCGTGCGGTGTTTCCAGGGCATGAGCCTGGGATTCCAGCGCAAGATCTACAATCTCGACAGCCACCGCACCAGCGCGGGCGGCGGCACCAATGCGCTCTTCGCCGACAACCACGTGGAATGGATCAAGGGGACGTGGGTCGGATGGTGATGCCCGCTTCGTGGGCGGGTCGGCGCCAGGCCTGTCCCGCCGTGGGGATTCATGGAGTCTGACCGGGCAGCCTCGCGGCCCGATGAAATGGCGTGCGTCGTCAGCAGGGCGCGGCGTGCGTCAGGGCGAGATCCGTTTGAGCAGATCCTGGTAGAAGGTCCGCGATTTCTGCAGCCGTTCCCGGATACCCTTGCTCCGTTCGTCGGCGCCGGTCGAGAATTCCTGCTCGATCTTGTCGATGGCTTCGAGCTGACGGGCGATGACGCGGGGCGCGTGCCGGGTCGACCACGCGGGTTGCCTGTCCACAATCAGATAGACCGGCGAGGTGTGGGCGACTGCGCCGTTCGTGCAAACCGCACTCGCCACGAGCCAGCGGCTCTGACCGATGGTCAGGTCCAGATCGAAGGACAACTCCGGTTTCCCGTCGGGATTGAGGACTTCTTTCACCACGCCGTCGTTGCTCACCAGCGTGAGCGCCTTGAGCACCCCGATATCGGGATGGCTCCACACCCCGGCCTGCACGCGGGCGACGCTGCCGGCCGTCTTCTCGATTTCCGAACCGGGCAACTGCCCGTCCACGGTCAGAGACATCGCGGGGCCGTTGGTCACGAACGTATGGCCCGCCCTGATGCCCGCGAACCAGCGATCGATGTCCAGCGTCGGCCCGGTGTACACGACGGTGCGCACCTCGCCGATGGTGGCGCCCCAGGGCACGTCGCTGCCCGCGGCCGCGGTCAGACGCAGACCCAGGTTCAGGTAGTCGTAGTAATCCATCGTGTTGATCGCACTGAACTGCAGGATCTCGATGAAGTCCAGCTCCCCGGTGGTGACGTACCAGGGAAACCCTCTTGGGAGATCGCAGCCATTCCACGCAAAATGCGCGAAACCGACCAGGGCTCCCTCCTGCTGATGGATCCCGCGGAAGGTGAGATCATAGAAATCGTACTTCTCGACATCGCGGACGAGGTTCCTGATATTCAGGCCGATGATGTGCCCGAAGGTGCTGCGCGGATCCTCCTGGCCCGAGACCAGCCAGTAATCGCCCTTGCTCGCCCGGAAATCCCGGCCGAAGCCGAGCTGCTTGAAGCGGGTCTGCTTGTGGTCGCCCATTTCCAGGATGTTGACCACGTGCAGATCCTCGGCAACGGCGTAGTGCAGCAGGTATTCCCGGTGGGCGGGCTCGAGGATGGGGTGATGCACGTGAACGTCGCCGGTCCACCAGCCGCGCTGCGGCAGGTTGATCCAGCGCTTCAACTCGATGGTCCGGGTGAGCGGGCCGCTGCCCTCGGCGATGTCGAATTCCTGGGCGACCGGAACGTATTCGATCCCGCGCTGCACCGCGACCCGCCAGTGGCCGGCGGGCAGGTCGATGTCGAAGTCCCCCGAGGTCTGGTACATGACCGGTTCGCGCCAGTAGGGCAGCGAAGGACGAAGCTGGTAGGCCTTGGCGCGGGCGCCCTGCTTTCCGTTCGGGCTGAGGGTCTCGCGGATCGGACCCACCCAGTTGCGGTCGGGATCGAAACGAACGCCGCGGTAGAACTGGTCAGCAGTCGATGGCCGGGTTGCGACACGGCCGACGGGCGGCAGCCGCACATCTTTCTGCGCGGTGCCCATGATGCAGACCATCGCGGGCGTCACCTGGCCTGTCTGCGAGTCAATCAGGCGGAAGTTGACCGGCGTGGACGCCGCCCGGAGCACTGCCGGCGCCGCCCCCATCAACAGAATCACGGCCCACCGCATCGCCCAGTCTCCTTGACGGAAAGGTCGCCTCAATCTCTGTGCAGGAAGCGTACCCGATTTGATTGGACAAAGCGATGGATTTGTTACATCATTAAGACCCGTCCGAGTCAAGGAGTGATCGATGAACGCTCGCGTGTCTGCGGCCCTGCGGGGCCTGGTGTGCGGTGTTTTCGCAGGTCTGATGGCCCTGGGCGCTTCGCACGCGGTGGGGGCCGAACCTGGGCGGAAGCTGAACGTTCTCTTCATCGCGATCGATGATCAGAATGCGCGGCTGGGGTGCTATGGTGCGCCCGTGAAAACGCCGAACATTGACCGGCTCGCCCGGATGGGGCGGCGGTTTGACCGCGCGTACTGCCAGTACCCCCTCTGTAACCCATCCCGGACCAGCGTTATGAGCGGCTGGCGGCCGGAGAAGACCGGGGTCCTGGGGAATGGGACCGCCCCGCGGCCGCATCTGACCGGCGCGACATGGCTGCAGGAGCATTTCCACGATCAGGGCTATTTCACGGCCCGCGTCGGGAAGATCTACCACGGCGCCTTCGAGAACCAGTTCAAGTGGGACGTTCCCGCAGCACAGCCCGCTGCGTCGCCTGCCCGGCCGGACGGCCGCCAGCGGCCGCGGGCCATCCGCGGCTCCGCGCAGGCCGAATCGGCCCCCGCAGGTGAGCGGAACCGGCGAGAGGGCACCGTTCCCATCAGTTGGAGGGCCACCGACCGCGCGGACGAAGACGAACCCGACGGCCGGACCGCCCGCCGCGTTGCGGAGATCATCGAGGAGTCGAAAGACCGCCCGTTCTTCATCGCCGCCGGTTTTCTCAAACCGCATCTTCCGTTCGTCTGCCCGCGTCCGTACTTCGAGATGTATCCTCCGGCGTCCATCCGGTTTGAGCCGGACCCGGCTGATGATCGCAGCGACATTCCCCCGATGGCCCTTGTGTCCGGTCCGCGCGATCCTCAGACCGACGACGTCCGGAGGGAGGCCATGGCCGCCTACTCGGCATGCACGTCGTTCGTCGATGCGCAGATTGGAGTCCTTCTGGCCACCCTGGACCGGCTCAAACTGTGGGAGAGCACGGTGGTGCTGCTCTACGGCGATAACGGCTTTCACCTGGGTGAGCACGGCCAGTGGCGCAAGATGTCGCTGTTCGAGGAATCGACGCGGGTGCCCCTGATCATCGTCGCGCCGGGGATGCCGCAGCCGGGGACGGCCACGCGGGAGCTCGCCGAGTTCGTGGACATGTACCCGACGCTGGTGGAGCTGTGCGGTCTGCCCAGGGTGGAGGGGATCGAGGGAGCATCGCTGGTCCCTCTGCTGAAGGACCCCGCTCACGCGGTCAAGACGGCCGCCTTCACCGTCGTCACACGGGGCGAGGGGCAGCTCGGGCGCAGCGTCCGCACGGATCGCTACCGCTACACCGAGTGGCCTGATGGTGAGAAGGAGCTCTACGATCACGAGAAAGACCCGCACGAGTACGTCAACCTCGCCCGGAATCAGGCGCGGCGATCCGACCTGGAGGAGATGTCCCGCATTCTGCATGCGGGGTACAAGGCGGCGCTCCGCGCAGAGTGACGGTTGCCGGCGGGCCGGCTAGAGTGTCCAGCCCTCGCGATATTCTCTGCGCAGGTACCGGTTGGCCTCGGGCAGGTTGGTGATCTTCGAGGCGGCGGCGTCCCATTCGATGCGCCCGCCGGCGCGCATGGCCACGCAGCCCAGCAGCACCGTCTCGGTCATCGGCCCGGCGGTATCGAAGTTCGACATGGGCATCCGGGGATTGTTCTCCAGGCAGGCGCGGACCCATTCCCGGTAGTGGCCGGGCACCCGCGGCAGTGTCGGCTCCGGAGGCTTGAAACCGCGGAACCGCTCTTCGGGTACCAGATGATAACGTGAGCCGGTCTCGTGGGCGCAGACCAGCGTTCCTTTCTCGCCGACGAAGATCGAACCGTTGCCGGCGACCGTCTTGCTCTGCGCGGCCTGGGTGAGCCGCTGGCCCACCCAGTCGGGCCGGTTTTTGCCGCCGTCGTACCACGTCAGCTCCACCGGCGGCAGGCCCTCCCGGGCGGGGAATTCGTACCGGACGACGCTCCAGCTCGGATAGGTCTCATCGTTGAGATCGGGCGCCGTCTGCGCCTCGATCGCCGTTGGATAGCCCAGCTTCAGGGCGTGGTAGGGCAGGTTGATCAGGTGACAGGCCATGTCGCCGAGTGCCCCCGTGCCGAAATCCCACCAGCCGCGCCAACTGAACGGCACGTAGACCTCGTCATAGGGGCGCAAAGGGGCACAACCCAGCCACAGGTCCCACTGCAGCGTGGACGGGACAGCCTCCCGGGCCTTCTCCCCGCGCAGAGCGCTGCGGACGGCGCGGTTCTGGATGATCGCCTGGGCGCCCTGCGGCCAGATCGGCCGATTCGTCCAGACGTGCACCTCCCGGACCGCGCCGATCGCTCCGGACTGGATGACCTCGATGGCCTCGCGAAAAGTATCGGAGGCCGTGCCCTGGTTGCCCATCTGCGAGACGATGCGGCGCTCGCGGGCCGTGTCGCGGAGCAGGCGGGCCTCGTAGACGTCGTGCGTCAGCGGCTTCTGTGTGTAGACGTGCTTGCCCAGCTTCATGGCCATCATCGTCTGTGCGGCGTGCATGTGGTCGGGCGTCGAGACGATGACCGCGTCGATGCTGGCGTGCATCTCGTCGAGCATCCTGCGGTAATCGCCGAATCGTCTGGCCTTCGGGAAGCGCTCGTACGAGTCTTTGCCGCGCACGTCATCGACATCGCACAGGGCCACGATGTCCGCCCCCGCGTCGGCGGCGCCCGCGGCATCGACCTTGCCTTTGCCGCCCACGCCGATGCAGGCAACCTGGAGCCGCCCGTTGGGGGAGCGGCTCTGGGCCCACGCGTCGCGGCTGGCCACCCAGAAGCCGGCCGCGGCCAGAGTGGAGGACTTCAGGAAATCCCTGCGCGTCTCAGAGCCCATCGCATCTCCTTCCAGGCATCACCCTGATGAACGTCGCCGCTGGCCGCTTTCTCCGTGAACCGGAGGATGAACGCGGCCGCATGGAGCGGATATTCTACGACGGATTCCAGTCGCCGTCTGCGTGTCGTGTCGCCCCATGGCGAGGTGTACAATTGCAGAGCAGGCCCCGACGTGCAGACGGGGGAGACGGTCTGAAAGGCCTCGGATCAACGTGGGAATCGGCGGGATGGCCTGATCAACCACAGCCGATGATGAGAGAAGCACGCTGTCGGCCAGAAGTCAATTCCTCGACACAACCCCCGCCCCGGCGGGAAGAAAGGAATTGCGATGAAGACGAGACTGCTCAGGACGACGTTGCTCGCTGCATTCTGCTGGTGCATCGCAGGCCCGCTCGCCGGCTGCGAAGAGGATGCAGGTCAGCATCCCAGGAAAGCCACAGGTGCGGCCAGCCAGCCCGGTGATGCGGTGAATCGCGGCCTCGATCAGGCCGGTGATGCCGTGAACCGGGGTCTGGACCGGGCGGGCGATGCGGTGGACCACGGACTCAATCAGGCGGGCGATGCGGTGAGCCGCGGGCTCGACCGGGCGGGTGACGCGGCCGGCCGCGGAGCCGACCGGGCGAGTGATGCCATGCGGCGGGCCCGGGAGGCCGCCGGAAGAGCCGCCCAGCGGGCGGGAGCGGCGGTGGAGCAGGCCGGGCAAAAGGTGCAGGACTGGGCCGGCCCCGCGACAGCCCCCGGCGCCACCCCGGAATGAGGGTCGACACCGAGTTTGACGACGCACCCGAGCGCGGGAGCGTGACACTTTGGGCGGGGTGGCATGGGCAGCTTCGGCTTCGCTCAGCGAAGCCGAAGCTGCCCGTGTGG
>CAZQEN010000249.1:0-8920 GCA_964591605.1 uncultured Planctomycetales bacterium
GCATTGAGCGTCTCGGTCAGCGTGCCGATCTGGTTCACCTTGACCAGGATGCTGTTGGCTGTCCGGCTCCTGATCCCCCGCTCCAGGCGCTGGACGTTGGTGACGAACAGGTCGTCGCCGACGAGCTGGACCTTGCTGCCGACCTTGTCGGTGAGCTTCTTCCAGCCGTCCCAGTCATCCTCGGCCAGACCGTCTTCGAGGCTGCGAACCGGCCACTTCTGGCACACCTTGGCCCAGTAGTCGGCCATCTCGTCGGAGCTGATGATGCGGCTGGGGTCGCTCTTGAAGAAGCAGTAGCCGGTCTTACCCTTCTGTTTGGCCTCATTGAACAGTTCGCTGCTGGCCGGATCCAGGGCGAAAAAGATCTGCTCGCCGAGCCTGTAGCCGGCCTTCTCGACGGCGGTGGCGATGACCTCGAAGGCCTCGTCGTTGCTCTTGAGGCTGGGGGCGAATCCGCCTTCGTCTCCGACCGAGGTGTTGTAGCCCTTGGCTTTGAGCACGCTCTTGAGGCTGTGGAAGATCTCAGTGCCCCAGCGCAGGCCCTCGCGGAAGGTGGGTGCACCCCAGGGCTGGACCATGAACTCCTGGAAGTCGACGGTGTTGTCGGCGTGCTTGCCGCCGTTGAGGATGTTCATCATCGGCACGGGCAGAACGTGTGCGCCCGCCCCGCCCAGATACCGGAAGAGCGGAAGCTGGCATGACTGCGCCGCGGCCCTGGCCGCAGCCATCGAGACCGCCAGGATGGCGTTCGCGCCCAGCTTGCCCTTGTTGGGCGTGCCGTCGAGATCGATCATGGCGCGATCGACAGCTTCCTGGTCGGTGGCATCCAGCCCGTTGACCGCCGCGGCGATCACCGTGTCCACGTGCTCGACCGCCTTGAGCACGCCTTTGCCCTGATAGCGATTCTTGTCGCCGTCGCGCAGCTCGACGGCCTCATGCTCGCCGGTCGACGCCCCGGAAGGCACCGCGGCCTGGCCGTAACTGCCGTCTTCGAGAACCACCGTCGCTTCAACCGTGGGGTTTCCGCGGGAGTCGAGGATTTCCCGGCCGCTGACATGGATGATCGTCGTTGACATTGAAGTCTGCCTTGTGTGGAAAAGAATGAGGTCGATCCTGTGGAGTCTCACCACGCCAAAGGTATGGATTATATGGAAATGGGTACTTTCTTCAACCGAGCGGAGAAGCACGCCACTGGATTACAGCTCAGGGGAATGATCCCCGCTCGACGATTGCACGACGGCCGGCCGGGCCTGGAGATCGAGGGTGGACTGCTGGGCGAGGCGCAGCAGGCCCTGCGGCCAGAGGCCGGTCACCAGTATGTAGAGGCAGCAGAGGATCACGCCCAGGCGCAGTGCCCCGAAGCGCGGGATGATCGTCGCAGGCGTCTCTTCTTCGCGCAGGTAGCAGGTCGCCACGATACGCAGGTAGTACCCGGCGCCGATGGCGGAGTTGAGGACGGCCAGGATCGCCAGCCCGATCAGCGCGCTGCGGTGCGGGCCGTCCGGGGCCGACAGGGCGCCGAAGATGATGTAAACCTTGGCGAAGAAACCGGCGGTCGGCGGCATGCCCATCAGGCTGAACACGCAGATCGCCAGCGCCAGGGCGAGGGAGGGGTGGCGACGGCCCAGACCGGCCAGGTCCTCGAGCTCCTCGGCGGTCCGGCCCTGCGTCTCGATCATGGACAGAACGGCGAACGCCCCCAGATTCATGACGCCGTAAACCGCGATATAGAACAGCGCGGCGGATACCCCGTCGGGAAGGGGGCCGCCGGCGGCGACGGGCCCGACCAGGATGCCGATGAGCATGTAGCCCGAGTGGGCGATGCTCGAGTAGGCGAGCATCCGTTTGACGTTGTGCTGCATGAGACCCAGCACGTTTCCGATGGTCATGGTCGCGGCCGCGATGATCCAGAGGAAAACGAACGCGCTGGAGGGCAGCTCCCAGCCGGTGGTGAACGCCGGGCCGGGTTGCGTGACGAGCAACAGCTTGATGATCGCGACGAAGCCCGCGATCTTCGGGAAGAAGCCCAGCAGACCGGTGACCGGCGACGCGGCGCCCTGGTAGACGTCGGCGGCGTACACGTGGAAGGGGACCGCGGCGATTTTGTAGCACAGCCCCGCGAATGCGAGCAGCAGGCCGAGGGTGGCGTAGCCCCCGCCGAACGGCAGTGACATCTGGCTCAGGGTCGTGGTGCCCGAAGCGCCATAGAGAAAACTGAACCCGTACACCAGCAGAGCGGCCGAGAGGGCGCCGAGGAAGAAGTACTTGAGGCCCGCTTCCTGGGCCCGGATGTCGCTGCGGCCGATGGACACCAGCACGTACGTGGGCACGCTGACCAGCTCGATGGCCAGAAACAAAAGGACAAGCTCGTCGGCGATGCTCGTGAGCAGGATGCCGGCCAGCGAAAAGCAGATCATCGCGAACAACTCGCTCCGCTCGCCGCTCTTGGTGGCCAGACCCAGCGGCCAGTGCGCCAGCAGGACGAGCACACCGGTGCCCAGGGCAATCAGACGCACATACCACGTCAGGTTGGTGAACCGCACCCCCGAGGCCGCGACGGGTCCGCTGTAGACGTCGTACCAGGCGATCACCAGGGCGGCGAGCACGGTGACGAGGGCGAGCGGGGCGGCGGAGCGGCGGGCGAACTGCGGGCCGGCCAGGCAGGTCAGCAGGATCAGAACAGCGCCGATCGTCAGCGTCATCTCCGGAGCCAGCAGCGTGAAAAGACTCTGGGCGATCATTTCACACCTCCGGTCGACGCCCGGAGCGTCCCCATGTCGGCGACGGGCCTGAGATTCGTGTCCGGCGCCTGCGTGGAGCGAGTATCGCGGGTGGGGACTCCCGCCGGAGCGGGTGCGAAGAGGGATTCTCGCGCCGGCGGGTGCTCACGCCACGACAGGGCGGACGGTTGTCCGTTTTCGATCCGCCGCGTCGGAGGCTGCCCGCGATCTGTTGAGGCAAACGCGTGGTTCTCGCTGCGGTCGAAGACGTAAGCGAGGATCTGCTGCTGCGCGGCGGGCTGGATCGAGTCGGTAAGCAGTTTCGGGTAGACGCCGATCAGCAGACAGGCGACGGCGATGGGCGTCAGGATCGCGATTTCGCGGCCGGTCAGGTCGGCCGTCAGGCCGCCGGTCAGATCAGGCGTGTGTGCGGGCTCCTTGAGCGGCCCGAACAGCACGCGCTGGCACATGTGAAGCATGTACACGGCGCCCAGGACGATGCCGGTCGCCGCAAAGACGCCGTACCAGACGCCCAGAGGACCGACCTGCGTGTCAGGGAGGTTGGCATTCGAGGTAAATGTTCCGAGGAGCACGAGGAACTCACTGACGAATCCGTTCAGGCCGGGCAGGCCGATGCTGCTGAGCGTGAAGAAGACCAGGAAGAAGGCCAGCCAGGGCATCGGCCGGGCCAGGCCGCCGATCTTGTCGAACTCACGGGTGTGATAACGCTCGTAGATCATGCCGACGACGAGGAACAGCGCGCCGGTCGAGAGGCCGTGATTGACCATGTACAGCAGCGAGCCGGTGAGCCCCGCCATCTTGAAGCTGAACATGCCCAGGATGCAGAAGCCCAGGTGCGAAACCGAGGAATACGCCACGAGCTTCTTGACGTCACCCTGCACCCAGGCGGCCAGTGCCGCGTAGATCACCCCGATGATGGCGAGCACGGCCATGAGCGGCGCGAACGACGCGCTGGCTTGCGGAAGCATCGGCAGGCTGAAACGCAGGAACCCGTAGGTCCCCAGCTTCAGCAGCACGCCGGCCAGCAGCACGCTGCCCGCGGTGGGGGCTTCGGTATGGGCCAGCGGCAGCCACGTGTGGAACGGGAAGAGCGGCACCTTGATCGCAAACCCCGCGGCGAAGGCGAGGAAGAGCCACCACTGGACGTTCGCCTCCAGCCTGAGGCTGTAGAGTGTCTCGAGGTCGAAGGTGAACACGCCGACGCCGCCCTGTGCGGCGGGCAGACTGGCCCGGTAGGCCAGAAACACCACGCCCGCGAACGTGAGCATGCTGCCGGTGAACGTGTACAGGAAGAACTTGACGGCAGCGCGGCGGCGTTCGGCGCCTCCCCAGATCCCGATCAGGAAAAACAGCGGGATGAGGGTGAATTCGAAGAAGATGTAAAAGAGCAGCAGATCGCGGGCGACGAACACGCCCAGCATGCCCGCTTCAAGCAGCAGCATGAGTACGTAGTATTCCCGGGGCCGGTCGCGGATCGCGCTGAAGCTGGCCCAGATCGAGAGCGGGGTGATGAATGCGGTGAGGACGAGCAGCCAGAGACTCAGGCCATCGACGCCGACGTGGTAACGGAAGTCGACGTAGCCCACGCGGTCGCTGATCCAACTGAAATTCTGGTCGAGCGCGTACCGGCCGGCGGCGGCGAGCGAGTGGCCCTGCTTGTCGGTGGCCTGGAAGAACAGGTTCACGGCGACCACGGCCAGCGCGAAGGTGATGAGCGACCAGAGCATCGCGCCGCGGGAAAACTTGCGTGCGGCCGCCTGGGCGTCGGCCGGCACCCGGCTGGCGCCGAGCACCAGGGCGCCCAGCAGCGGCACGGCGATCAGGATGGTCAGAATCCACTCGGACATTGTCAATCTCTGCTCAGAGAGCCGCGTGGCTTCAGCCCGCGCGGTGGTGGTGCGTGATCGAACTCTCCGCCGCCTTCAAAACGCTCCGTCCAACGAGCTGCGCCCTCCAAAGAGCCGGGGGCTTCAGCCCGCGCGGCGGCGATACCATGACCGGACTTTCCTACAGTTCGAGAGGCCGCGCGGGCTGAAGCCACGCGGCTCTTTATTGTGACAACCACGCAATCACCACCACGAGCACCAGTCCGGCGGTCATCGTGACGCCATAACTCTGCAGCACGCCGTTCTGCAGGCCGCGCAGCACGAATCCAATCGACCGCGGAACCGCGGTGATCAGCCAGAGAATCCCGTCGATCAGGAAGCGGTCGAGATTGAAGAACGTCACGCCGGCCGTACGCAGCGGCTGAACCACTGCGGCGTCGTATGCTTCGTCGACGTAGTACTTGTGGTGCAAAACCGTATAGAGACCGTACGCCCCCGTTCGGATGCGCTCGGCCAGGTCGCGCCGGAGCACGTACAGATAGTACGCGGCGGCGATGCCCAGAAGGGCCAGCAGGGCCGAGACGTACATCAGCAGGTGGCCCTCCTCGCCGTGAGCGGCACCCTCGCCGGTGTGCGCCGCCTGGTGACTCAGGGCCGCCGTGTAAGGTTCGATCACCGGTGCGAGGAAGCGGTGAAACGCACCATGCGGTTCGACCACGCCGAGGAACCCGCCATGGCCGACGCGGACACCGAGATAACCTGTCCCAATCGCGCCGATGGCCAGAGCTACCAGCGGGACAAGCATCCACGCCGGTGCCTCGTGCGGGTGGACCCCGTCGGGGACGCGCTGCGGCCCGTTGAACGCGAGGAAGACCATGCGGAACGTGTAGAACGCCGTGAGGACGGCGGTCAGAAGCCCGATGAATCCCAGCAGTGGATGGTAATTGAACGCTGCGTGAATGATTTCGTCCTTGCTGAAGAATCCCGACAAAAACGGGAACCCTGCCAGTGCAAGCGACCCGATCACGAACGTACGGAACGTCCACGGCAGAACCTTCCGCAGGCCGCCGAACTCGCGCACGTCGATCACTCCGCCCATGGCGTGCATGACGCTGCCCGCCCCGAGGAAGAGCAGGGCCTTGAAAAACGCGTGCGTGAACAGATGGAAAATCGCGGAGTCCGCCGCGAGCACGCCCGCGCCCAGAAACATGTAGCCGAGCTGGCTCATGGTCGAATAGGCGAGGATGCGTTTCATGTCGTACTGGGCGAGGGCGATGGTTGCCGCGAAGAGAGCGGTGATCGCGCCGACCGCCGCCACAATCGGCAGGGCGATCGGGGCGTTGGCGAATATCGCGCCGCAGCGGACGACCATGTACACGCCCGCGGTCACCATCGTGGCGGCGTGAATGAGGGCCGAGACGGGGCTCGGGCCCTCCATCGCATCCGGGAGCCACACGTAGAGAGGGATCTGGGCACTCTTTCCCACCGCGCCGCAGAAGAGCAGCAGGGCGATGGTGTTGCACTGCCATGGAGCCAGCAGCGTGACGTTCTGGAAGACGACGGCGTAGTCGAGCGGGCTCTGGCCGGGGCTGGCCAGCGGCGAAATCCACAGGTAAATGAACAGGATGCCCAGTCCGAAGCCGAAATCGCCGATGCGGTTGACCAGGAACGCCTTCTTGGCGGCGGCGGCGGCCGATGGCCTGGGATAGTAGAAGCCGATCAGCAGATAACTGCACAGGCCGACGAGTTCCCAGCCCAGGTAGAGCAGCAGGAAGTTGCCCGCCAGTACGAGCGTGGCCATGCTGAACACAAACAGGCCGATGAATGCGAAGAACCGCTCGTATCCGCGTTCGGGGTGGTCGTGATGCCGCATGTAATCGCGGGAGTAGACGGCGATCAGCGTCGCTACCGTGCCGATCATGGTCAGCATGATCGCGGTGAGCGGATCGATGCGGAAATTGACGTCGAACGACAGGCCGGGCTGCGGGGGGATCCACGAAAAGACCTTGTAGGTGGTGTCGTGCAGCTCCGACAGACTCGTTGCCCCGGTGCGGTGCGTTCCGGTGGCCGCCGGGAAGGACGACGGGGCCGTGATCATCACGCCGAGCACGATGAAACTGGCCAGCGCGGCGCCGGCAATGCCGAGAATGACCGGCCAGTGGCTCCGCCCCTTGAGCACACGCGACCCGAGCACGCCCACCAGCGCCGCCCCCAGCAGGGGCAGCAGCGGGATGAGCACCGCCGCCTGAAGCATACCGGAATGTGAGATGGGTACCGTCACGGGTTATTCCCGATTGTCAGTGATCGATAGCCGTTTCAGCCTCGCATCGTCCGCCACGCCTCGGCGTCGAGCGTTCCCCTGCGGCGATAGAGCAGCACGACCAGGCCCAGGGCCAGGCCGGCCTCCACCGCCGCGATGACCAGCAGAAACATCGCGAACGCCTGGCCGGTGAGCTGCTGATGCCTCAGTCCAAAGCCCAGCAGGTTGAGGATCACACCCTGGAACATCACCTCGGTCGACAGAAACATGACGATCATGTTCCGCCGGGCCAGAAAGCCGACGACGCCGATGGCAAAGAGCACCGCGCCGAGCAGGATGTACGCGTCAAATGAATTCATCAGCACAACTCAGCAGTTCTGTTTGTTGTTCATTGTCTGTCATGGACTTGACCCGTTCGGGGGTCGCGTGACGGCAACGAACCACTCACAACAGCCCACCAACACACATCCCTCAAAACGGCGGCGCCTGCCGGCCGAAGCGGTGCACGTCGTCGTCCCGCGCCGCCCGCTCATGCCGCTCCGCGGGCGTGAGGGCTTCGGGCTCGATGCGCTTCTGAGCGATGGCGATTGCCCCGACCATCGCGACCAGCAGCAGGACGCCCGCGACCTCCACCGCCACCACGTATCGGGTCATCAGCGTGGCGCCCAGCGCCTGGACGTTTCCGACCTGTTCGTTCAATTCGGCCGAGTCGAACCCGCGGACGCCCGCACCCCCGGCAGGGGAGTTCCGCGAGGGGTCCACCTGCAGAGAAACGAGCCGGAACCCGCGTCCGGCGCGGTCAGCGTCCAGTCGGGGGGTCGGCGGCGATCGCATCGCCTGGCTCGCCGCCGCGGCCAGAATGAAGCCGATGAAAACGGCGGCAAACGGCTCGCGGGCGCGCTGGTCGTAGCCAGCGATGCCCGACTGCTGGGCGAGCATGATCACAAAAACGTAAGTCACCAGGATGGCCCCGGCGTACACGATGACCAGCGCGATTCCGAGAAACTCCGCGGATGCGAGAATGCACAGGGCGGTCACCGAGAGCACGACGACCACGAAATACAGCGCGCTGTAGACGGCTTTGGGGTGCGAGATCACCCGCACGGCGGAAAACATCGAAAGGCACGCAAAAATCAGGAAGAATGTGCGTCCCTCGAATGCGGGACCGAGCCACCGCGCGAAGTAGCCGCCCAGGCCGGCGATCGCGCCGACACCAAAGATCAGGCCGGCGGTCCGCCAGCGGCGACCGGCCGGACCCGGCTGCGGCAGGCACAGAAACACCGCCGCCGCGCCGAGGGCGAGAACCAGATGCAGGACGGAGAGCGTCACGCCGGCCCTCCTGTCTCGCGGCCTTTTCCGGGCGCCGGCACAGTGTCGTCATCCGACGGGGGGATGGCGCCGCCAACGGGATAGCCCGTGATGGGCGGGTTCCGCCGCGGCTTGATCGCCCGCGTCTTGTCGAACATCTCCAGGAGCTTCTCCTTGTCGAAGATCATCTCCTCGCGCGTCAGCCCCACCAGCGAATACTCGGGCGTTAGCTCGATCGCATCGACCGGGCACGCCTCCTCGCACATGCCGCAGTAGATGCAGCGCAGCTCGTCGATATCGAACTTGACCGGGTACTTCTCGCGGTCGGGCCAGGGTGACTCGGCCCCTTCGATGTGAATGCAGTGGGCCGGGCAGGCCGTCTCGCACATGAAGCACGCGACGCACGCGACGCGTCCCTGCTCGTCGCGGTTGAGCCGGTGCACGCCGCGGTAGATCTGCGTGCGCATCGGACGGCGCTCTTCCGGGTACTGGACCGTCACCTTCTTCTTGAACAGGTGGCGCAGCGTCGTCTTCAGCCCCGCTACCACCTGCGGCAGATAGAGCTTGTCGGCCGGCGTGAGCTCCGGCTCGCGGATGACGATGATGTCGGAGTCCTTGATCATGATCGTTACGTTTGTCGCCAGGCACCCCTGGCAAGACCGGTGTGGCACCGGCGTCTCGCCGGTGCCCGGCCGCCACGGGGGCGCCGCCCACCGGCGCCGGTGTGGTGGGGGCCGGCCCCCCGCGCCGGTTGGGGGGGGTGCGCCCCCCGGGAGAAGGGTAAT
>CAZQEN010000249.1:8930-11746 GCA_964591605.1 uncultured Planctomycetales bacterium
GTTCGGTTGGCCGCCCGCCCCCCCGGCAAGGCCGGGGGGGGCCCGGGCGCCGCCCCGGCCCCCGGCCGTAGGGTGGGCTCCGCCCACCGTCGCCTGTAGGGTGGGCTCCGCCCACCGTCGCCTGTAGGGTGGGCTCCGCCCACCGTCATACTGTAAATCACGCCCTCATCGACAAATGGTGGGCGGAGCCCACCCTACCTTGTTCGTGGTGGGCAGAGCCCACCCTACCTCTATCTCATTCGAGCGGGCGCAGCCGCACCTCGATCGGCGCCGTCTGGCCGTTCACCAAGGCGAACTCGCCCTTCAATTCGCGCCCGCCGGACTTCGTCCGCACTTCATACTGGCCGTAGAAGCCGCGGAACGTTGCCCTGCCGCCGGTTTCCACGCGCGATGTCGCTTTCGTCCACCACGCGCCCTTGATCAGCTTCTTGAGCTCGTCATATGCCGGTTTGGGCGTCATGTCACGACGCAGCCAGCCGGCCGGAGCGCCCTGCCACGCCCGCTGGTCGCACGTGTCCCACCACGTGATCGCCTCGACCGCCGGATGCGAAAACAACATCTTGTAGAACCGCACGACTTCGCTGGCCTGACGGGCCTCGCCTTCAGGCGTGCTCTTCCAGTCGAACTTCGGATCCCTGTCCCTGAGCCCCCAGCCGACCTTCCCGGACAGGATCGTCGCTTCGGTGAAGTGCAGCGGCTTTCCGTACTTTGCGAACCGCTCGCAGATCTCCCAGATGTGGGAGGCCGACCATGCACCTCCGTGCTGGTGGCACTGAATGCCGATGATGTCGTACATCGGTTTGCCCTGCTCGTCGACGAGCTGATCGATGACGCGGGTCGCGAACGCCGGCGTCGTGATGTAATCGTTGATGATCAGTCGTGCCTCGGGGTTCCCTCGGCGGGCGGCGGCGAATGCCTGACGCACATAGCCGGGGACACCCAGCGCGTGGATGCCGGCGGTGAGCTTGGGCGCGTTCTTCTTCGGTCCGTCGCGATCGTATTCGGTGGCCTCGTTGACCACGTCCCAGCAATCGATGCGGCCGTCCCACTGTCTCGTGCACTTCTCGATCCGCGAGATCTGGAGCTCCATGACTTTGGCGGGATCGTCCGGCAACCATGGAGGGTCGACCCAGTTCCAGGCGAGCGGGTGCCCCTTGCAGGTGATGCGGTGCTCGCTGCACCATTTGACGATTCGCTCCGTGCGCTCGTCGCTGGGCTGCCCCTGCCGGGGCTCGTAGTTCCACCAGTAGAAAGGCAGCGTGGCGAAGTTGAGCAGGTCGGAGAATCGCTTCTCGAACGCCGCGTTGTCCTCGGGCGTTTTGAACTGGCCCAGGCCAAAAATGTTGGCGCCGAACAGGAACGCATGACGGGTCTGCTCGATCGTCAGCTCGGTCCCTTCGGGGACGGGTTTTTCGCCCTGGTACACGCGCAGGGTCGCGTCGCCCATGCGCACCTGGGCGATCCGCTCATCGGCCCGGGCCAGCAACTCGTCATCGGTCGCAGCCGGGGTGAGCAACGCGGCGGCGGTGATGATAGTGAGCATCGTCATTCGATCACCGTGTGTGCTCCGCGATCCAGTCGGGAGCCGCTTTGAAGCCCGCGCCCGCTTCGCTGAACGGGCGGGCGGGGGTTGAGTTTCCGTAAGGTACGGGAGGCAGCGCCGACTGTCGCCCGGTCACCGGGATCCGCCGCAGCGTGAAGTAGCCCGTCGCGACCGCGAACACCGCGATCTCGCCGATCGTCGCCAGAATCGAAACCGGCCGTCCCCAGTACACAAGCAGTCCGGTCCACGCGAGCAGCACCATGCCGACCGGGATGAAGCCCTTCCACGCGAGGCGCATGAGCTGGTCGAAGCGGAACCGCGGCAGCGTCCAGCGGATCCACATGAAGAAGCAGATGAACGCGGCCACTTTGCCGAACAGAATGCCGAATCGCAGGATCACGGCGGACCAGGTCGGCGCCGTGTTGAGCCAGTGGATCCAGCCGATGCCCAGGCGCTCGCTGAACGGGAAGAGCTCCCATCCGCCCAGGAAGAGCACGGAGATGAACGCACTCGAGGTGATCATGTGCGCGTACTCGCCCAGGTAGAAGAGGGCCATCTTCATCGAGCTGTATTCCGTCTGGTAGCCGCCGACGAGCTCCTGCTCGGCCTCGGCCAGGTCAAACGGCGTGCGGTTCGTCTCGGCAAACGCTGTGGTGAGCAGAATGACGAACGACAACGGATGCAGCACGAGGTTCCAGGCCCCGCCGAGTTTCGGGTCAATCTGAAACGCAACAATGTCCTCCAGCCGGAGCATGCCCGTGGTGAGTACCACGATCAGGATGGCCAGGCCCATCGGCACTTCGTAGCTGAGCATCTGCGCGGTTGCCCGCAGCCCGCCGTAGAAGGAATACTTGTTGTTGCTCGCGTATCCGCCGAGCACCACGCCGTAAACGCTCATCGACCCGACGGCCAGCACATACAGCAGGCCGACGTCGATGCTGGCGACCTGCACGAGCACCGTCCGCCCGTCGGCGAAGCGCAGCGTGCCGCCCCACGGGATCACCGCGAACCCGATCATGGCGACGACGAAGGCAATCGCCGGCGCGAGGATGAACAGGGGCGTGTCGACGTGCCGCGTGATGATGTCTTCCTTCAGGAAAAACTTGACACCGTCGGCGATCGGCTGGAGGAGCCCCTTGGGCCCGGCGCGGTTGGGCCCCAGCCGGTCCTGCAGCCACGCCGAAATCTTGCGCTCCAGCAGGATGCAGTAGGCCACGCACGTCAGGATGATGCCGATGAGCACGGCCATCAGGACGAGGCTGAAACCGAACTG
>CAZQEN010000250.1:0-11727 GCA_964591605.1 uncultured Planctomycetales bacterium
CGAATTCACCGTCCTCGAGCGCCGCGGCGACTGGCTCAACATCGAACTTCGCGACGGCAAGACCGGCTGGATCCGCTCCGGCGACGCTCTGTGCGAGGATCGATAGTGCATTTTTGGGCATGCCCGTTTCGCACGCCCCGTAGCGGCCGCCCCCTGGGGCGGCCGTGATCGCCGATGGCGGATCAGGGGTTTTTTCACACTGGCGGCGGCTTCGCCGCCACCCGGCCGCCACGGGGGGCGGCCGCCACGAAGTCTCTTCCTGAAAGCGGCACAGGTGCCGATGGCCCGGGAAAATGCCTTGACGCTCCCCGCCGGCCCGGATACAGTGCCTTTTGTGGAATGTTTCCACAAAATGGGACTGACCGATGCCCGCCCCCGCCAGAAAGACCAGCCGCAGCACCGTTGCGATGGTCCGGCGAATGAACACCGCCCGCGTGCTGCACCACCTGCGCCTGGCCGGTGAAATCAGCCGTGCGGATCTGGCCCGCCACACGGCCCTGGACCCCAAAACGATCACCAACCTCATCAACGAGCTTCTGGACGAGGGGATCGTCCTGAGCGGCCAGACCGTCGTCTCGGGCCGCGGCCGCCCGGCCGAGAACATCTCGATCCATCCCGATGCCGCTTTCGCCATCGGCCTGGACCTCGGCGTGCAGCAGATCAGCGGCGTCGTCCTCGATCTGCGGGGCAAGGTGCGCTGCCGCTGGAGGGAGGAGTACGGCCTTCCCAAGGACCGCGACTTTCTGCTGGCACGATCCCACGAAGCCATTTCCCAGCTCATCCGTCATCTGGGCCCCGCACGACATCGGCGGCTGGAAGGGATCGGCTTGTGCGTCCCGGGCTTTCTCGACCGTGCCGCCGGGGTGGCCGTCCGGTCCGTCAACATTCCGGGTTTCGATAACGTCGCCCTCACCGGGCCGTTCAGCCAGGCCTTCGGTCTGCCGGTGGTCCTGGAAGAGGCCTCCCGCGCCAAGGCCCTTGCCGAGCTCTGGTTCGGCCAACACGCGCCGGCCGATCACCTCATCTGTTTGGACATCGGCTACGGCATCGGCATGGGGATCGTGCACCGGGGCGTGCTCTACCGCGGCACGCGTGAGTGCAGCGGCGAAATCGGACACACCGTCGTGCAATTCAACGGCGAGCTGTGCCGCTGCGGAAAACGCGGCTGCCTCGAGACCGTCGCCAGCGGCAGAGCCTTGCACACGGTCGCCCGACGCCTCCGGCTCGGCGGAGCCCGCGGCGGCCCGGTCGGCGCCCGAGCGATCTACGAGGCCGCTGTGACCGGCGACGCACGGGCCCGCAAAGTCCTCCAGCAGACCGGTGAATTCCTCGGAATGGCCATCGCCAATGTGGCCAACCTCCTCGATCCCGACCTGGTGGTGCTCAGCGGCGGCCTCGTCGACGCCGGACCGATGCTGATCGATCCGCTCCGCAGCGCGGTGGCCGCGCACCGCATCGGGCCTCACGACACGCCGGTGCCGGTGAAAGTCAGCCAGCTCGGTCCGTTCTCCGGTGCCATGGGGGCGGCCATGGTGCTGCTGCGACACCATTTCGACGTCGACCCGATCGGTTCAGACGCGAGATCGAACAACGGTTTCTCCATACCCGCCCGCCAGAACCGCGGACGCAGGCAGGTGACTCAGTGAGCACGACGGTGGAGAACATCGAGGTGCGCCGCCCGACGGCACAGATGCTGCCGGAGCTCTACCGCCTGCTCGGCGAGGTGTTCGAGCCGGATCGGCCGCTCATGGACTGTGTGAGGGAAGGCAGCGTTGTTCTGACCGAGTGGGACCACTTCGTCGTCTGCCGCGTCGGCCGCATCCTCGCCCACGCCGCGCTCGTGCGCATGCCCATCTGGTTTGCCGGCCGGCTGCACCCCGTGGCCGGAATCGCCTCCGTCTTCACCCTGCCCGAGCACCGTCGCACCGGTCTGGCCCGCCGTGTTCTGAATGCCGCTCTCGCCGCAGCCGACGCTCAGGCCATTCCGTGTGTCCTGTTCACCTCGCTGCCGCAGCTCTACGAACGCTTCGGCTTCCGGGTGATCGATCAGGGCTATCTCCGCACGACCACGGCCGTAAACCGCCTCGAACGACACGGACATGAGCTCACCGAGACGACTCTCCTCCATCCGGAGCAGATCGAGCAGATGGCCGACCTGTACACGAACGGATACCCCAACCACGACGGCAAACTGCGGCGGGATCCGGCCTACTGGCCGTTCTATCGGGCGATACTCAACGGCCGGTCCGCGTTGAATTCGCGGTCGAACCGGCAGGACATCTGTCTCTGCTTCTGCACGAGCGAAAAGGGTCCGGCGGGCTACATCCGCATCGAGCGCAATGGCGAGGCCGCGCTCGTGACCGAGCTGTGCGCGCGGGCGGACGCCCTCGACGTGGCCGAGTCGCTCCTGAGCCGGGTATTTGACTGGGCTGCCCGTCAGGATCTGCCGTTCGTGAGTTTCGCGCTCCCGGAAACCCATCCGGCATGGGGGATTCTCGCCCGGCGGGGTATCGAGACCGTGCCCGACGACGCCGGCCCGTACGAGGCCTTCATGGCGCGGCCCGGCGCTGGTGATGAATGGCTGTTACGGCTCCGCTGGAGCCTGGCCGACAAGTTCTGACCATGAGGCGGTTGCCAGTCTGGACTGGCGATCGCAAGGACCTGAGTTCACAGGAGATCTGCGATGTCTTCACCGAAACTGGCAATCGATGGGGGGCCCAAGGCCGTCACCAACAAGCTCGTGGGCTGGCCGAACTTCAGTGAGAAAGCCATCAGGAGTGTCGAAGAGGTGCTCCGCTCCGGCAAGGTCAATTACTGGACCGGCCCGCGCGGCATGGAGTTCGAGAAGAAGTTCGCCGAATGGCAGGGCAGCAAGTACGCCATCAGCGTGGCCACCGGCACGGCCGCCCTGCACGTCGGCCTGGCCGCCCTGGGCATCGGTGCCGGTGACGAGGTCATCGTCCCCAGCTACACGTTCATCGCCACCAGCTTCTCCGTCGTCCAGGCCGGCGCCATCCCGCGCTTCGCCGACGTCAACATCGACGACCACTGCATCAGCGTCGAGTCGGCCGAGAAACTCGTGACCAAACGCACCAGGGCCATCATGCCCGTGCACCTCTACGGCAATGTGACCGACATGGACAAGATCAACGCCTTCGCGAAGCAGCACAACCTCTTCGTCATCGAGGACAATGCCGAGGCCTTCGGCGGCTCGTACAAGGGCAAAAAGACCGGCACCCTCGGCCACATCGCCGGCTGCTCGTTCTGCCAGAACAAGACCTTCACCACCGGCGGCGAGGGCGGCATGGTCACCACGGACAACGAGGAACTCGCCTGGCAGGCCCGCAGCTTCCGCGACCACGGCTACGATGTGAAGGAGCGGCTCAACCTTCTGGCCCTCGAGCAGAAGCTCCCCTACATCCACAACCGCGTCGGCTGGAACTACCGCATGACGGAAATGCAGTCGGTCATCGGCCTCGCCGAGCTCGAGCGCATCGACAACTGGAACATGCCCAACCGCCGCCGCAACGCGCACATCCTCATGGACGCCCTGCACAAGCTCCCGCAGATCAAGTACATGCCCATTGACACCCCCGAGCGGCGTAACGGCTGGTTCACCATGGCCTTCTCGCTGGACATCGAGAACATGAACTGCGACATCATGCAGTTCGTCAAAGCCGCGGGAGCGGAAGGCGCCCCGTGCTGGAAGGTGTTCTGGCCGCAGTGCCACACCGAGCGCGCCTTCACCGAGAAGCGCGGTTTCGGCGACTCCGGCTTCCCGTTCACCTCGAAGGAGTATGCCGATCCCGCGAGCGTCGATTTCAGCAAGGTCGATGTTCCCAACGCCCGCTGGCACGAGAAACACACCTTCACCTGCTTCGCGTATCCGACGTACACCGAGGAGGACATGAAGCAGATCGCCGCGGCCCTCGTGAAGGTGATTCAGGCGTACTCGAAGTAGGGAGGGGTGGAATCCCTGTGGGTTCAGCGGGTCCCGCAGGTTGTTTCGAACGCCGTGTTGTTGGTCGTCAGATCCGGGGATTCGTCGCTCGATAGCGAACGACCTCCGGATGAAGGATGAGAATCGGCTTCGCCTAGTCAGGAGTACTCAGCGTGGCGGGCGCTGTTCGCTCAGTTCACTTGAAATCCGCCGGGCGGCGGCCGCGTCGTAGAAACGCTCCCCGCACGCGGAGCAGACGTCAGCGTCGATCCCGTGCAGGGACAGGCCATCAGGAAACATGACTGTGACTGTTTTCCTTGAGACAGACCGGGAACCGCAGAGTGGACACTGTGTCAGTGGCGGCAGATTATCCGTCTCCGATGGTTGCGATCTTCGACGAGATAAAGAGATAGTAGATCTGCCGGCCCGCTTCCCGTTTGATCGCCCCTTTCGTGTAGATGAAGGTGCCGCTGTAGTTGCTGCCTTCGATGACATAGAGTTATTCTCTCCGGTGCGAGGCCCCGCGGCTCGTCTTCTTGATCATATGCGCAGTCAGAATCGCCTCCACGGCATCCTGCGGCACGAGTCCGTCCAGATGCAGTTCAACTGTCGCCTTATGCGTCAACCGGTAGTCACCCCGCGCAACCAGCCGTTTGATCTGCGTCAGGATGTCCATCCCAGCCACCCAACCGGTGAACGCATCGCCAGCGTCTGTCTGATTATATCGAATTCTCGGCCGCAGGGCACCCAGCTTAGTTTTCCGCGTTGGGCAGGACAAGAATGCGGGGCGACTGCACGACGATGTCGCTCCCCTTCGTTATCGCCGGACTCTGGAGATCTGCCGTGGCGAAGTCAGGGGTCTGTGTACCGCCCTTTATGAGGAATTGATGGATGTCAGAGCTCCTCGTTGGTATCGCAGAGGTCGACTACACCCCGCGGCTGGGTCTGCCGCTGATGGGCAATTTCCGCGACGACTACGGCGCGCGCGGGGTGCATGACCCGCTTTACGCCAGGGCCGCGGTGTTCAAAGACGCCGCTGGTCGGCGGGCGGCGGTGCTGTCGGTCGACGTCTGCATGCTCGACCGCGACAACGTCGCCTTCATGCGCGAGTGCATCGCGTCACAGTGCGAGTTGCGGCCGCAGGAGATCCTCATCACGGCCACGCACACGCACAGCGCTCCGGCCCCCATGATTCTCGGCTCATTGCCCAAGTCCCCCGACGCGGACATCGCGGCGTTCCTCCACAAGGCGGCCACGGCGGCGGTGCTGGCCTGCAAAGATCTTCGGCCCGCCCGGTTGATGGTGGGCCGGAGCCAGGAACACCGCGTCTCCTTCAACCGCCGCCTCAAATGCCGCGATGGCCAGACCCGCATGAACTGGGAACGCCTCGATCCCCAGACCGTGGTGGGGGCGCTCGGACCGATCAACCCGCAGCTCACCGTGGTCTCGGTCGTGCGAGATGATCGCCCGGTGGCCGCGCTCGTCAATTTCGGGCTGCACCCCGCCATCCTCGCCGGCGACAACTGGCTCTATTCGGCCGACTTCCCCGGTTATCTGGCGGAAGCGATGTCCCGGCTGCACGGCTCGGATTTCAGCACGCTTTTCCTGAACGCCCCCTGCGGTGACGTCAATCATCTCGACTACAGCGACCCGCTCCAGGGCCGCGGTTACCAGATGACGCAGCGCGTCGGCCACATGCTCGCGGTTGCCGCGCACGAGGCCATCCGCGCCAGTGTCCCCGTTCAGGGCGATGAGATCGCCGTCTCTCACGAAAAGGTATCACTGGCGAGGCTCCCGATCAGCGAGGACCAGCGCCGCTGGTGTGAACAGGTGATCGCCGAGGTCGAGCGGACCGGCTCGCCCGGCCAGGTCGACGGCCTCCCCGACGAGTACTACGCCCGCACCCGTCTCAAGATGCATGCCCGCCAGCATGAGGACGATCAGGTGGAGGTGATGGCGATCCGCGTCGGCGATGTGGCTTTCGTCGGCCTGCCCGGGGAGATCTTCTGTGAACTGGGCCTCCAGATTGCGCGGCTTTCCCCCGCCCGGCACACACTCGTCATGGGATTGGCGAACGACGCCATCGGCTACATCCCCACGCGCGAGGCGTATCCGCTCGGGGGTTATGAGGTGACGCCGGGCGCTACCATGTACCAACCGGGCTGCGGCGAGCGTCTGGCGGATTCGGCCAGCCGGCAGCTCGTCGCACTGTTTGTTGCAGGCTGACAGCCCGTAGGGTGGGCTCTGCCCACCATCGGCCCGCGACGACGATAGCCCGTAGGGTGGGCTCCGCCCACCATCGGCCCGCGACAACGATAGCCCGTAGCGTGGGCTCTGCCCACCAACGGCCCAAGACAACGATAGCCCGTAGGGTGGGCTCTGCCCACCATCGGCTCGCGACAACGATAGGCAACGGTGGGCAAAGCCCACCCTACCTGCTGCAAGGAGAACCAATCATGGCACAGCGAATCAGATGGGGCATCCTGGGTTCCGGCGGGATCGCCCGTCGGCGAACGATTCCCGAAGGCATCATCCCGGCCCGAAACGCCGACCTCGCGGTCGTGTTCGACACCAACCAGGAGGCGAACACCCAGGTCGCCGCGGAATTCGGTACCCGGCCGGCCCGCAGCCTCGAGGAGCTGCTGGCTGCCGACATCGACGCCGTCTACATCGCAACGCCCGCCCATGTTCACCATCAGCAGGTCCTGGCCTGCTCGAAAGCCCGCAAGCACATTCTGTGCGAAAAACCCCTCGGCATGACGGTGCAGGAGGCTAAACAGATGATCGCCGCATGCCGCGAAGCAGGCGTTCAACTGGGCACCGCCTTCATGATGCGCTATCAGACCCAGCACCAGGCCGCCCTCAAGCTCATCCGGGACGGACGCCTCGGCAAGCCCGTCTACGCCCGCGCCCAGCTCTCTTGCTGGTATCCGCCCATGCCCGGCGCGTGGCGGCAGGATCCGGCCACCGGTGGAGGCGGCTCGCTCATCGACATGGGCGGCCACTGCATCGACCTGCTCGAGATGTTCTTCGGCCCCGTCAAACGCGTCAGTTGCTTTGTCAACAACATCGTGCAGGCCTACAAATCAGAGGATAGCGCCGTGGTCCTCCTGCATTTCGAGAACGGAGCCCTGGCCACCGTCGATACGTTCTTCTGCATCCCCGACAACGCCAGCAAGAACGTTCTCGAATTGTACGGCTCGCAGGGCGGCATTCTGGCCAAAGGCACCATCGGCCAGGGGCCATCCGGCGAGATGCGGGCGTACCTCGAATCCAGTGGCGCCGGTTATGATGCACAGCAGAGCCGGGCGGCGGGGGAGGGCGAGCCTATCGCGCCCCAGCCGGTCAATACGTATCAGGCCGAGATCGAGGACTTCAGCCAGGCGCTGCTGGAGGGCCGCTCCTGTGCCGAGAGCGCCGAGGCCGGACTTCGCAGTCAGCGCATCCTCGCCGCCTGCTACGAGTCCGCCCGCACGCAGCGGACCATCGAGGTGAAAGGCTGAGCGTCGAATGTCTGCTCCGGACTTTTATTTCGCCGTCAACGCCATGTTCCGCCATGTCCACGACCAGTACGGCAAGCCCGCCCTGGTCGATTACTGGCGGAGCCTGGGGCGCGAGTACTACGCTCAGCGCGTCGGACGCTGGAAAGAAGGCGGCGCGGAGGCGATTGCCGCGGACTGGCGTGACTACTTCTCCCGCGAGCCGCAGGCCAGCGTCGACGTCCGCCTCGACGGCGCCGCCGTGGAACTCGACATTCACGTCTGCCCGGCGATCAGGCATCTGCGCGACTGCGGCCGCGACATCGTTCCGTACTTCTGCGAGCACTGCGACCACACCTGCGGCGCGATGGCGGAGGCCGCCGGTTTTCGCTTCGAGCGGACCGGCGGCATGGGCGCGTGCGTACAGCGATTCGTCTCCCTCAACGGAATCCGCCGCGGAAGCGGTGGGCCCGCCGCCGACCCGGCGGGTTCTGATCAAGCGGGGCCGCCGCCATGCTAGGCTGCCAGGATTTCTGCGGATACTACGACTGGACGTTCCACTACGTCGCCCGGCGCTTCGGTACTGAGGCCGTCCGGAGACTCTGGGCACAGGCCATCGGCGACGAGTCGCAGGCCCACTACGCCCGCGCCGGGCGCGAACGCGGCCTCCGCGGTCTCTACGAAACCTGGACCAAAACCGGACAGGACGAGCACTGCGACTGGACCTTCACACTCGATGAACAGCGCAACACTCTCCGCTGGGACATGCGCCAGTGCCCCAGCAAGGGCTTTCTCCTCCAGAACAATCTGAACGCCTCCGAGGACTACTGCGATCACTGCATGGGCTGGATGGTGCCGTTGCTGGAGCGCATCGGCGTCGAAGTCGCGGCCCACGAACACAATCACTGCGGCCAGTGCTGGGGAGAGATGCGCGTCAAGGGCCGTGCCTCCGAATCCCTGAAGGTCGCGTGTGACATTCGCCAGGATCCCCGCTGGAATCAGGGTTTTCTCGAGCGCTGGGCAGAGGGCATCAAGCTGCCGCTGCTCGACGACGCCATCGACGCCGCCGACCCCTGCGACCTGCTCAACCGGTGGTTCGCCGATCAGGAGCGGCTGCTCATCTGCGATTCCGCCGCCGGGCCGCGGCCTGGCCCCCGTCCCGACTCCGCCGCGGTCATCATGACGGACGCATCCTACGTGCAGGCCGACTCCGCTGATCCGGCCCCCCGCGCCGTGCTCATCGGCGATTCGCCCGCAAACCTGCCGGGTCTGGCGGAGCGTTTCGACGCGACACCGCCGCCGCAGCGCCCGCTCCTCATGCACGCCTACTTTCCCGGCGTCCAGCCGCTCCGTTTCCGCGACTACGCCTTGCCGCGTCCGGTGCCCGTTCTTCCGCTGCTCATCCGCGCGGGGCGATACCGCCATCGCCCGGGCGGACCGCTGCCGACGCAGCGCGACCTTCTGATCATGCTGGCCGTCTGCCTCGGAAAGCCGTTCGAACTCTGCGAATAGACGAGCTGGACAGCACTCAGCGCGCGGCACGCCGCCCGGAGTCCCGCTGGTATCGTCTCCAGCACTCCTCGCGGCTTCCCGGAAACAGATAGATGCTGCCCGTGATGGTTCGCGACTCGCCCTGCTTGAGCGGCCCGACCAGCACCGCGTCGTGCATGCAGTTCCACGGATTGTGTCCCTGCACGCAGAGGAACCGGTCCCAGCCGATGCCCGTGACCCACTTCCCGTCAAGGGACTCGCGGATGATCAGCCCCTCCGCGGCGTCCGGCTCGGTCGTGGGCCACTTGTTGGAGAAGACATACCGGCGATCCGGCGAGATCCGGCGCAGGGCCGCGCCCAGGCTCTGATTGAAATGAATCCCCCGGCCCTTGAGCGGCGCCAGTCCGTCAGAGCCGACGATCCAGGTCTGCTCGCTGACGAACTGCCGGTTCATCTCCGCCCCTTGCGCCGGATTGAAGCAGGGGATGATCGCCGCCGTCTCCGGCCAGTCGTGATGAGATTGATTCCAGATGGTCAACGCCAGGTCCACCACGCCCTCGCCCGCCCGCAGATTCAGAAACATGTCCTCGGCCTCGATCGCCGCGCTGCTCCCGTCGTCCGCGAAGTGCTTCTTGAAGCGGGTAAAGCCGCCGCTCGTGTGTTCCCCCGGCGAGACCGCGTCGAACATGTTCCACTCGTAAAACCACAGATACATCCGCATGGGCTCGGCGTCCGCCGCCTCCGCCGGCGCCGTGATGGCCACGCCCCGCTCCCAGTCGGCCAGACGCAGTTTCGGACCATCGCCCGAGGCACACCCGCTGCTCAGCGGCAGCAGCGCTGCACCCAGCACAAACCACCCGCCGTGGAGAGTCCGAAGGTTGCCCATGCTCAGTCACCTTTCTCCATGCCACACCTGTTCACATCATTCGCGCCCTGCGCAACTTTCTGGATCGACATTATCTCACATCTCACATCTCAATTCTCAGAGTCCAGATCTCCAATCCGATTGCGGGGAACGCCCGCGCCAGGCATCCGGTCGACGAAGCTATCCGGGTTGCGTCATCACGGGGTACGCCGCCGGAGTCTCCAGCACGCGCACATCTCGATACTCCTGGTCCTGATCCTCATAGACCGCATCCAGCACGTGCGTCCTGCCGCGGGTGCGGCTGAGCCATCCGGTAATGTCCTGCCGCCGCGGCGAATCGGCCACCCGGCCGTTGGCGCTCCACAACTGGCCGCCCGCATCGAACTCCGGGCCCGCCACGAGCCACAACTCCGCCTTCCCGCTCAGAAACTCCATCGCCTGCTTCGGATCTGCGTTCGATGCCAGCAGCATCGCGACGCTGGGCGCCACAAGCAGGTTCTCTGCGGCCACCCTCTGCAAAAAGTCCTCCGCGCCGGCCAGGTCAAAAGGCGGCTTGCCCGGCCCCAGGCGAAGATGCACCGTCACTCCTCGACCTCTCGCCTTCCCGCAGATGTCCCGAAGCGTCGATTCAAACGATGCCCGGCTTTGCTCGTCGCTGAAGTTGTTCTCCGGATGACGATGCAGCGACATCACCAGGTCGCGGGCGCCCAGGAGTTCCATCTTCGCCAGAACGTCCTCGATGACTGCCAGGCTCGCCTCGTGATCTTCCTTCACATTGTCGATGAGCCGCAGATCGGGGTAGAGGTTCGTCCGCGGCGACAGATCGACGATCACCCGCAGCTTCTGTCGCGCGATCCAGCCCGCCTCGGCCCGGATCGCCTCGCGGTCTCGCTCGCGCAGATACGTGCCGCTGACGAGAACGCCGTCAAAATGCTCGAAGAATGTGGGACGCGCCAGGATCTCTTCCTTGATGGCCCGGCCGCCTCGCAGCGGCAGAATCCGCCCCTGCGGCCGCGCCGCCGGCACGACGTGCGGGATCGCTTCGACGTTTTCTTCACGGACAGCGACCTCGAAGATGCGGACGTCGCCTCCTGCGACTGTGTCAGGCCCGCTCCTGCCGAGGTCGGCGTTTTCCGAACCTGTCGCGACGTACCCGGGCGCCGTTTTCTCCGATGCGTCGAGGGGAAGCTCACGGATCGACTCGATTGCCCCGCATCGCGAGACGATCTTGAAAGGACGCTGCGACCAGGCGTTGTTGCCGACCCCCAGGGTGTACCGTCCCGGCCCGCGCCGGCAGACGATGAGGCTCAGCCCTTCGCCGGCTTCAAACAGGCACTGTGACCGGAACACTTCATCCAGCACCGCTCGCACGTGAGCCAGCAGCGGGTAGGGCCTGGCCAGCGGCCGGTCGATCTCGCTGCGGATCGGACCGCTCACCACCGGCCGTGCGGGAACTCCAAACACAGACGCCAGCACGGTCACTCGTCCGCGACCCTGGCGCACGTCGACAACCGCAGGCAGCTCACCACACTTCGCCCGAATCTCCGCCCCGTTCGGCATGCTCAGCGGGAACAACTCGAATGGCTGATCCTCAATCATCTGCGCTTCTCCGCGATCCAGCACGGTTCCCGCTTCAAACCGCCTGCACGGCCCGGTAACCTGCACGCCCGCCACTCCGCCCGGCAGCCGCGCCAGGCTGCCGCCCGTGATCACCAGATGCCCGCCATTCTCCACGTACGCCTGAAGTTTGTCGCGGATTTCCGCTCCCCCCGACAGGGCCCCGGCGACCACGAGCACCGCATACCGGTCCAGCAGCCAGCCCGGCGTGTCGCTCAGCAGGCAATCCGCGGCGTCGCCGTAGGGCGTCGCCGTCAGAAAGCCCGTTTCATCATGGAAATAGGAGGAATCCTGATATCCGGGGTACAGCAGGTCGAGCACCCCATCGGTGAGAT
>CAZQEN010000251.1:0-11725 GCA_964591605.1 uncultured Planctomycetales bacterium
CCCAGTGCTTCTGCATGAACAGCGTGCTCGGCCGCGAGCGGTGCAGCGCGATGCGGTGAACGCAGTGGCCGACCTCGGCCGCCGGGTCCGGGATGTACTGCGACCGCAGGCCACGGTTGATGGGCTTCCACGTCTTGCCGCCGTCATCCGTGCGGAAACACCCGGCCGACGAAATGGCAATGAAGATGCGGTCGGGCTTCTGGGGATCGATCAGAATCGTATGCAGGCCCATGCCGCCGGCGCCCGGCGCCCACTGGGGGCCCGATCCGTGCCCTCGCAGGCCGGGCAGCTCGTGCCAGCTCCTGCCGCCATCGGTCGTGCGAAACATCGCGGCATCCTCCACACCCGCGTAGACCGTGTCCGGGTCGCTCAGCGATGGCTCGAGGTGCCAGACGCGCTTGAACTCCCAGGGATGCTGCGTCCCGTCGTACCACTGATGCGTCGTGAGCGGCTTGCCGGTCTCCGGCGACGTGTCGTACACGAACTTGTTGCTCTCCCCCTGGACGAAACCCTCCGGCGATTTCGTCAGCGGCCCGCCGGGCGTGTCCCACGTCCGGCCGCCGTCGTCCGAGCGCTGGATGATCTGCCCGAACCAGCCGCTGGTCTGCGACGCATAGATCCGGTTGGGATCCACCGGCGAGCCCTTCACATGGAACACCTCCCACCCCGCGAAAAGCGGCCCGCTCACCTCCCACTTCTGCCGCTTGCCGTCCGAGGTCACGATGAAAGCCCCTTTTCGGGTGCCCACCAGCACGCGCACTGCGCTCATGCGTCACTCCTTCCTTGCATTCTGGATTCGCAGATGGCCCACTGCGAGTATACGCGCCCCCGCCCCGTAGTCGAACACAGCGGGGACAGATCGACATCCGAATCACGTTTTCCACACCGGAAACGCACGGCGCCCTCAGTTCCGGCGCGATTCGGACGGTGACGCAAGCCGCGTAACACAATTGTCGGGCTTCGGGCCCACAGTCGCTAAAGCAGGCCGTTTCTGATCGCGTCCCGCACAAAAGCGTTGTAGGACGGAAAGCGTTTGGCTTGTTCCATTTCGACGGTAATCCCGTTGGTCTGCCTGTACGTATCAACGCGGCCGCGCAGTTCGTGTGGCGGCGGTCGATCGTCGCCGGTGAGCTGGCTGGTATCCTCTGGATCGCCTTAGATCGGAAACATCGTGCGGACCCAAGCCGCGGCAGCTTCGGATGACAAGCCCTTATCCTTCTTGGCGTCGAGAAAGGTGGCATAGCGAAAGACGTCTTCCGACCCGAGCACCATCGGCCGACAAAGATCGGACAGGTTCCACCACTCGCTAATGTCATCGTCAGTCGCACCTTCGCGTCGTGCCCTTTCGATGATCCGCGTGGACTTGGGCTCGCCGTGGAGAGCAGCATGAATAAGAAGGTCACCATAATCTGCCGGGAGATCTGCAGTGCCCTCAGCTCTACCCTGCTCTTTGCAGAGCGAGATGGCCTGTGACACAACCTGCTCCGCGTCCGCTGTTGTGAAGCCACAAGCCTCACACAGCATCCGTGCGTAGAGGGCCCGCAATCCGCGCTCAACCGATTGTGCGCCGCGGCCAAAGATTCGCGAAAGCATGGACAAGCTTCGATCCATTCTTGCTCATTTGGGATTGGTCTGGCAGACACCTGCAAACCGGCTATTGTTTCTCATGTCGCCGGGCCTTCTCCGCCCGGATGCGAAGAAATCGCGAACCGAGGCCGACACAATAGCGTTGAAGGGTTTTGGCGAGTCTCTCCAGTTCCGCGGCGAAACCGGAACCTTTGCGGATTCCCTCGAGGCTCTCATACCCCATCATGGGGCTGCGCGCGATTATCCGTGCACCGTCTCCGCTCGCACAGGTGAGCCACGTATCCTCTGCGACGATGAGCACTTCCCACCATGCGCACTGGAAGCGGCCCAGGTGTGTCTCGCGACATGGTGTCTCTCCAACAAATGGACAGAATCTTTCGACTCTCCCTTTGATGTCGCCAGCTTCACCGTATTGGTTTGTTCCTTCTTAACACACTCCTCGATTTGTGCAAAGAACGATGCGCGTCCACATCGGCCAACAGAAGGTGGTCGCCTCACCTACGGACAACTTGACGGGCCTCGTATTGTGCGATCTCTTCCTTAAACTGGTTGATCGTGTCCCGCAATGCTCGCATCGTCAATTCTCTCACTCGCTGGCTCTCACGGGTGTCATGAAGCAGTTCTTCGTATCGCCGCTCCAGCCGGGTGAGCTTGGCACGCGTGTTGGTGAGTTCAATGTCGTTCTTCAGGCTCATGAAACGATTTCAACCATTCCCTTGGAGACGCCCATTCGATCAGTCCCGAAGATGTCCTGGATGTACTCGTCGAAATCCGCTTGGCCCACGAGTTTCATTTCCAGGTAGGGCAATCCGGCGATCAGCCCCGCCTCCGCATCCGGGTCGATCGGGAATCGCGGGCCGATCAGCAGCACGCAATCCACATCATTCGGTTCTATTATATCGGTCACAAAGCTGCCGTTCAAAACGATGCGCTGGACACCCGCCTTCCGAGCCAGGTCCACCATCCAGCGCACCGACTCCATCTGCGCGCGTCGGATCTCAGACTGCTTCCCAAAGCGGGTCTCGATTTCATCCAGCCGGGCGGGGTGAACACCCGGTCGCAGATAGCCTGAGTCATCGAAGGGTGGGATCATGCGGTAGGGATTCTCAGCAGGACGGCCGAGGCTGTCCAGCACGCCCGAACGTGCCGGTAGACTGCTGCCGGCGCGATCACGCTCAGTCTATCTGGCGTTTGGCCCGGACGCTTCATGCCTGCACCTTCACTCTGCACCTGCATCGAACTGCCGTCGTGCCCACCGCACCCATCGTGGCTCTACGGTTGAGGTATCTGTGGATATAATGCCGCACCGCCGATTCGGCGCGGCGTAGGACCAGATAGATGAAGCTCTACACCCGGACCGGTGACGCAGGCGAGACCTCGCTGTTTGACGGCACGCGCGTGGCCAAAGACGACCCCCGCGTCTCGGCGTACGGCGACGTGGACGAGCTCAACGCCCTCCTGGGCTGGTGCAAATGCGTGGCCGACCGGACGACCCTGCGGACGCAGATCGAGCAGATTCAGTCGGACCTGTTCGTCCTGGGGGCCGAGCTGGCCAGCCCCGAGCCCACGACCCGGATTCCGACCATTGCCCCCGAGCACATCGCCCGCCTGGAAGGCTGGATCGACGAGAGCTGCGCGACCACGCCTGCCCTGCGCCACTTCGTACTGCCCGGAGGGACCGAACTGGCCGCCCGCCTGCATGTCGCCCGAACCGTGTCCCGGCGGGCCGAGCGGACGGTCATTCACCTGAGCCACGCCAGCCCGGTCCGCAGCGACATCGTCATCTACCTCAACCGTCTGAGCGACCTGTTGTTCGCCTGGGCACGCGGGGCGAACCATGAGGCCGGCTGCGAAGAACCCCCATGGATTCCCAACCGATGACCAGCAGCGCACCCGCCCCGGCCCTTGCCTCCAGCCCACCGGCCGATGAGCCGACCAGCGGCGTCGAGCAGGTCATGTTGCTCATTCTGGCTCTGACCCTCGCCTCCACCTGCCTGCTCACCAGCGCAGGGGAGGGGGCGGAGGAAGGACACGTCCCCTGGGGGCGAAACTCGATCCTGCGCGTCATCACCGACCTGACCAACCTGACCCACCAGTTCCCCACCGCGCGGGGAACCGAGGTGAAATGGCTCACCCAGGCGGCCGGTGCCGCCGCCGCGCTGGTCTGTGCAGCCGCCGCGTGGTTTCTCCGCACGCGCCGCGACCCGGACGCCGAACCCTTCCGGCCCGAGCCCCTGCCCCCGCGGCCATTCGCCTGGCTCAGGGGCATGTCGCCCAGCACGGCCGCACAGGTTGCCCTGGTGCTGTTTGTCGGCTGGGCCGCCCTCAGTGCCCTGTGGTCCCCCTGGACGGAAAGCTCGATCTACGAGGCGATGCGCCTGGGCATGGGAGCGCTGCTGGCCATCTCGATCGGGCACTGTCTCACCCGCCGCATGGCCCGCCACGGCGCCGTCATCCTCGCCGTCGTCCTGATCGTCACCGCGGCGATCGGAATCTGGTATCACTACGAACGCAATCCCGTTCAGCGGCTCAAATACCCCATCGGAAACCCGATCTTCTTTGCCGCGTGCCTGCTGCCCGCATTTCCGGTGCTGGCCGCGGTGATCCTGGGAGAGGTTTTTGCGGTTCGCCGCACTGGTAAGCCCGGATCCCCCCCCCTCCGGAGCATCCTGATCATCGCGGCCGGCGCCCTGGGGCTGGTCCTGCTCGGGTGGGCTTTCGTGCTGGCCGACTCGCGCGGACCCGGACTGGGCCTGATCCTCGGCCTGCTCGCCGCCGCCCTCCTGCTGACCCCCATGCGGACCCGCCTGGTCCTGCTCGCCGGCGGCACCGTCGCCCTGATCATGTTCGCCTCGCTCAAGCTCTGGCCCGTCTCGTGGCTGCTGAGCCGGCCCGACACCGTCCGTCTGCGGCTCTACGCGTGGAAATACGCCCTGAATCTCTTCCTGAGCCGCCCTGACATCGGACGCGGCCAGGGCGCGTACGTCTTGCTCGCTCAGCAGATGTCCCGCCCCGATGCCGAGCGCGATCCCCTCGCCTTTCCCGGCGGCAATTTTCTGGGAAATGCCCACAACGAGTGGCTCGAGATCCTTGCCGACCTGGGCGCGGTGGGCCTGGCCCTCATGATCACGGCGATCGGCGTCACGCTGTGGGCGGTCCTCCTGGCCTGGCGCCAGTCCGGCGCGACGGCCGAGTCGCGCCCGGCCGCCATCCGCGACCGATGCATGCTCGCCGGCCTGCTGGGGGCTTTTCTCGGGCTGATCGCCGAATCGACCAGCGACGTGGCCCTGCGCATGCCCGGCCTGCCGGTGATTCTTTACGCGACGTGGGGTCTGCTCTGGGCGATGTCACGTCCGGCCTCCGCCAGGCCCCCCGTCATCCGCGTGCCGGGCGTCCGCGCCGTCGGGCTTGTAGCCGCCATCGCCGGTGCCTGGTTGGTGCTGGTCGTCGCAGGTCGAGACTGGCATGCAGCCCTCGCCGAGCCGCAGGTCGCCAGGTATGCCGGCCAGTTCCAGTGGGAAAAAGCCCTCCAGGCCGCCGATGAATGCGCCCGATACCGACTCGGGCTGGAAGCACGACTGGGGGCCTTCTACCGGGCGACCAGCGTCGCCCGCGACGCCGCCGCCTTCACCGCTCACCGCCTGCAGGACATGATCCAGCGCGCCGGTCAGCCCCTGCCGGAAAGCGGCGACGGCCCCCACCGCCGCGACATGTCCGCCATCACCCGCCTGGCCGAGGAAGATGTCGCTAATTTCGAGCGGTATTTCGATCTCGGCGTCCGCACCGGCCAGACGCTCCTGGCCTACTGCCCCACCTTCCCCAACGTGGCGGCTTTCATTTCCGACCTGTGGCTGCTGCGGAGCCAGATCGCCGGCGTCCAGACCCCCGGCGGGCCCCTGCCCCTGGCCTCCCTCCCCACCGATCCCCTGGAACAGGCACGGCTCTGGATGCTCCAGGAGTTTCGCGCCGACCGGCTCAGCGCCGAACTCGGCCTGCGCCTGCTGCAGTTGTCTCACGGACAGGACATGCTCGAACGGCTCAACATGCTCCGCATCCCGATCCGCACCGGGCCGATCCATCCCGGCGTCGAGCCCGCCCTCATCGAGCTCATGCAGGAGGACTCCTTCGGCTCGGCCATCGAGGCCCTTCTGGCAGCCGCTCGTCCCGCGACCCTCTCCTCCGGCAACTGGCCCGATCCCTATTCACCAGAATCCATGCGCCTGGCGGCACTGGCCTACAAACGGCGCGGCATGTTCGAGCAGGCCGCCCTCCTGGCCGGCCAGGCCGCCCAGCTCCTCGACCAGATCCGCAGCCGATTCCCCGCCAACGCTGGCTATGCCATGAGCGATCAGGCCGAGTATCTCCTCCTGGGCGACCCCGACCATCCGGAGCGAGCCATCGGCGCCGCCCAGAAAGCACTCGAACTCTGGCCCGAGTCCTTCCGCCCGCAGCAACGGCAAGTCCTTGACCAGTCGCTGGTGATCTACCTGCTCGCCGCCGGTGCGGAGGCCGAGGGCCGGCAGATCATCGCGGCCATCCTGGTGCAGGACGCGTCCTCCGCCGACGTTGAGCGAAGCCTCGGTCTGGCCTATCTGCAGCTTTGCCAGAGATTTATGCCCTTCGTCCCGGAAAAACGCCCCCCGAAGCTCAAGGACTGGCTCCAGAGATCGCTGGTGCTGGCGACCGGCCGTCCCGAGCCCCTCATGCTCGCCACGACTGTGACTCTGGAAGCGGGGCAGGAAGACGTGGCGATTCAGAATCTCCAGACGCTCGAGCAGATGGTCCAGAATCCCGAGGCGATGGCCGTGTTTCTCCGATCCCTGCTCGCACGCTTTCCCAGTTCCCCCGGACTCAAATCATTTGCCGCGACAAGACTTCCGGAATTCGGCCAGACCACCCAACCCGCGCAGGAACGTCCCGCCGCCACCTCGCAGCCCGCGGCCCCCGCCACGCGAAGCCCGAATTTCTTCCCGAACTTGGAATAGGCTCCGCTCCTCGACGGTTCATCATCGTGGGCAAAGGTATCATCCTCTTCCCCTTTCCAACGACGGGTGGCCGGCACAACCGGTCACCCGGGTCTTTTTCAGGGCCCCCCGCTTTTTGTGACCCCTTCAGCCGGACTCCGTCGATGCATATCGCGGCCAGCACGCTGCGCAGCCATTTCCACCTGAATGCCTGTGACGCGGGGCAATGTTCAGCCTCCTCCGCCGCCTCACCCGCGGTGGACGATGACTCAACGAGTTCCCCAACGGCCGTCCATGCCGAATGGTCGAACCACCTGCCTTTCGGAGCGGAAGATGCCCAATGTTGCGGCAAACGATGCATCCGACCACCGCGAGACCCCCTCCCCTTGTTCGTCCGAAGCGCGCCCAGTATCGTCGGCCCGCGTGTCGTCCAACCTGTTGCGATCGGCCAGGCTGATCGGGCTGCTCACCCTCGCGTCGCGCATCCTCGGGCTCGCGCGGGACGTGGCCATCAGCATCGCTTTTGGCGCGGGAACCGTCTCCTCAGCCTTCTGGACCGCCTTTCAGATCCCCAACCTGTTCAGGCGGCTGTTCGGCGAGGGAGCGCTCTCCGCCGCCAGCATCCCGGTTCTCACCGAGACCCTCTCGCGCGACGGCCGCGAAACCGCCGACCGGCTGGCCGGGCGGCTCATGAGCCTGCTCATCGCGATGCTCTGCCTTCTGTGCGTCCTGGGCGAGCTGGTCATCGCGGGACTCTACTGGCTCTACCGCTCCGACAGCGACTCCGAACTCGTGCTCGCCCTCAGCGCGATCATGCTGCCCTACTTGATCTTCATCTGCACCGCGGCCCTCCTGGGCGGCGTGCAGAACGTCTTCGACCGCTTCGCTTCGGCGGCGGCCGCTCCCATCATCCTCAACCTCTTCATGATCGTCTCGGCATTGGCGACCCACCGCCTGACCGACAATCTCCGGCTCGGCATCGTCATTCTCTCCACCGCCGTCGTGATCTCCGGCGCGTTTCAGGTCGCCTGGCAATGGGCGGCAAGCCGGCGGATCGGGCTGCGCCTGCCGCTCAGTCTCGACACTCGCGACCCGGCCCTGCGGCGCATCGGCTCGACCATGCTCCCGACGATCGCCGGCATGGCCACTATTCAGATCAACACGCTGGTGGGTTCGTTGCTGGCCTGGTGGTTCGTGCCGGAGGTCTTCTCGGCCGGCTCAGGGGCCTCTGAGCGGGTCGGCCCGGCCATCCTCGGTTACGCCCAGCGCCTCTACCAGTTTCCGCTCGGAGTGTTCACGACCGCCCTGGCCACCGCGATTTTCCCGCTGCTGAGCCGCTTCGCCTCGGAGCGCGACCTGCCCGGCCTCTCGCACATGCTCTCACGCGGCATCCGCGTCGCCAGCTTCGAGGGCCTGCCCTGCCTGGTCGGGCTCATCGTCGTGCGTGAGCCGCTCATCCGCACCCTCTTCGCCCACGGGCAGTTCAACCAGATCCCCCACGCCGTCGATCGCGTGGGGCTGAGCCTGATCATGTATTCGCTGGGAATCTGGGCCTTCGGCGTCAACCAGATCGTCGTACGGGCCTTCTACGCCATGCAGGATGCCCGAACGCCGATGCGCATCTCGGTCCGAAACGTTGCGCTCAACCTGGTGCTGAACCTGATCCTGGTGCACACGGCCCTGCGCGAAGCCGGCCTCGCCCTGGCCACCACCCTGGCGGCCATGGTGCAGATCGTCATCCTGGTCTGGACGTTCGATCGCCGCTACGCGCGCCTGGAGTGGCGGCACACCGCAATGGGCGTGCTGCGGGCGCTGCTCGCGTCGCTGATCATGGGGATGGCCGTCGTCGCGCTCGATCGCTGCCTGCCGGCGATGGCGCAGGCCATGCGGCTCGGCCTGCTGGTCGCCACCGGCGCCGCAGTCTATCTGGCCGCCGCCTTTGCATTGCGGTGTGAAGAACTCCGGGAGATGACCCGACGCTGATCAGCCCTGCGGTCAACCAGCAGATTCCAGGCCGCCGACATGACCCGCCGCAGGCAAAGCGCCCAGGCGCAGACCCACGCTTCCGGATGCAGGATGTGCGAACCCGCACATCTCACATGTCACGTGTCTCACATCTCACGCCTCAAGGCGCCACTACCCGTTTTTCCGTGCTGCGGCGGGCGCTGGTGCGCGCCGCAGGGGTAGCACCCGGTTCGAGAGCGGCTTCACCCCGGCTCACCCCGCTGGGCGGCGAGGCCTCAGCTCCACGACCGGCCACCGGCGCCATCGCGTAGATCTCGACGCGCCGGTTCCGCTGCCGGGCGGCCGCGTTGGTGTTCGCCGCCACCGGCAACTGCTCGCCCCAGCCCGCGGCCGCCATCTTGACGCCGCCGGTCATCGAACGCAGCATGCGCACCACCGACAGCGCCCGCTGGGCGCTCAGCTCGTAATTGTCTTTCCAGCCGCTCCTGCGGATCGGTTCGTCGTCGGTGTGTCCGAAGACGTACACGTCATAGTCCGCGTACTTCTCGTTGATGACCCGCGCCACGGATTCCAGCGTCGACCGGGCGCTCGGCTTGAGCACCGCCTTGCCGGAGTCGAACAGGATCGTGCCTTCGATCGAGGTCATCGCCCCGCCCGGCACGGTGTCCCAGCCGGGAGCCGGCGCGGGGGCGGGGGCCGGTGCGGGCTGCGGCCGCTCCGCGAGCTGGCGGCGCAGATCATTCAGCTCCGCCTGCAGACGCGCCATTTCGCCCCGGTCGCGGGCGCCGGCCGACGTCGCCGCCGCCAGTTCCGATTCCAACTGCCGGATCCGGTCCTGGGCGCCCTGCGTGTCCGCCGTCTCCGGGCAGCAGGGCCCGGTGGTCTTCTCCGCACACCCGGCCAGACCCAATGCAACCCATACCGTCAGAAGTGATGCGATGCGAGGAAACTGCATGTTTCATCCTCCGTGAAGAAGTTGTCTACCCTACCATCATGGCAAGGGGGTGGAGTTGAGCGTGACTATTCCCCTGGCTCGCTGATGGACCGTTTCACTTTCTCGTCAATACGACGCTCCCGCTGCGCCAGTTCTTCCGCCAGGCGGCGCTGCTGCTCCAGTTGCCGCTGTGACTCCGCCTGCCGCTGCACCTCGCGCAGCTCGCGCACCACGCCGAACACCTTCAGGAAACCCCACCAGCCGACGATCGCCGACACGACGGTGATCAGGATCAGGTAGAGGACGTTGACGTCCTCGTACATCCCGAAGAACCACACATCCGCCGTGTGCTGGCGATTCTTCACCACGACCGTGAGGATCACCGCGACGACCGCCACAATCGCGGTGAGCTTAAGATAAACCTTCATCCGCCGCAGGACAAGCGTCATCAACCGAATGCTCCCAAATCACCTGTGAAGTTTTCCGGGCCGCCCAGTGTGGTGTCCCGATGCATCGGGATCTCGGCTGCACGTGCGGGCGGGTTCCACCATGGGCGGACACCACAACCGCCCCGGTCCGCGGACGGTGTCACGGGCCGCGGGATCGCCCGAGAGGATACTCCGGGAGCCAGCCACGGGCGAACATGGTAGGCGTCCAGGATCCGATCCTGGAAGATGCTGCACAGCAGGAACCCCAGCGCCAGCCACGGCACGTACGCCACGGCCCGGCTCTGCCGCCGGAACTGGATCACGAGCACCGCCCCCAGCGTGAGGAACGCCGCCGCAAAGAAACCCAGCACTGTCGCCGGCCACCCCGCCACCGCCCCCGCCGCCCCCATCAGGTGGATATCCCCCATCCCCAGCGCTTCCTTCCCCAGAACGAGGGTGAACACGATCCGGGCGATCCAAGCTACCGCTCCCCCGATGATCCAGCCCGATAGAGCGGTGGACAGTCCCCACAGGGGCCGCCAGGTGCCCATCGGCTGCCATTGGAGGACCCGGTCGATCGCGTCGAAAGCCTGCGGCCACGCGAGAGCCGCCCACAGCGCCGCCGAACCCAGGATGATGGCCGGCGAGATCAGCCGCAACTCCCACGCCGCCTGACCGCGGGCGTGGACGGCCTCCGCATGGATGGCCTCGACAATTTCCGCGTCCGCCTCGGGTTGCGGCCGGCTGGCCACCAGCGTCAGGCTGGCATACACCACAACGAAGCCCAGGAGCAGGCGAATCGCCCCCCTGTCCTCGGAAACCGGTGTAGGGCGCATCCCCCCCCATTCCGCCGTCAATCCGGCAGGGGGAGACTCGTACGCGGCCTGCGGCCCGGTCGTCGACATCGCCACCACGTAGCCCGCCACCAGCAGGCATGGAACCATCAGCCAGAGCCATCTCGCCGCAGGCATTCGCTCGGGCTCCGGCGGCGTCGAGGCAGGGGTCACCGGCTCGGGCTCGATGGGCGCCGGCGGCGGCTCGTCTCCTCTTCTCCGCAGAAACAGGATCGCTCCGATCGCCAGGCCGACGGCGGCCGCCACCGCCATCGCTGCCCCTGCCGGCCCCGGTCGAATCCAATCGTTGCTCGAGGCCGGCGTCCAGAACGCGTGGGCGACGACTCCCGCCAGCACCACGACCCACGTGACCCGGATATCGATCGTGTAGGCCTCGAGGTCCATCACCGCCATGACCAGCATCCCGGCCCAGAGCGCCCAGTGGGCCAGCAGCATCGGCCAGTCGGTCTCCAGCGAGCCGATGCCCACCCGCTGCCGGGCGACGAAGAACACGTCATAGGTCATGACGAACAGAAACGCCGTCGCCAGCTCGACCAGCGGATACTGCAGGGAGATCGGCCCACGGCAGGAGCGGCATCGTCCGCCCAGCCGCACGTAGCTGATCACCGGGATGTTGTCGTGCCAGGAGAGTTGCCCGCCGCAGTGCGGACAGAACGACCGCGACGGATGCCGGATCGACAGCCCGTGCGACCACCGGTAGATGACCACGTTCAGGAAGCTGCCGATGCAAGCGCCCAGCACGATCGAAACCAGCGACCAGTAGCCGTGCGCGAAGGCCGCCGCATCGGGAATCGGTGTCGGCTCAGTCATACGAGAGCACGCAGTGGAGCTGCAGCGGAGCGAGCTTCTCTCGACCTCCGAGTCCCAGCAGCTCGATGAGCACGGCCGCACCCACGATGGTGCCGCCGAGCTTCTCGACCAGGCCGCAGCAGGCCCTCATCGTCCCCCCCGTCGCCAGCAGATCGTCCAGCAGCAGCACGCGCTGACCCGGCC
>CAZQEN010000252.1:0-11675 GCA_964591605.1 uncultured Planctomycetales bacterium
ACGATTGCAATTCAGTCTGCTGGCTTGCAATATTATTGGCTATATTGTCGGCTGGTCAAGATCCTGATCGGCGTCCTGCGCGGGTTTGGCGGACAGGCCAGCGTGTGCGGCTTCGATGTCGCGACGCATCCCCTTGAGGTCAAGCAGCGCGTCGGCTACGTGCCCGAGTCGGCCGCTCTCTACGAGATGCTCACGCCGATGGAGTACCTGCGCTTCGTCGGGCGGCTCTACGGCCTCGGGGAACGCCAGATCGAGCAGCGCGGGCGCGAGATGCTCGAACTGTTCGGACTCTCGAAGGAGGCCGACCAGCGGATCGCCACCTTCTCAAAGGGTATGCGTCAGAAGGTGCTCATCACCGCCGGCATGATCCACAACCCGCAGGTGCTCTTCCTCGACGAGCCGCTGTCGGGTCTCGACGCCAACGCCGTGGTGACGGTCAAGGAGATCGTCGCCGGGCTGGCCCAGCGGGGCAAAACGATCTTCTACTGCTCGCACGTGATGGACGTGGTCGAACGCGTGGCGGACCGGATCGTCATCATCGCCGAGGGACGCGTCATCGCCGACGGCGCCTTCGCCGAGCTGCAGGCCCAGATGGCCGCCGGTCGCCCCGGCGCGGGAGGTGAATCGCTGGAGCGCATCTTCACGCAGCTCACCAGCAGCGGCGAGCACGAGGCCGTCGCCAGCCGGTTTCTGGACGTGATCGGGAAACAGTAACAGCACGATGACTCGCGTGATCCTGGCCGTGTGTGACGCCCTCTCCTGGCTTGTCCGCCTGCTCGGCGGCGACTACCCGCAGTTCCGCGCGATTCTCGAGACCAAGCTGATCCTCGATTCGCGCCGTCCGATGGTCGGCTTCGCCAACCGCAAGGAGCGCGAGTCCGGCGGGGCCTTCACGGGCGCGCTGGCGTTCTATGCGATCATCGGCTTCTTTCTCAGCGGCATCCTCTGGCAGGTGGGCTCGCCGTTTGTGGGCATGACCATCGTGCACACCATCGTTCTCGTCATGCTCACGACGACGCTGATTGCCGATTTCACGCACGTCCTGCTCGATACGGCCGACAACGCCATCCTGCAGCCCCGGCCGGTCTCGGGCCGCACGTTTTTCCTCGCTCGCACCGCCCACATCTGCACCTACCTGGGCCTGCTGGGGCTCAGTCTCTCGATCGTGACCATGGTGATGGGGTCGCTGCGCTGGTCCTGGCTGTTTCCGGTGGTCTACCTGCCGACCCTGGCGGGCGGCATCATAATTGCCATCTGCCTGGCCAGTCTCTTCTACCTGGTCGCCCTGCGCATCACGAACCAGGAACGGGTTCGAGACATCGTTCTCTACATCCAGATCCTCCTGAGCGTTTTCATTTTCGGCGGGTATCAGCTTCTGCCCCGCCTGATCGACATGACGCACCTGGAGCGGACGCGCATCGACGATTCGCTGTGGATCTACGTGTGTCCGCCCGCATGGCTGGCCGCGCCGTTCGATCTGCTGCTGGGAAGCGCGGGCCGTCCGCAGATCGTTCTGACGGTTTTCGCCCTGGTGTTGCCGCCGGCGGCGATGCTGGTGGTTACCCGCGGCCTGGCGATGCGTTTCAACCAGATGCTCGCGGCCATGGAATCCACGGTCGAGCGCCGGGCCGCAGCCGGCTTGCTCCCGCAGCGTCGTTGCTTCGCCGCCCGTCTGGCCGCGATGGTGACGCGTCAACCCCACCTGCGGGCGACCTTTGAGTTCATCTGGACCGTTTTGAGCCGCGACCGCCTGTTCAAGGCCCGCATGTATCCCTCGCTGGCGATTCTCCTCATCATCCCGCTGAGCATGCTGCTCTCGGACCCGCGCGGGTTTCGCGTGGTCATGGAGGAGCTTCCGTCCACGCGGCGGTACCTGTTCCTGCTCTACCTGGCGTGCGTGACGTTTCCGCCGGCCATCGTGCAGATCCGCTACAGCCAGTACTGGCAGGCGGCCTGGGTATACGAGTCGCTGCCGCTGCGCCGGCCGGGCGACGTGCTCATGGCCGCGCTCCTTGTGCTCCTCCTGCGGTTTGTGCTGCCCGCCTTCCTGGTGATCAGTCTGGTCCTCCTGTCGATCTGGGGGGTCCGGATTCTTCCCGATATTGCCCTGACGCTGCTGGTGACGGTGGCTCTGGCCCTGCTGGAAGGGATTCTGCTGGGGCGGCACCTGCCGTTTTCCGAGCAGATGGGCGTGCGGGAGAGCTCCGGCCGGCTGGCCAAGAGCCTGCTGCCGGTCCTGCTGGCCGTCGTGCTGGGATGGCTGCATTACCTGCTGCTGCAGTGGCCCTGGGGCCTGCCCACCGCCGCCGTGGGCGTGCTCCTCCTGATCCTGTGGCTGGCGCGGATCTATCGGGGTACTTCGTGGGCGCTGCTGACTGCGGCGACCCCCGGACCGGCGGCTCCGGCGGCGTAGGGCCTGGCGTGGCCTTCGGTGTGCGCAGCCGCTGCCGCTAGGGTGCTTGATTCATCCGTCTGCGACGCTATAGTGAGTCAGATCCACGGCTTGGCCTTCATGCGGCCCGGCCGGAGCCTCCCCCTCCGGGGAGCACACAGACGGTCGACAACGGCACCTGATCCATGACGCGAACGACGGCTTAGATGGCGCTTCACCGAGACATTGTGAAGCGCCCCTGCCCGTGCGTCGCGGATCCGGTGCTTTTTGTTTTGTAGGGTGGGCTCAGCCCACCTCCAGCGAAGTTTTGTAGGGTGGGCTCAGTTTTGTAGGGTGGGCTCTGCCCACCTCCGGCGAAGTTTGGTCGTTCGGCAGGCTGGGCTCTGCCCACCTCCGATGAACCTGGGCAGGGTGGCTTTGCCCACCTTGTTTTCATCGTGCGATTGCCTCGAGGGTGATGGTGGGCAGAGCCCACCCTACGTTATGCCTAACGTCACGTTGCCTGATGGAAAAACGCTCGAAATCGCTCCCGGCACGACCGTGGGGCAGGTGGCGGCCATGATCGGTCCCGGACTGGCCAGGGTCGCCATCGCCGGCAAGATCGACGACGAGATCGTCGATCTCGCCCGGCCGATCACCCGCGACTGCCGGCTGCAGCTCCTCAAGGCCGATCCCGAAAACCCCGACAGCCTGTACGTCATCCGGCACAGCACGGCTCACGTCATGGCCGAGGCGATCTGCAGCCTCTGGCCCGAAACGAAGCTGGTTTACGGCCCGCCCGTTGAGAACGGCTTCTATTACGACATCGACCTGGACCGGCCGATCAAGCCTGAGGATTTCGAGGCCATCGAATCACGCATGGCCCAGATCATCAAGGAGGATCGCCCGTTCACCCGTTACTCGATGCCGCGCGACGAGGCGTTCGAGAAGCTCCGGGCCGAGGGGAACCGCTATAAAATCGACAACGCCGAGCGGGCCGAAGGTGAACTGAGCTTTTACATCACCGGCAGCCGCCGCGGTCAGGATTTCGAGGACCTCTGCCGCGGACCCCACGTCCCGACGACCGGGCGCATCGGCGCCTTCAAGGTGATGCAGGTCAGCGGCGCGTACTACCGCGGCGACCAGAACGAGAAGCAGCTCCAGCGCGTGTACGGCACCGCCTGGCCCAGCCCGAAGGATCTGGAGCGGTATCTCACGCAGATCGAGGAAGCCAAAAAGCGGGACCACCGCAAGCTCGGCCAGGATCTGGGGCTGTTCTTCATCGATCCGATGGTGGGCAGCGGCCTGGTGCTCTGGAAGCCCAGGGGTGCGATCATCCGCACGGAGCTGCAGGATTTTCTGCGGGCCGAGCTCACGCAAGGCGGCTATCAGCCCGTCTTCACGCCGCACGTGGGCAAGCTCGGACTGTACCGCACGAGCGGCCACTTCCCGTACTACAAGGACAGCCAGTTCCCTGCGCTCTACGAGAGCCGGAAGCAGGAACTGCTCAACGAGCTCTGGCAAGCTGTGCGCGAGAGGGAAGTTGATATCGAACCGAGTCAGCGAGAATTCGAGATACTTAACGAACTTGCTGGGCTCGACGAGAACCTGTATGGCGAACTGATGGTTACCTCCGATTCTTCCTATGGAGACGAATCTGAGGCTCTGAAGCCAATGCCGAATCCAGCCTTCTTCAATAAGAAGGACTGCCTTCGCTGTATTGAGGATGAGCTCGAATCCGACGACGGCTTCCTCCTCAAGCCGATGAACTGCCCGCACCATATCCGGATCTACGCTTCCGACCCGCACAGCTACCGCGATCTACCGATTCGCCTGGCCGAGTTCGGGACGGTGTACCGCTATGAGCAGAGCGGCGAGCTGTCGGGGATGACCCGCGTCCGCGGTTTCACCCAGGACGACGCCCATATTTTCTGCCGTCCGGACCAGTTATTGGACGAGATCGCCGGGTGCGTCGACCTCACCCGCAAGATCCTCGATCTCCTCGGGCTGACCAATTACCGCGTCCGTGTCGGCCTGCGCGATCCCGAGAGCTCCAAATACGTGGGCAGCCCGGAGAACTGGGCCCTGGCCGAAGAGGCGGTTCGGACGGCCGTCAAAAACAGCGGCATGAGCTACACGCAGGAGAAGGGCGAGGCGGCTTTTTACGGTCCGAAAATCGACTTTGTCGTCAAGGACTGCATCGGCCGTGAGTGGCAGCTCGGCACGGTCCAGGCTGACTATAACCTTCCGGAGCGCTTTGACTTACAGTATATCGGGACGGACAATGCCCCCCATCGTCCGGTGATGATCCACCGCGCTCCGTTTGGCAGTCTGGAGCGGTTCATCGGTATACTGATTGAGCACTTCGCCGGGGCGTTCCCGCTGTGGCTCGCTCCGGTGCAGGCGGTGGTCGCGTCGGTGAGCGAGAAGAGCGCCGACTACGCCCGCCAGGTACGCGACCGCCTGTTCGAGGCCGGCCTGCGCGTCGAGCTCGATACGACGGCCGAACGCATCGGCCCCAAGAAACACAAGGCCCGCGAGCAGAGAATCCCGTATATTCTCGTCGTGGGCGAGAAAGAGGCCGCGGACCGGACGGTCAATGTCAATGACCGTTCCGGCAAGACCCTGGGGACCGAGCCGCTCGAAGGGTTCATCGAGCAGGCGACCCGGCAGGTGCGCGAGCGGGCGCTTGTGCCCGCGTGAGAGGGTAGGGTGGGCTTCGCCCACCAGAGATTGACGGTGGGCGGAGCCCACCCTGTCTGACTGGCCGGAACGGTCCGGCCGCGCGTCGCTGCGGCGGCGCGAGGGTGTCAACCGAGTCATTGAAAGAGAGGACTAAAGCCATCGCAGTCGGACATCGCTGCAACGAGCAGATTCGCATTTCCCCCGTGCGGTTGATCGACGATCAGAACAACCAGCTCGGGGTCGTGTCCACCGATGACGCCATGCGGCGGGCACGCGAGGCTGGCCTGGATCTGGTGGAGGTCGCGCCCAACGAACGGCCGCCCGTCTGCCGGATCATGGACTACGGCAAGTTCAAGTACTCCCAGAAGAAAAAGAAACAAAAGCACCACGAGCAGAAGCTCAAAGAGGTGCGGCTGCACCCCAAGACGAGCGACCACGATCGCACGATCAAGGTCAACCAGGCCATCGGCTTCCTGGACAAGGGCGACAAGGTGCAGTTCACCATGATCTTCCGGGGGCGCGAGAAGTTCCATCAGGACCTGGGCCACCAGATCTTCCAGTCGATCATCACCCATCTCGGCGAGAAGGTGAAGGTCGAGCGCCCGCCCCGCGGCGAGGGCAACCGCATGATCATGATCCTGGCCCCGGCCAAGCACTGAACCGTCAGACTCAGACATGCTGGCAGATGCTGGCCGCGGAAGGGCTGGGTGCTGCACTTGAGGGGCTTTGATGGCACGGCAGGATTCGTCCATCCCCCCATTTCGTCCCGATGGTTACCTGCCGGAGGGTCTGTACCTGGCCTCCGAGGCAGAAGTCACATTTCGGTTTGGAGCATCCTCGCCGAGGCGTCGGCGGCTGGCCATCCGGTTGCGTCGCTGGATAGAATTAGCGCGACAGGTCGGTGCACGGCGGCTGATGGTGGACGGGAGCTTCGTCACCGCGACCCAGGACCCAGGCGACGTCGATGCCGTCGTCCTCCTTCCGCTTGATTTCGAGCTGCGGGTCGCAGAGGGAAACGAAGCGGCCATCGAACTTGAACAGATGCTGCTCAGCCGCCTTCCGGAGGAGATCTTCGCTGCCGAGGACGAAACCGACTGGAATGAATGGATCGAATTCTTCCGTCGGACTCGTGAAGTCGATGGACGGCGCAAAGGGCTTGTGGAGATCGAGCTATGATTGCAAATCTCGCCGAATTCCAGAAGGCGCAGGAGGAGATCCGCATACTCGAAGAGCGCCTGAGCCGCCTGCAGCAGGCTCATCCCGTGGGCTCCAAGGGGTTCACCAAGGCGGGCATCCACAAGATGATTGCGCGGCTTCATGAAGAGCTGGCCATTTACGAAGGCAGTGAAGAAGCCAGAAACTCGGAGTCGAATTGAATCAGCCGGCGACATGCACGACGCGGAAGAAGTGTGGAACCGGTCTTGAGCGCCGGCGCGCGAGCGGGCCTGGCGAATGCGTCATCCTGTGTCGGCGGCGGCCCATGAAGCAGGTCAAACTCAAACACAGCTACCACGACGCCCGCATCAAGGCGATTCGATACTGCGATGACCGGGACGTGGTGCTTGACGTCCATCTCTGCAGTTGCTGCAACCCGTCGCAAGGTCCTGCAACCCTGAGTTTCCTCGGCCTTCGGAACTTCGCCCAAATGCAGGCCGCGTTGGAGATAGCCCGGCAGGCGAATGCCGGTCACGATTCTATCGACGAGATCATCGGCATTCTGCGGGATGACGAGCGGGGCTATATACTCGACCTCGCGACGGCCGGATCGCTGCATCTGGATCCTCGCGGACTGCACGAGGCATGAAGCGTGAGGCGGAGGAACCGCATGCATGACGCGTCCAGTGAGATCGAGTTGGCGTTGCACGACCGGGGTATTTCAGCGTACCGACAGGGCCCTCGGCAACTTGTGCTCTCGCGCCAGCGGAGCCCGGTGATGCCGGACGCCGGAAACAGCTTCTGGATCTGCAGGCTCGGCACAGATTGGTACATCTGCACGTGGGCACCGTACTACTATCACGTACCGTCGGCCGCGTCGATACTGGATCTGGCCGAGGCGTTCGTGAACACGGGCAGGTCGGCACAGGTACGCGTGCCCGGCGAGCTGGTGGCGCGCTTTGGCCTCATCGAGACGGCTTCTGCAGAGTTTGGCAGGCTGTGGGAAACCGCCGGCGGAGAATAGCCGAACGGTGTGGAACCACCGATGGACCCTCTCCTACTTGAGATCCCCGATCGTTTCGACAGCGAGCGGCTGACGATCCGCGTGCCGCGGGCGGGGGACGGGGCGGGTGTCCATGCCGCGATCGTCGAGTCGATGGATACCCTGCGGCCGTGGCTCCCCTGGGCGCAGCACGAGCCGACGCTGGAAGAGAGCGAAGCCAACTGCCGGAAAGCATGGATCGAGTTCCTCGCCAGGCGCGACATCACGCTACGGCTCTATCTGAAGGGCACGGACACCGTGATCGGTTCGAGCGGTCTGCACGAGATTGACTGGGCTGTTCCGAGGTTCGAGATCGGGTACTGGGTCGGCAGGCGTTACGAGAATCAGGGTTACGCAACTGAGGCGGTGAAGGCGATTTCCGAGTTTGCCGTCAAGCAGCTCGGAGCCAGACGCCTCCAGATCCACACGGACGATCGCAACGAGCGGAGCTGGCGGCTCGCCGAGCGATGCGGGTTTGCGCTGGAGGGCATTCACAGGAACTACCGCCGCGACGCCAGCGGCCGGCTTTGTCACATCCGGATCTACGCCCGTATCATCGATTAGGTTGCCCATGCGTTTAATACCCGATACAATCACCGCAGAATATGCGGCGAAAAGCGGCTTGCATCCACGAAAAACCCGGCTGGCCGGAGCTCACGTGGGACGGCGAATCCCTCGCGGCGGACCCGGCCGCGGTGCGCCACAAGCAGGGCCGGCTCTTGGGCCGAATGGAGGCCCTCGGCTTCGACCTGCGGACTGAGGCGAACCTGGCCGTCCTGACCAGCGATGTCGTCAAGTCTTCAGCCATCGAAGGCGAGAGAATCGACCCGGAGCAGGTGAGATCCTCGATCGCGCGGCGGCTGGGGCTTGATGTGGCCGGGCTGCCGAAACCGGGCCGGGATGTCGAGGGCGTTGTCGAGATGATGCTCGACGCCACCCGCAACTTCCAGCAGCCGCTCACGAAAGAGCGTCTCTTCGCCTGGCACGCCTCGCTGTTTCCAACCGGGCGCAGCGGCATGGGCCGCATTGCGGTCGGGGCCTGGCGGCCCGCAGAGGCCGGAGCGATGCAGGTTGTCTCCGGGCCGATGGGCCGCGAGCGGGTTCATTTCGAGGCTCCGGAGGCCGATCGGCTCGAATCGGAAATGTCGGCGTTCCTCAAGTGGTTCAACGCGCCGCCGACCGACGAACCCGTCATCCGCGCGGGGATCGCGCACTTCTGGTTCGTGACGGTCCATCCATTCGAGGACGGAAACGGCCGCGTTGCCCGCGCGATCGCCGACATGTCGCTCGCCCGAGCCGACGGCACGAAGGACCGCTTCTACAGCATGTCGTCGCAGATCGAGGCGGAGCGGAGGAACTACTACCTGGAACTGGAGTCGGCGCAGCGCGGAGACTTGGATCTGACGCGCTGGCTCGAGTGGTTTCTCGCGTGCTTAAGCCGGGCGATCGACGGCGCCGATGCAATGCTCGGAACCGTGCTCCACAAGGCCCGAATGTGGCAGCGGATCAACCGCCGGCCGGTGAACGACCGTCAGCGCCTGGTCATCAACAGGATGCTGGACGGATTCAAAGGGTTTCTATCGACCTCGAAGTACGCGAAGCTGGCGAAGTGCTCGACGGACACCGCGCTGCGGGACATCCGCGAGTTGCTGAAGCGCGGTATCCTGATCCAGAACCCCGGTGCCGGCCGTAGTACAAGCTACCGGCTCGGCAGTCCTGACGATGTGATGGATTAGGGCAGTCGGACCAGTCCCATCATTGTGTGAATTCAAACTTGCCGTCCGCCACGACCGGCCCCTCTCGCGGCGCTCGCTTCGCGACCTGGATCGAGTACAATCCCCTTTCTGTTTCTGGATTGAGGATGAGGTACGGCTTCTTTTTGAGGAGAAACGAAGCGCAGTTCGGTGTCTGGCTGAGTGCTGAATGCCTGCCGCGGCGTAGGTGCAGGCGAAGCAGGGCTGATTGCTGACAGCTTCCAAGAACAATGAGAGATTTGATTCCCCCACACGGCGGACTGGAACAACCCATCAACCGCGCGGTCCACGCCGACCGCGCCGCAGCTTTTGAGAAGGAAGTCGCGTCTCTGACCGCATTGCCGGTCAGCGACGCCGACCTTTCGAGCGTCTATCGCATCGGCGACGGTGGCCTGAGCCCCCTCACCGGGCCGATGGTCAAGGAGGTCTACGACCAGGTCCTGCGCGACGCGAACATCACGCGGGGCGGCCAGAAGTACGCCTGGACGATTCCCATCTCACTGCCCGTGGACAAGGATCTGGCCGGCTCGCTCAAGGCCGGCCAGCGCGTCCGGCTCGCCGACTCCAACGGCAAGACCGTGGGGGCGCTCAAGGTCGAATCGATCTTCCCCTGGGACAAGGCGGCCTACATCGAAGGCGTCTACCAGACGAAGCGCACCGACCACCCCGGCGGCCGTATGGTCATGACCGACCCCCGGGAAATGCTCGTCGGTGGCGAGATCGAGGTTCTGCCGCAGCCCAGGCACCCCGAATACGGCCAGTTCGTGCTCACGCCCGTCCAGACGCGCGAGCTGTTCCGCAGCAAGGGCTGGGAGCGCGTCGTCGCGTTCCAGACGCGCAACCCGCTGCACCGCGCCCACGAATATGCCCTCATCTACGGTGCCGAGGTGCTCGTCCGCCAGGGCCACAAGACCGGTGTCGTGCTCAACCCGCTCATCGGCGAGACCAAGAGCGATGACGTCAACGCCGCGACCCGCATGAAGACCTACAGGGCGCTCATCGAGAGCAAACAGTTCGGCCAGGGTGACAAGGACGAGGCCCTGTGGAAATCCAAGGGCTACGACCTGCTTGACGTGATGCTCCTCCTGGGCCTGGACATCAAGATGTTCTACGGCGGGCCCAAGGAGGCGGTGATGCACGGCATCTATCGCCAGAACTTCGGCTTCACCGACATCATCATTGGCCGCAAGCACGCCGACGCCCCCTACGACGACGGCACCGACATCTGGGACGGCCTCGCGGCCCAGCGGATTTTCGACAATCTGGGCGGTGAGCTGCTGATCAAGCCGGTGAAAGTCGGTTTCGCCGCGTATTACGAGGAACTCGGCCGCGTCGGCCTCGTCGACGAGCACGCGCCCAAGGGCTGGAAGCCGCTCAACATCAGCGGCCGCCAGGTCCGCGATGCCTTGCAGGCCGGCCAGCTCCCCGACCCCCGGGTCATGCGCGAATCCACCGCCCGGATCCTCATCGAGGCGATGAAAAAGTGACGTATAATGGACCATCATGACTGACCGCGAACGACTCGAAGAGTGGATAAAAGCCAACTGCGGGCCGCACCAGTACGGCGAGCAGGACGAGAGCGGCGTCGATCTGTCGCTCATCCGTTCGAACCTGAAACTCACGCCGATGGAACGGCTGCGCGCGGGCGACAAGGCGACCAGCGATATGTTGCGGCTGAGAGAGCATGCACGACGAAAGCTCCCAGACAAGACTTGAGCGCGCCGCAAGGCTGATGCAAAGGTACGGCGTGGAGTTTCTTGTCATCGGCGGACAGGCCGAGTATCTCTTCGGCAGCCCACGAGTGACTTACGATGTCGACTTCTGCTACCGGAGGACCAGGGAGAATATCGAGCGTCTCGCCGCCGCATTGAAGGAATTGAAGCCCACATTACGCGGTGCGCCGGCCGGCTTGCCGCTCGTTCTCGATGCGCAGGCGCTTGGTTTCGGCAGCAACTACACGTTCGACACTGACTTTGGAAAGTTTGACCTGTTGGGATGGGTGGAACCTCTCGGCGATTACGACGCTCTTCTGAAAAACTCGGAGAAATACGTTATCGGGGACATGGAGATCCAGACGATCGGGTTGGACGATCTGATTCGCATCAAGGAACACATCGGTCGAGCCAAAGATCGGGAGTCTCTTCTCCAGCTCCTGGCGATCAAGCGCATTCGCGCCGAGGAAGGCAGGAAGTGAGCGGCACGCCGTGAACAGATGGAGCAGGCAACGATGAGCGGCGCCTTCCCTTCGCGGGAAACAGGGCAGGACACGGCCTCCGGGCAGGTTCAACAGGCGCTCGTGGTGCAGCGGATCCTGTGGATGGCTCTGCTGGTGGGTCCGCTTGCCTTTTTCCTGGTGGTGGTCTTCGTTCTCTGGCCGGGCGGCTTCGCAGCTCAGCCCGAGGTGGCGCGGCTCCTGTTTCCCGTGGCGATCGGCGTGCTGATCATCGGCCTGACGATGGGAGTGCTGCTGCGCCGCCGGATCGCGCGGAGCGGCCACGATGGCAGCGTTGAACTCAACCGCTATGCGACGGGCAACATTCTCTTCTGGGCCATCTGCGAAGGCAGCTCCCTGCTGGGGCTCGTGACCATGCTGATGTACGGCCAGCTCTGGCCGGCCGTGCTCATCCCGGCCATCGCCAGTGCCGCGCACCTGCTGACCTTTCCAGCC
>CAZQEN010000253.1:0-11658 GCA_964591605.1 uncultured Planctomycetales bacterium
GGTTTCGAGCCGCTCGAGCGACTGATCGAGCTTGGTGGCGTAGAGTTCCGCCATGCGTTTGCCCACCGGCCGCAGGTCGGGCTTCTCACCGGTTTTGGCCTGCTTCTCGACGGCGGCCTTGTGCAGGAAGATGAGGTCCTTGTTGCCCCGGCGTCCGGGCGGCGTTTCGACCTTGGCGAAGTCGTCGCCGAGGAACTTCTTCATGGCCTCGACGTAGAGCTTGGAGACTTCCTCATCGATCTTGGAGTAGCCGGCGACGTCGGTGGCCTTGCTGGTCAGCCAGATCTTGTCGCGGTACTTCTTGAGGAAGGGGGCGAGCTCGACCTCCATGTTGCCGTAGCCGCGGGCGGTGTCCCAGTAGTTCACGCCCTTGGCCAGGAGTCGTCGCCAGAGGTTCTCGTCGCCCGCGAAGCCCTGGACGATGCGGCTGCACATGTAATTGGTGCGGCCCAGGCGCCGATACTCCATGGTCGGGGCGGTGTTGCGCCGGATCAGGTTCTTCTCGTCGACTTTGGCCGCGGCGCCGTCCCCGGCCTCGGCAGCCAGGGCCTGAATCGCCGCGCCCCCCACGGCGACGGCTCCCGCGCCGGCAGCGGTGCTCTTCAGGAAATCACGACGATCGAATCGTTGATCTGCGCACGACATGGACAGACTCCTTTTGTGATCGAGAGCGTATCAGCCAATTGCGCCCCGGCCCCGCGCGTTTCCAGCCCGAACGACGACGACGCAGTATAACGTGAACCGAACACCGGAGGCAAGCCCCGGCCGCGTGATTCCCGATGAGGGGGTGCTTGCCCGGCTGGCGACGGGCGGGGTATAAGGCGGTGCGGTTTATCGTCACGTCACCACGGGAGATTCGAGCATGGGTCCATGGGTCAGCATGGCATTGTTGGGTCTGGTGGGGGTTGTGGAGCAGGGCGCCCGGACACAGCAGCCGGCGTCGGCGCCGGCGGATGTGCGGTTCGGCCCGCTGCCCGACACGAACACGAACTTCCAGCCGGCCCGGTACGCTTCGCTGGACGAGTGGACGAAGCGGCGCGACTGGCTGCGGATGCAGGTCCGCGTCGCGGCGGGCCTGTGGCCGGAGCCGGAAAAGTGCCCGCTGAATGCGAAGGTCTTCGGGAAGATCGAGGGCGATGGCTACACGATCGAGAAGGTGTACTTCGAGAGTTACCCGGGTCTGTATGTGACCGGGAACCTGTACCGTCATTCCCGGCCGCCACAGGGGGCGGCCGCTACAGATGCGGCCGGCAAATCCCCCGGCGTGCTGTGTCCCCACGGCCACTGGAAATCCGGCCGGCTCGAACAGACCGAAATCGGCAACATCCCCGCCCGCTGCATCATGCTCGCCCGCATGGGCTGCACGGTCTTCGCGTACGACATGGTCGGCTACAACGACAGCGCGCGGCAGTTCGACCATCGCAAGATCAACACGCCCGAGCTCGACCTGTGGGGCATCACGTCGATGCATCTCCAGACGTGGAACAGCATCCGGGCGATCGACTTCCTGCAGTCGCTGCCCGAGGTCGACTCCGAGCGCATCGGCGTCACCGGCGCTTCGGGCGGCGGCACGCAGACGTTCATGATCGCCGCTGTCGACGACCGCGTGAAGGTGACCTGCCCGGTCAACATGATCTCGCACACCATGCAGGGCGGGTGCAGTTGCGAAAACGCGCCGTGCCTGCGGATCGATACGAACAACATGGAAATCGGCGCTCTGTTCGCGCCCAACCCGATGCTGATGGTCAGCGCGACGGGCGACTGGACGAAGGACACGCCCCAGGTCGAGTACCCGTTCATCAAAAGCATCTACGCCCTCTACGGCAAGGCCGACAACGTCGAAAACACGCACATCGACGCCGGGCACAACTACAACCAGCAGTCGCGCGAGGCCATGTACCGTTTCTTCGCAAAGCACCTCCTCGGCTGGCCGGAGGAGAAGGCGAATGCGATCAAAGAGCACGACATTCCGATGTACAATCCCGAGGAACTGGTGGTGTGGAGTGATCAAACGACACTGCCAGCGGTTTTGTCTCAGGAGGAGTTACTCGGACAGATTCGCTCATCATCGAAGACCCGCATTGACCGTCTGGATGGCAAGACGCCTGAGAGGCTGGCGGAATTGAGAGACCTGGTGATCACCAATTTGCAGTACACACTTCCAGTTAATGTGTCCAGCCCGATGACGACGACTGCAACCCGCCCGGCTCAGCACATGGAGCTTGAGATCACGAGTCTGGCAAACTCCAGCGCGACGACGAGATCTGTTCTCGTTTTGAGCCAGCGCGAAGGAGAGTCGTCCTCCAAAGTCAGCCTGCCGGGATTCACAACAATACGAGCCCAATTCGGTACGGTGGGGCATCGCACCGAGATTGAGAAAAGCAACTTCTTCTCCACGTTCAACGCAACTCCACATGCGGAGGCCGCGTTCGGCGCTCTGGCCTGTATGTGGATCACTTCACCGGATGGAGTCGCCGCGTGTGAAAACCCGACCCCTGGCCTCTCGGAAGTGCTGTTGCATCCGTTTCGTCGTGCGATGGCACGCGGTTTGCTGCGCTTCGTTCTCGTCAATCGAAACGGGATTATCGCAGAGGGGCGAACTGGACCGTTGGCACTGATCGCTGCTGTCTTCGCAGAGGAGCTGAAGTTGCCGCGGCTGCCGCGTGTCATCGACATGAACCGCTTCGACATCGATAGCGACGAGGCGTATCTGAAAGAGCTCAACATCCCGCACATCCGGCGGATCGGCGGTCTGCGGGCGATTGCGGCCGTCGCGTGCAACGGGCCGATCTGGTTCCACAACGTCGGCGATCACTTCGACGAGGCCTTCGTCAAAGCCGCCGGCCAGGCCAACGGCGTCGAGGTCCGCGTGACGAAGGAGAAGGCCAGCGATGCCCAGATCGCGGCGTGGCTGACGCAGAGGGAGTGACCCTGCCCCGCCGGTGAAGGGTGCGGCCGCTGGCTCGGGGTCCGCCGGGCAGGTCCCGTCTGTTCGCCGTGGCGAGCAGGCAGGACCTCAGCGGCCCCCGGAAACAGTGCCAGACCCCCATGCCCCGGATCCATCACAGAATCGGCGGGATGGCATGCGCCCCGGCGCGCCGGGACATTCGCAGTTGCGAATGCATGCTGCCCATGCCACCCGCCTACCTTGACACGCACCCCCCATGCACCCGCGGCAGGCGGCGCGGTTGGCTTGCGGCGGGGGGGCCACGTATACTGGCCATTTCTATGTCGGCCGAACCCGCCACGATTGCCCCGGCGCCCCGGCGTGTCGTCGAAGAGACCGCCGAGGTCGGTCCCTGGACGCGACTCAAGTTCATGCTGGTGCGCGGATTCCTGTGGGGCTGGGCCCGCTGCTTCTCACTTCGCGGGCTCTACCTGTTCGGGCAATTCTTCGGGACGTGCGAGTACCTGATCAACTACAAGCGGCGGGGGCGGTTTTACGAGCGTTTCAGCGCGGTCTTCGCCCAGGAGCTCAGCCGCGATCCGCGGTTTCTGCGGCGGGCCTGCCTGAGGCATTTCACGCGCACGCGCTGCGACAAGCTCCTGTACCTGATCTTCGACAAGCTGCCGCGCGAGAAGATCCTCAACCGGATCCGCTTTCACGACCGCAAACTGCTGGATGACATGGTGTCGCGCAACAAGGGGGTGTACGTCGCGCTGAGCCACTACGGCTCGCACCACGTGCTGGGCCTGCTGACCGCGCTGATGGGGTACAAGGCGGCCGGGGTGCGCGACAAGAACGAGGGGGCCCTGCGCCGATACGTTCAGCAGAAATACGAGGAGACATTCCCGGAGATCCGCGACATCCGCGTCTTCTTCGCCGACACGTACCCGCGGGATTTGTATCGGTGCTTCCAGGAGGGATACATCCTGGCGACGGCGCTGGACGTGGGCCGCGACCGCGGCGCGCACCTGCGCACGGCCACGGTCAGGATGTTCGGGCAGGAGCGCGAGTTCCTGACCGGCACGATGCAGATCGCCCTGCGCTGCGGGGCGCCGATCATGCAGGGCTTCGTCGTCTCACGCCGGAACTTCTACTTCCGCCTGATCCTGCTGGGCCCGCTCGTCGACCCCGCCACCGCGCAGGACAACGCCGAGACGCTCCAGATGGTGATGCAGCGCTACGCCGACAACATCGCCGACCACATCCGCCACTACCCATGCCACATCAGCAAGAGCTGAGATCTGTAGCGGCCGTCCCCGTGGCGGCCGGGCGCCCCGCCCCGCCTCATCCGGGCTTGAGCGGTTCGAGATCCTCTAAAAGACTCTCCAGGGCAACGGCTCGCACGTTGTGCGCCAGCGGGAATGTCTGTTCGCCGGCGTGGATGACGTCCAGGCGGGAGAGCTGGAGATCCTGCAGCGCCGTGTGCATCGACCCCGTGAGCCGCGGAGCGGTCGTTCGTTTGACCTCGAAGCCCAGCCGCCGTCGGCCCCTCACGACCAGAAGGTCGAGCTCGGCGCCGGAATGCGTGGCCCAGTAGAAGCACTCCTCGGGCAACGCACTCAACCGGCGCATCACCTGCTCGATGGCGAATCCCTCCCACGACGCTCCCACTTTGGGATGACTCTCCACATCCGCCTGCGAGCTGAGCCCGAGCAGCGTATGCAGCAGCCCGCTGTCGGCGATGTACACCTTGGGCGACTTCACCTGACGCTTCGAGATGTTCTCGTGCCAGGGGAGCAGTTGTCGAACCACCAGCGCACCAGTCAGAACGTCGAGATAATGCCGAACCGTCGTATCCGCGACGCCAAAGGAGCGTCCGAACTCAGAAGCGTTCCACGTCTGCCCGTGAGAGTGCGCCAGCATCGTCCAGAAACGGCGGAGAGCCACCGAACGGATGCGAAAACCGAGTTCAGGCAGGTCTCTTTCAAGGAACGTGCGAATGAAGTCGCGGCGCCAATGGCTGCTCTCCAACAGGGAGCGGGCGGTGTAGGAGCGGGGGAAGCCGCCCCGCAACCAGAGTTTCTGATGGTGCTTCGCGCCCGTCTCGGCCATCCAGAAGCCGCGGAGTTCATGGAAGGCGATTCGCCCAGCCAGCGTCTCGGACCCCTGGCGCAGCAGATCGGGCGATGCGCTTCCCAGAAGCAGGAAACGGGCCGGCCTGCGGGGCCGATCCGCCAGCACGCGCAGGACAGGGAAGAGATGGGGCAGACGCTGGACCTCGTCGATGATCACCAGGCCGCGGTGGGCCTGCAGGGCCAGCATCGGATCGGCCAGACGCGCGGCGTGCCCGGGGTTTTCGAGGTCGTAGAACGTGAAGGGCTCGCGCATCCGCGACACCAGCATCCGGGCCAGCGTACTCTTGCCCACCTGCCGGGCGCCGACGATCGCCACCACCGGATTGCGTGCGAGCAGCCCGCGCAGCCGTTCCAGTTCGTGAGGGCGTGCAATCATTCAGTGAAGCTTACATTGAAAATTCGGTGACAGCAACCGAATTTTCAAGGTTCAACTTCCTGGAACCACCGGCATCGCGGGCTCTTCGGTTTCCTGTGCCGAGCTGCCCCACCGGCGGGTGGGGCTTCATCGCACTGGGACGCGCCGCCCGCCGGACTTGCCCCTGGCGGCTGGCTTTTTACTCTTCGCGGCTTTCGCCGGGAGATACTTCTTGAGGAACTTGAGGCCCCGGGTGGCCAGATCGTCGCCGCTTTTGGCGAGCGGGCGCCAGATGCTCGCGGCGCGGGCCAGTTCCTTGATGGCCGGCACGAAGCTTTCGATGGTGATCCAGCGGTCATAGCCCATCTTCTTGAGGGCTTTCATCGTCGCGTCCCAGGGGACGTGGCCGGTGCCGGGGATGCCGCGGTCGTTCTCGCAGGTGTGGACGTGGAAGAGGCGCTTGCGGCCGATCTTCTCAAGGGCGGCGACCGGGTCGGCCTCCTCGATGTTCGCGTGGAACGTGTCGTAGTGCACGCCGATGCGCGGGCTGTCCACTTCCTTCACGAGCTTCAACGCGTCGCCCGTGATGTTCACGAAATAGGTCTCGAACCGGTTGAGCGGTTCGATGCCGACGTCGATGCCGATGGACTCGGCGGCGTCGGCGATGGCCCGCAGGCTCTCGACCGCGTATTTCCACTCCTCCTCGGTGCGGCCGCGGCCGACCAGATGGCCGACGGGCGAGTAGATCGGCCCGGCGACGCACTCGGCCCCGATGGCCTTGCTCACCTCGAGCACGGCCCGCACATGGTCGATGCCCGCCTGGCGGTCGGCGGGTTCGGGCGAGATCAGGCTGCCGGCCACGATCACCGTGCAGACGGTCGCGCCCAGGCCGTTGCCCTCGAGGGCTTTCTTTGTCTCGGCCACGTCGACCTCGGCCGGGGCGAAGATCGGGAACTCGACGCCGTCGAAGCCCATCTTCGCGACCTTGTCGATCAGCGGGAGGCATTCGCGGTTGTAGCATCCGGTCCACAGCATCAGGTTGACACCGGTTTTCATGATGTGCTTGCTCCGAAAAGGGCAGTGACACCCGCCGCGCATGTCGCGGGGCGGTCCGGGCGGCATCTTACGTCACGGCCGGCGCCGGCGGAAGCGGGGGCCTCACACCGTCCTGCCGCTGCCGGCTCTCACGCGGCAGAGGGCGCGGTCGGGTCTGCCGGAAAGGGCCTTCGTGTGGGGTCGGCACTGCGTCGTTCGAGGTCCCTTCCGGCAGAAGGGACCTACGGAGGGCGCTCCCGTCCGGCGGAGCTGGCGGGCTCGTCCGGTCGGACCGGCGGTGCTGCGGATCGAGGCCGGCCCCCCTGCGAGTCCGCCCCGCTCCGCCACGTTGCCAGCCGGGCCGCCTTGGATACAATAGCCGCATTGCCCCGGCGGCGTACCCAAGTGGACCAAGGGGACGGATTGCAAATCCGTTATTCATGGGTTCGAATCCCATCGCCGCCTTCTTCCCGCCAATGGCTCTTCTGTTGTTCGCCATTCACCCCTGAGCACACCCAATCGCTGTCATCGCCAGCGCTTACGCCGCGTGACGCATGCATCTGATACGGCGTCCGACGCGCACCTTGTTGACCAGCCGTACGCTGCTTACGCACCAAGTTTCTGTCAGTTTCTCTGTCAGTGTATTCTGTCAGTCTCCTGTCAGTAACGGACGTTAACGCGTCAGCCCCATCGGTACCCGTCGCCTGCGCCGCCGCCGGTGTGACCGCGATCTGCGGCAGTTTTTCAATTGCACCGCGGAGCGAACCCTTCAGCACCTTGGCGTATACGTTCAGCGTCATGGCGGGCGTTGCGTGGCCGAGCTCTTCCTGGGCCGTCTTGAGGTCGGCCCCACTCGCCACGAGCAGCGTCGCGAACGTCACTCGGAACAAATGGAAGTCGGCCACAAGCCCCACATCGTCGCGGCCCTGCAGGAAGGATGAACGCTCCCGCTCGGCCCGCTCCTGCGCCGTCGGCGCCTTGCGGAGCCACTCACCCCGCGCCGTCGCCATATCCTTGCGGAGCATCCGGACGATGCCCCCCGTCACGTGCATATAGGAATGCCTTTGATGCGTATTGACGCAGCTGATTACCTCCTCGACCGTAGCGCACCCGCGCAGGATCTGGATAGGGTAGCTGCTGTAGCCGCCCGAGACCGGAACGCGCTCAGATTGCGGGTTGACGTCCACCCGCGACAGCCCGTTGGGATCGTATGCCAGCCCCTGCTCGTTTACCCCTTCTTGGACGTTGTCTGGCTGGCCGATCCAGATTACCCCGTAATCCTGAGCGTCGCCCCGATCGATCCAATAGTAGGAGTCGGGATGGATATAGTCGTCATTGCCACCAAAGAAGACCTGCTTACCCTTGGAAACGGTAAACAACATACAGCCGGAGGGGACTGTCCCATCGCAAAGAGATCGGGTCGAAGCTTCTACATTGTGGGCTTGCTCCGATGCGGTTGACAGGTGGACTGACAGCCCCAAGATCACCAGGAGCAGGAGGCTTCGGATCCGTGCGGTGATGTGTTTCATCGGCCAACCTCTCCATCAGCGTCCCCCCGGACTCGTTTCAGGGGGCAAGATCAACACAGCCAGAGTGTTTGGGTAGGGAGTCACGGACGGCCCATTCCTAATGGAACATCGCTACAGGCCGGCCGCGGGCGGTGAGGCTGGTACGGTGGCCGTTTGCTGCGGGTGCTCCCAGAACCGGTCACTCGGCGGCAGCGGGCGCGGCAAGGCGGATGAGTTCTGCGCAAGTTGCCGCAGTCGCAAGCGGGCGTAGTTGGCGGGCGCAACGTCAGTGGTCTTGACGTCTATGCAGTTCTCGTAGGCCTGGCGAGCGCCCTCGCGGTCAGCGCTGAGCAGGCGACGCTCGCCGATGAAGAACCATCCCAGTCCGGCGTACGAGCTGGTCAGCCTCTGCTCATCAACCTCCGCGAGGTAGTAGCGCGAGATCAAAGTGGCCGCCGGGTTGGTGCCTTGTATCGCCTGGAGGAAGGGTGGCCGGGCCTGCTCCGCCCGGCCAGCGAGCAACTCCGCCCAGCCCACGATGTACCACCAGCCGCCGTTGGTGGACCGATCGCGCTCCGCGGGAATACGCAGAATCCGGACGGCGCGATCGAAATCGCCGCTGAACGCGACCGCCCGGCCAACCAGATTGATCAGCCAGTCGTCGTACTGGGACTGCGCTAACTGTGTTGCGTCCAGATCTTTGCACGTGGGAAAGAGGGATTCAAGATGGTCCGGCAGCTTGAGCATCAGATCGCCGATCAACTGCAACCGCGGCTTCACGTCGTACCGCTGCATGTCCGCCCCGACGAGATCACAGCGCTGGGGCTGGCCCCAGGCCACGTACAAGGTCATCAATCCCTGCAGATAGCCCGCCGTCTTGTCAGACTTGCCCAGCAGCCGCCGGGCGTCCTCATAGCACTGGAGGTAGGCTTTCTCTGCGTCGGCAAATCGCGCCTGGTCGCGGTAGAACCTGGCCAGCTCGGCCTCGGCCGAGAGCAGGTCCCCGATCCTGCCCGTGGCGGTTTGCAGGGATTGGATCGCCTGGATGTAGACCGCCGCGGCGTCGGTCAGCTTCTTCTGCCCCTCCAGCGCCGAGGCTAAACCGGCGGTGGCGCGCAGCGTGCTTTCATCCGTGTCGCCCTTGAGTTCTCTGCAGATCTCGCGGAGATCGCGGTAGATGGGTTCGGCCTCGGCGTAGCGATGGTGGCCGGCGTAGAATCCGCCCAGCGTCTCGAGCGCCTCCAGGGTCACGGGATGCTGGTCTCCCGGCGACGTGCGCAGCGACCGCACCCGGGCCGTGTATAATGCCTCGAGTTCGCCATGCTTGTTTTGTCGGTCGAGGACATCGGCGAGCTGTTGAACGGCCGCGCCCGTCACACTGCGCTCCTCGCCGTAGGTTCGCTGGTACACCTCGTAGGCCCGGCGCACGAGCGGCTCCGCCTCCTCCAGCCTAGCGTGGGCGATCAGGGTACCCGCGATACCGAACCACCCGCCAGACTCTTGCGCTGCCTCCCCTGTCCTATCGAGTTCCGCCGCTTGACGCCGGAGCGCCTCGGCCTCAGGGAGCCTTCGCTGGGCCTGCAGGACCTCGGCCAGCCGATACATCGCCATGCAGCGATATCTACTGCTCGCTGCGGTCGGATCGATCGCGAGCAGATCGCGCAGGATGGCCTCCGCCTCGGCCAGCCGCTTCTCGGCTGATCCGGAGTGCGCGGCGCTGAACAGATTCTCGGCAAGGGCAAACATGAGTGTGAGCGTGGTTTCGTGCTGCGGCCCAAGCACGCGCCGCGCTGTGGCCAGCGTGTCGCGACAGGGCGCCTCCGAACCCGGCTCATCGGGATTGGTCAAGGCCATACGGGCGCGCACCTGGAGCGTCTCAGGACTCTCTTCGCCCGTGGTGCGCCGGCAGATCTGCAGAGCGGCACGATAGTGGCGCCGGGCCGGTTCCCGTAGGTCGAGCATATAATAGGTTCTGGCCAGCGTGCTGCGCAGCGCGATCTCAAGCTCGGGTGTTTCGGCCAGCGAGCGATCCTGCTCCAGGTTCTTGGAGGCAAGGTCGAGCACCTCCTCGACGGTGACCGGGCGGCCCTCCTCGCGCTTCTGGGCAGACGAGAACATGCTGGTCAGGAACTGGTTGACTGCCTCGGCCTTGCGCCTCTCCTTCTCGGCCTGAACCAGTCGCTGCTCGGCGAGCTTCTCGGCGGTGCTGGCCCGTTCTGCCTCGCGCGCCTGGGCGTCCAGCGCCAGTTGTGCCTGATCCCTGGAGTTCGCCGCCTGGCGCCACAGCACGGTGGAGGTCACCGAGGCCAGCGCCACAAGAAGAGCGAAGGCCGCCGCCACCCCCACTGCGGCCCGGTACCGCCGCAGGTGCGTGCACAGTACATACCAGGCGCTGTCGCGCTTGGCCTCGATGGGCTCGCCGGCGAGGTAATGCCCGATGTCACGGGCCAGCTCACCGGCTGACTGATACCGCCGCTGGCGCTCCTTGTTCAGGCACTTGAGGACGATGGTCTCGACCTCGTCGTTGATCCGGCCGCCACGGAGGGCGGCCGCTACAGTGCTCGGCCGCACCGGCTCCACGTGCATGATGCGATTGATGACGTCGCGGATGTTCCCGACCACGTCATAGGGGAATCGGCCGGTGAGTATCTGGTATAAGATGACACCCAGTGAGTACACGTCGGTGCGGATATCTATCTTGTCGGGAATGCCCTCGGCCTGCTCCGGCGAGGCCCAGGCCAACGTGCCCATGAATTGCCCGGTCACGGTGGCGACCGAGGCCTCACTTCCGCTCGCCACCTTGGCCAAGCCGAAGTCCAGCACGTGTGGCTCGCCCTCGGCGTCGATGCGGATATTGGCCGGCTTGAGGTCTCGGTGGATGATCCCGCGGAGGTGCGCCGCGTTGACCCCCTCGCAGGCCTTGGCGAACAGCCGGAGCACCTCCTCAACGGAATGGTCGCCACTGCTCATCCACGCGTCCAGCGGCTGCCCGGAGATGTAGTCCATGACGAAATAGAAGCTGCTGCCAGCCATCCCGCTGTCGTGCACGCCCACAATGTTGGGGTGGTTGAGCTGCCCCAGGATCTCCACCTCGCGCTCGAAGCGGGCGCGCTCGCGCTTGCTGGCGAAGGGCCCCTCCTTCAGCACCTTAATGGCCACCTTGCGCCTGGTGTGCTTCTGGATGGCCTGATAGACCACACCCTGGCCGCCGCGGTGGATCTCGCGGAGGATGTCATAGCCGGGGATGGCATTGATCGGGGATAGCGAATCCGCCGCGCCGGCCGCCGTGCTGCGCGGGCTGCGCACGGTGCAGATCAGGTCAGAGCCCGTCCCGCTGTTGGCTGCGAAAGGCGGACCGCTCGCGCCACCCGACAGGCTGGAAGCAGCCTCGGCGCGGCGCAGGGTGCCGACGAGTTGCTCGTCGGCTTGTACCTGCTGGAGGCGCTCCCGGCACGCTGCACAGGCTTCAAGGTGCTCATGCACCCACGTCCTGCGCTCCACGGAGAGGACACCGGCGATCAGCCGTTCGATTTCCTCCGCTGTGACACAGGATTGCATTGCACTGATCCACCCGGTTACCGGCGCCGCCCTGGAGTTGAGTGGGCGGGACGTCGCCAACGGCACGAAAGAGTCCATCGGCGATACGCCCCATTATCACTCTTGGCGGACGCCATAACAAGCTCGGTCGGCGTGACACCGCCGGCGAGCCGAATGGGGCATAGCCCCTGCCATTCCCGT
>CAZQEN010000254.1:0-3949 GCA_964591605.1 uncultured Planctomycetales bacterium
GAAATGCAGTCGCCCTGCTTGACTACATAGTCACCCTGGCCGACGGGAAGGGTATCCGATGCCTGCTGAGCATCCCGTGACTCAGCCGCCGCATCAGACGAGTCCGCGCCGAGGGTCTGGGTGGCAGGCTGCGGCGCGAGCTTCGCGGCATCCTGCTGAGGACGCTGCTCCTCCGGCATGAGAGGACTGTCGGGTGTTCCCGTTGAATGCGACATCGCTTCAACACCTCTGCTCGAAACCGCAGCGGGAGCCCGCATCGCAGGCCCTGCCATTCGACTGCTTCATCTGCTGAACCGACCCGAATCATCCATTTCCGCCGACGCGATTCCCCTGTCGAACGCGACGTGAATGCATTTCCCGTCGCCTGACCAGATCAGATCGGTGACGACCCACTCGTCCGGCAGCGGCTGCTCACACACCAGGGTTCCGCGGGCATCGAAAACCGCCAGCATCGAGTGCCTCCCGATACGGCGTTCGCATGCGAAACGACGCAATTGCGGATGCCACCGGATGCATTCACAGATCTCGCCCTCGCGGTCGATAGAACCCTCCCAGCGAACCGCTTTATCGTCCGCGATTCCCTGCAACAGCCGCCACGCGTCAGTCGCGGCATCCTCCAGGAGAATTGCCAGGGGTGACCCCCTCGGGTGAACTGTCAACTGTGAGGGCGACCGCTCGCCGCCGCGGTCGGGAAAAGGCACTTCAGCCTTCAATCCGCCTGTGCCGATCCGCCACAGTCGCTCGCCGTCGAAATCGAGCACAAAGAAGGACCGCGCCGATGCCGACCAGACCGCGTGCACGCGCCCGACGACCGAGAGGATGCCGTCGGCGATGATCTTGCCGCTCCGCAGATCGATGCAGCACAGCTCGCGCTGATCGAATTCCGGATCACCCTTGTCTCGGCTCAGCCAGACCAGCCCCGTGTCCCCGTCGTCCTGCACGATGCCCTCGATGGTCCCTCCCAGCCCGGGTGCCGCGCTTCGTCTGGGTCTGGCCTGGTCATCGAGACCAGCGGTCGTGATGCGTTCCTCATCCACGAATGCCATGGTTCGGGTCACTGGATTGATCGACCATGCGCCGCTCACCCCGGCCGCCAGACGGCGTGAACGGGGGTGATCGCGCAGGTCGATCACCACCCGCTCGGCGCGAGCCGCCGCCAGCGCGGCCTCTTCCAGCGCGAACAGACCCTCGCCGGACTGAACGATGAGCGATCGCGACCCCGGCGCGGTGCCGATGAGTTCGGGCGCCGGCGTGATCGATGTTCTGCTCAGTTTGCCGTCGTCGCGGTCCATCCGCTGTTTCCTCAACTGATGGTTATGGACTGGACTTTGTCCCCAAAACTGACGAACGTGAACACCCGATCGCTGATCACCCCGAGCATGTCGTGATAAGGCTTGCGCACGCCCGGGTTCAGCTTCCTGACCAGTTCTGCCGGCGGTGTGTCTTTGGGCTTGAGGAAGAAATCCTTCTTACAAACCGACAGGAGCCGGCGCATCAGCGGCATCGAGTCCATCGAATTCTTGAAGACCATGCCGATGATCACCGCCCTGGGGAAGAACCGGACCAGCGCCTTTCGGCACGCGTTGTAGGCGAGGTTGTTGCAGGAGATGCAGATGACGCCGCGGCATTCGTCGCGCACGCGCGTATAGAGCGGATGATCCTGCGGCCCGAGAGGAAAGCCCGGCGCAGCCGCCGTCGTGGTCATGTAGACTTCCAGCGGACGCTGCCCCTTGGTCGGCTCGGCCTGCGAGGCGTGTTCCCAGGTGCCCTCGTGGTACCAGTGGTTGAAGAATCCCACCTCCTTCTGAATGCCCGCGTGCGCGAGGAAGTCCATGCCCTTGTCGTCGAGCGCAAACTGGCGCCCGTGATGCCCCGAGAGATAGTACCAGTCCGCCTTGAGATCACTGAACTCGCCCTGGAACACCGGCCACTGATCGATGATCGATTTGCGCGATTTGAACGTCGGCACGCTCGTGCGCTCACCCCAGATCGGCGAGACGTCCTTGAAGCCGTATGAGAGCCAGACTTTCTTCATGAAATTGCTGTCCCGGCTGTCCAGCATCTCGATGATGCCGAAGGTGAGCCCGCCCTTGTCGAGCGTGTTCACCAGCTTGCGCCCCGGGGCGCTTCTTGCAGCGCTGGCTCGACCTGTCGTCATCGACGCTTCTCCGGATCGATGGGAGACGTGAGATGTTAGACGTCATTCCTGCGAAATCCCACGTCTCACTTCCTTCTCACGTGTCAATTCTGACGTCTCACGTCTCACGTCTCACTTCTCAACACCCATGCCGTTCCTTGAGCCGGGCGCGCGTCGGCTCGTCAATGTCCTCCGATCGCTCCAGACCTTCGGCCGCCCGAAAGGCGTTCAGCGCCTCACGGGTCGGCTCGTCGAATTCCCCCGTCTGCTCGCAGGCGTATCCCAGGTTGTTCAGACGCGTCTGCACGCCGGACCAGGTGTCAATCGGATCAATTCTCCCCAGGTCAATGATGTACTCGTCACGCTCCGGAGCCGCCCCCACCAGAAGCACGCCACGACGGGCATTGTTGGGGATGAGGACTTCGATTTTGCCCTCTGCATCGGTCACGCCCGAGAAGGTCCGCTGCCTGACTGCGTTCGCTCCGCTTTGATCCACCGTCAGGACGTACGGCGCGTTGACTCTGGGCTTGTGGTCCTGCTGGAGCCGGAGGACAAGTGAACACGGCTCGCCCCGACGCATGAACCGATGCCGCATCTCCGTCTGCCCCGCCTCCTGTTTGGGTTCCCTCGGGGGCAGTGTGACGCGATCGCCGGGCAGCAGAATGTTCGGATCCTTTCGCACCGCATTAAGTTCGGCGTTCGCCGGATGGTTCCAGAGCGTTTCCCACAGATAGCCGTGATCTTTGGCAATCGAGGACATGCAGTCTCCCGGCTGGACCACGTACTCCCCCTGACCAACCGAGCCTGTGGCCTCGATCGTCTCGCCAGCCTCCGGTTGCGGCCGGTCCGCAGGGGGATCGCCGCCGGGAGGCGGTTGGGAATCGTCAAAGTCGCTCATTTCAACGCTCAGCGCCCTCTGGCAGGCCGGGGAATCCCTACTTCCTGCGATACGTCTCCCACTTGCTCCCATACATGGGTTCTGGCATTTGCCTCTCGTCGTTCAGAATATTCCAGAAGCTGGTCGATTCGGGGCAGGCAACGACGGAGTCGAAAAGAACGGTCAGTTCCTGGGCCATTTTCTTGCCCTGATTGCAGCCCCATAACTGAGCCATCGCCTTCCTGGTGAATGCTCTGACGTCCAGCGACGACACCAGCATCTGGGTGTCGATGAGGCCCTTCGGATCAGGTGTTGGAAGTTCCCCCTTGATGTTATCCCACCCGTAGGTGAGATACCACCAGTCTTCCCCCGAGTGGCCGATGTAATCCATGCGCCGAATCTTGATCTTCTGGCGATCCACGCCCGGCAACTTGGCCGGGCCTGCGAGAAGCCGTTTCCAGCGCCCTCGCCAGTCGTTGCTCACATACATGGCCATGTCGTAATAGGTTTGCCACTCGTCGCTCCAGTTGGAGCCCATGTCTCGTTCATCAACGGTATCAAGAACGTTTCGCCAGTATGGACCGGACCAGGCGCCGGAATTGATGTACTTGATCAGCTGGTCCGGCTGGTTGAAGAACAACAGCTTGACCAGGACGTTTTCCAGTTGGGGCTTGCCCCCCAGCATGGGCCCGAAGACCACTTTTCGGGGCATCTTGTGGATGTAATCCATGTACTCGAAGCTGGTGGTCGGGCGCTTGATCACCAGATCCTTGTTGTCACTGGTGGTGCGCATGAGGATGTCGTGATCGATGATGCGGTCGGGCAGCACGCCGACCGAGGTGGTCGCCTTTTTGGGGGGCGGGTTGTTCGTGCCCAGTCGCGGCACCGGCGGCAATTTGACCCTGAACGGAACACTCCCGTCGCCGACCATGGGG
>CAZQEN010000254.1:3959-11652 GCA_964591605.1 uncultured Planctomycetales bacterium
GGTCATATCCCGGCTTGCCTCTGACCCAGGGCGAGTTCTCGTGGACCGGATTGTGGGGCGAGGCGTCCCAGTCCTTTCGCAGGCGCCACATGTAGGGCACCGCCCAGACCGCGAACGTGACCAGGTCACCGGCCTGCGCCCTGGCGATGCCGTTGGCGTAAAGTCGAACGGCGGGATCCAGAAAGTTGGCCCAGTATTGATCGTGCGTCAACGCGGGGTCGTCTTTGAGCGGGCCCTTGATGTAAGCGGGAACCTCCTTCAACTCCAGCGGGCGCGTGCACGGCACCCACTCATACTTGGCGCGATCCACGTACATGTAGCCATTGAACGTGTTTGAGGGTGCGCCGACCACGCAAAGGTACTCCTCCGGCAGGCGGGAATCGAGCGGGTTGTAGTCTTTCCTGCCGCCAGGCGTGCCGCGCTTCTGATTGGTGTCCTTATCCCCCAACTCGGTTCTCCGTTCGCGGGCTCAGGTGCGGGGTTCTCTGTCCCGAGTTTGCTCCCATCATCACGGTCGTGCGTGCACAATCAAACTCAGTCAAGATACTGACAACTAACTAGGAACGCAGAAAGATTCATCCTTAGAATCCGTGCACCTCTCGCAGTTTCTCCCGCACCGCCCGCCCGATCTGCCCGGGAGGCGGCGTCTCAAGTTCATGATCTCCGCAGAACCGCTCCACGGCGGCCGTCGTTCTCGGGCCGATAATGCCGTCGATCGGCCCTGCGGCATATCCCAGGTTGTTGAGACGGGCCTGGACGCCGCTCACCGAGTCGAGCGGATCGAGGTCGCCCAGGTTCAGCTCGAATTCGTCCTGGTCCTCGCCCTCGATGAGGATCAGAGTCGCCGTCTTCGCGTCGGATGGGATGGGCTGCTCAAGCCGGCCCTCAGCGTCGGTAAAACCGGACAGCTCACGCCCGTCGACTTTGAGCGTGTACGCGACGTTGCCGCGCGGCTCTCCCATCTCCCGGACGACAAGTCGGAGAAAGCCCGGTTCACCCTTCCGCCGGAAGCGATGGCGCATCTCGGTCGCGCCCGATTCCTTCTTCCCGCCTTTGGAAGGCAGGCACACGCGGTCGCCCGGGAGCAGCACGTTCGGATCCTGACGGATCGCCCTGAGTTGAGCGTTCCCAGGGTCGTTCCAGATGCTCTCCCAGAGGTGGCCGGTCTCCTTCGCAATAGAGGCAATGCACTCACCAGGCCGCACGACGTAATCGCCCTGACCCACAGGAGCGTTTCCTTCCGCCTGTTCGGCGAGCGCCGGCCCGGCTTCGGCAGGCTCCGCGTGGGGCACGCGGTCGGCATCCCCTGCTCCCGTCCTCGACTCCATCAGCGCCCGGAACGGGTCAACCTCCCCGGGCAGCGGTCCCGCGCCGGCGCCCGGCTGAAGATCGGGCGGTCCGTTCATCCGATTCGTTCCCATGCCGCCGGATCGAGATTGACGAACGAGATTTCACAATTCCCCTGCTCGGGCACCCGGATGTGCGCGACACCATCCTCGCCCGTGACGCCTGACAGTTTCTCACCCTGCGGTCCAAGCAGTTCGATGACTTCTCCGACGACGGGCTGGCCCTCTTCATCCACCATCTCGATCTCGATCCACGAGGGTTTGGACTCGTGCCCCTTCACATCCGGCGGAACCTCGGAAAGGCCCAGGGTCTCGCCACCTGTGTAGGTCACGTCCTTTCCGGGTTTGACGGTGTCCGCCAGGAGCGGTTCCTGAGGCGCCGCAATCGCGATGGCCGACCCGATGCCCGGACTGCCCCCACTGTTGACCTTGACCTTGGTACCCAGAATTGTCACGCCGTCTGCATCGATCTTGACGAAGTTGCCGCCCACCTTGAGCGTGATCTCCGATCCGGCCTCGATCACAATCTTCTTGCCGGCATGGAGGTAATACGCGCCGACCTGCTCGCTGTGGTTGCCTTTGATTTCCTCGCCGAGGTCTCCTTTCACTTCGAGCAGTTGTTTTCCGCCGATCCTCTCGATCAGGTCAAGCTTCACTTCGCTGTGGCGCGACTTCTTGACCAGCTCATACTTGTGCTCCCTGACGGTCAGGTGATCGTCATGGTCGATGCTCTCGACCCGGTCGTTGTTGACACGAACGTGCAGATCCTTCTGTGCGTAAAGAAGGATCTGTTCCTTGTCTTTGAGGTCCTCGAAACGGATCTCGTTGGTTCCTCCGCCGCCTTTGGTGCTGTGGGTCTTGATGACGCTCTTGGTCTTCTCGTCAGGCAGCGTGTAGGGTGGCATCTGGTCGGCGTTGTAAACGCGGCCGGTGATCATCGGCCGATCGGGATCGCCCTCGAGAAAATCGACGATCACTTCCTGCCCGACGCGAGGAATGAACATGATCCCGTACTGTCCGCCAGCCAGGCCCTGGCTCACGCGGATCCAGCACGACGACTTATCGTCGAACTTGCCTTCGCGGTCCCAGTTGAACTGAACCTTGACCCGCCCGTATTTGTCCGTGTGGATCTCCTCTCCCTTGGGGCCGACCACGCGGGCCGTCTGAGAACCGCGCATCACCGGCCAGGGCGTCACGCGAGGCGGACGATAGGCGAGCCTGGAGGGAATGCACTCGAACCGGCACTCGTATTCCGAGGCATCTTCGTCGATCGAGGTGCCGTCTGACGGATCTTCGAGCAGGTTCGCCACGGAGAGCACGGCCGAAGGATCCGAGCCCAGCGCGCTCGCGACCGTCGACAGATCCTTCGACACTTGCCCGGCGTGAAAGACCCATTTCGAAAGCGCGCGGTGTGCGGTCGGATCCCCGCGCCGCAGGCGGGATGCGATCTGCAGAAGCCCCTCGGCCAGCTCGCGGATCATCATGTTATCGTTCTGGCGGGCCGCGATCAGCGACTGGTGCACCCGGGCGTCGAGCAGACTGTGCCGGCCGTTGCTTCCGGTCGTTGTTCTCGTCGTCGATTGCCGGCCTTGATGCACCAGGCTGGTGATCAGGTACTTGTCGCTGCAGGCGTCGGACGGGTGGTGGGTGAGCTCAAACGTACAGGCCGGCGCGAGGCGTGGACTGTTGCTCTGGCCAACCCCCAGGGTCCGGCCCGCCTCAAACTCCTCGGCGCGGAGCCTGGCCAACTCACCGCCGGCGTCCTGCTGCAGGTATTCGCCCGGGTAATCGCTGAATTCCAGACCTGCGTCGCGCTGGCAGTCACTCTTGACCTCAAGGTCCAACGGCGGGTTCTCGAAATTGAAATCCCGCAGCACAACGGCGCCGGGACGCACCGAGCAACTGCGGCGGAACCGGAACACGTGCTCTTCCTCGACGTTGAGCCCCGTGGGCGGCTGATAACGCAGCTTGGCATCACCCTCGAGTGCCTTGTAGCCCGAAACCGAGTCGGCCGCCGCAAAAACGTGCCCGTCCTGGGTCTGCTCGAAGAACCACCAAATTCCCTCTTCCTCCATAAGGCGGCAGATGAAGTTGTAGTCGGTCTCGCGATACTGGACGCAGTACTCACGCGGTTCGTGCTTGCCCTGGAAGGGTCCGATCCGCACGCGGTTACCGCTCAAACCCGACTTCTCAAGTACCGCCGCGATGATCTCGGGGACCGTTTTGTTCTGGAATATCCGGGAGCCGTACTTGTGAGTGAGGAGCCACACCGCCGGGACAAGCTCGGCCCGATAGGAGGACTGCCCCACGGTCTCATTCGTGTGCTCAAACCGGCTGATGATTCCATGAAACCAGCGCGCCCCATTCGCCGTGTTGATGCTCAAAACCGCCGACTTTCCCACGAATGATTCGAAATCGACTTTCTCGTCGGTGCAGACCAGATCGATCTCGAAGCGATAGAGCTGGCAGAGCCCGTCGGTGCCGCGGAAGCGGACAACCAGGAATTGACTGACCTCGCCTCCCAGGATCTGGAAGGCATGCTGCGCAGCGCTCATATCCCGAAGAATGGCCAAGCCCTGCTACTCCGCGGCCGCACGTTCGGATCACGCAAGCGTTCTTGGTTGGCCCCCGTTCGATATGGTTGGGGGGTATCCGGCCCAATGCATATAAATAGCCCAAAAGCCGCTCGGAGTCCACGCTTGGTGCGTTCAAATCCGGGCCCGGTCACTCAGCTTCTGGCGATTGAGGGTGAGAGACGCCGAAACAGACGAGAGCTCGAAGGACGGCTTGACGAGGACTTAAGCCCTGCGTTCACAAATGCTTAGCACGCATAGACGGCGTCAGACAGGTAGGGTCCGCTCCGCGGACGCAACGCCCGGTGTGATGCCGACGTTTTGTCCGCACAGACACGTAGGGTCCGCTCCGCGGACGCAACGCCCGGTGTGATGCCGACGTTTCGTCCGCACAGACACGTAGGGTCCGCTCCGCGGACGCGACGCCCGGTGTGATGCCGACGTTTTGTCCGCACAGCGGACCCTACGGAGCTTCAGAACATAACCCGTGCTGCCGCAGGGAGTTTCAGCCGAAACTCGCGCTTGGCGAGGACGGCCGCCCGAAAAAACAAAGCCACCAACCCAACCCGGTCAGGTGAAGGCGCGTCGAGCCCATTCGCGAAAGTCGGTTCCACCGCCACGACCCCCACGAAACAAACGCCCCGTCCATTCGTCCTTATTGATGAGCAGATCGCAGTGCGCCCGTCGCGACCCCTGGAGTTTCGTTGCCATGGCCGACCAGCCCCTGCCCCTGATGGACGCCCCGCTGGTCTCGGAACCTGAGCCGGAGCCGGTCGCCCCCCCGCCCCCGCCGGCCCCTCCGGCGCCGATCGAGAGCCCGGCGATGCCATCGCCGGCGCATCTCACGATTGAACGGCTGCTGGAAATGGCCGTTCACCATGAGGCGACCGATCTGCACCTGGTGGTCGGCTACCCCCCTACCTACCGGATTCACGGCGACCTGCGGCCGCTCAAGTCGGCCCCGCTGGAGCCCCAGGACGTGCGGCGGCTGGCTCATGAGATGAACGAGCCGCAGGTCATCGAGAATCTGGAGCGCGGCACGGCCCTGGACTTCTCCCACGTCTACGCGGGGCGCGAAGAGAAGCGCCGGTGCCGCGGCAACATCGCTCACGAGGTCAAGGGCATGGCCATCTCCATCCGGCTGCTGCCCTTCCGGATCCCCAGCCTCGAAGAGATCGGCCTCTCGATGGGCGCCCGCGAGCTGATCAAAAAAACCGAAGGCCTGATCATCGTCGCCGGGCCCACCGGCTCGGGCAAAAGCACCACCATGGCCTCGATGCTCGCCGACATCGCGGTCAAAGACGCCCTCAAGATCGTGACCATCGAGCAGCCCATCGAATACTACTTCAACAACGAGTCCATCCCGCACTCGCGCTCGATCTTCACGCAGATCGAGGTGCCGCGGCACGTCAGCAGCTTCGGCGAGGCCCTGCACAACAGCCTGCGCCAGGACCCGGACGTCATCATGATCGGCGAGGCCCGCGAGTTCGAGACCATCAAGGCGGCCGTCGACGCCGCGAACACCGGCCACCTGGTGTTCGTCACGCTCCACACCAAGACCGCCGCCGACAGCATCGACCGCGTCGTCAACCTCTGCCCCGAAGACCAGCAGCGCGAGTTCCGCATCACGCTCAGCTCGACGCTGCTCGGAGTGATTTCCCAGCGATTACTGCCGAGGATCGACAAGGGCCTGGTCATGGCCCACGAGCTCATGCTCAACAACGGCAAAGTCCAGGAATGCATCTACCGCGGCGACGTGAAGGGGCTCTCGGCCCTGGTCGCCGGCGGCAGCATCCTGGGCATGGAATCGCTGGACGAATACCTCTACCGGCTGATCAAGCAGAAGATGGTGAGTGCCGAAGAGGCCCTGCGCGTCGCCCAGAACAGCGAGGCCCTCAAGCGCCGGCTCAGCGGCTATCGTCAACTCGGACACAGCACCTGAGACACGTAGGGTCCGCTCCGCGGACGCAAGACACGTAGGGTCCGCTCCGCGGACGCAAGACAGGTAGGGTCCGCTCCGCGGACGCAGCAGCCTGTCTGATGCCGACGTTCCGTCCGCACAGCGGCCCCTGCGGGTCGGAATCAAACGACGATCCGTTCCCGGCACGACGGGCACTTGGCGGTGTCGCCGGGTTTGTACTTGGAGGTCTCGGGGATGCGGATCTTCTTACCGCACTGGCCGCAGACGACGCGACGGCCGGAGGTGCCCGAAACCCCGGACGACGGCTCGAATGCAAGCTTCGCCGGATCGGTCGCGTTCGGGGCCGTCTCGCGCAGGGCGCTGGCAATGACGCTCTCGAACTCGTCCGGCGAGAGGCTCGACATCGTGCTCGCCGCCGCCCGCTGGCTGCTCAGCGCCATATCGCGAAGCAGGCAGAGCGCCTCGGCCGCCGCAAAGTGCAGCAGCGCGGCGAACACCCCCCCCGCCACGATGAACAGGCCCGTCAGGGAGGCGGATGACTGGAAGTACGAGACCGCCGCCACGACGGCCAGCACCAGCGGGACGGCACCGGTGAGTCGAAGCGTCGTGGCGATGATGGCGGAAGCGGAGTAACGCGGCAGGGCATCCATGCCTTGGGCTCCTGAAATGATCGTGCACAGTATGCCGTGCGACCCGATTCCGTGCAATCCCCAACCGGCCGTTTTCCACATGAGGGGTGCGCGCGGTTTTCGGGCAGGCCTTTGGGTAGGTCCCTTCTGGGTAGGTCCCTTCTGGGTAGGTCCCTTCTGCCGGAAGGGACCTTTGCGTAGGTCCCTTCTGCCGGAAGGGACCTTTGAGTCGGCCCTTTCTGTTCGCCACGGCGAATCTCGCCTTCGGCGGACCGGAAGGGACCTCGAGCCGGGACGAACCGACCCAACCAAGTTCTCGCCCAGCCAAGGTCGTCGCCCCGGGGGGCAGAGGGGACCGATTCTTGCACGCCAGAAAGAGTCTGCCAGACCCCGTCCCGCAGTCGGGGCGAGCGCCCTGCCGCTCCTCACGACGGGGCAGGCGACGTGGCGGTCGCGGGACGCCAGGCCAGCCGATAAACCTGGATGCCCTTGAGGCTGGGCATGAGGCACGCGAGGTACCACTGGCCGTCGTGATGGATGATCTCCGGCGCGGCCACCGGGAGTTCGGCGATGAAGAACTCGTCGGTGTCGACGCCGAAATTCATCGGATCGGGCGAGCGATAGACGCTGGTCAGGGCGTCCTGGCCGTAACGCTGCGTGCGGAAGAGGTAAAAGTAGCCGTCGAGATCCACGACGAAGGGGCACTCCGCCGACCACGGGCCGCTGCCCGTTCGCCCGCCGCGGGCGACGATGGTCGAGTCGCTCCAGGTCAGGAGGTCCCTCGATGTGCGGCAATAATCGGCGCCGACGCGCCCGGGGGCGGCGGTGTAGTAGCAGTGCCACGTGTTGCCGATGCGCAGCACGATCGGGTCGCGCGTGTTGGCATCGGGGCCTTCGGAGAAGCGGCCGGCCTTGCCGTCCACGAGCACGCGCTCGAAGGTCTTGCTGTCGGGGCTGCGGGCCAGGCAGATGTGGACCCAGTCGCCGTAGACCATGCGGAACTGCTCGGCCGGCCGGCCGGTGCTGTCGAGGGTGAACACATGCGGCGCCTGCAGGCCGCCGGGAGTCTCGCCATACTTTTTGTCGGCCTGCATGACGATGCCCATCGGCCGCCAGTCGCGATCCGTGAGGCGCCGGCCCTCCCAGCGGTACAGCAGCCGCGTCTTGCCGCCGCAATCCGTCCCGCGGATGCACGACCAGAGCTGCCACGTGCCGTCGGCCGCC
>CAZQEN010000255.1:0-11593 GCA_964591605.1 uncultured Planctomycetales bacterium
CCCGGCGGTCAACGCTCGTCTTCGGCCTGGGGAAGTCGATGATGCCTGCCTTCAGATCCAGGGCGGTCTGCGGGAGCTCGGAGCAGTCGGCGTTGCCCAGGGCGCAGTTGATGCCCAGGAGCACCATCGCCTTCATGGGCACCGACGCTCTCTTGAGAATGGCCCGGATCTCCTGGGCGGTGAACAGTCGGGGCGGCTTGGCCTGCTTCGCTCTCCTGCGCGCAACCTTGCCCGGTGCGACGAACTCCGGCCCGAACTTCACCGGGCGGTCAATCAGATCGGCGTCATACGCGAACTTGAACAGCACGCGGGTCAGTCGCACGAGATTCCCCAGGGTCACGGGGTTGTGTCCCTTCGCGAACCGTGCCCGCAACTGCCCGAAGTCATCGGATCGCAGGTCACCCACGGGGCGGTTCAGCCCGAAGGCGTCGATGATCTGCGCGCACGTGCGGTCGTACTCAACCCATGTTCGGCGTTGCATTTCACTTGCGTCGACCTTCCGCTGCTTGGCGGTCAGGAAGGCGTTCACCACGCCCCGGACGCTGACACCCGCCGCTGACACCCGCGGCTTGCGGCCCGCGAGCAGGTCGTCCTTCTGGTCCAGCCACTTCGCGAGGGCGGCCTTCCCGGTGGGGTCTTTCACCCACGATCCGAAGTAGTGGACCTTCCCGCGGATCTTCTTGCACCAGCGGCCCGACGGGTGCGCCGTCAACGGGAAGTCCGGGTGAGGCTTGCTCGGCTTGGGGTTCGCGTTAGAATGAGTCGCCATGGGATTCGCTCCTTACGAGTCACGGTTGACCAGAACGGTTGTCAGCAACTCCCGTTATGGTGCCGGTTGTCAGAACGGTTGTCAAGCCGGTCTGGCCCGTAAGGGGCGTAATCTCATAAGTGCCCGTTAAATCAGCACTTGGGCAGGTAGCTCAGTTGGTAGAGCAACGGACTGAAAATCCGTGTGTCACCAGTTCAACTCTGGTCCTGCCCATTACCATAAACCCTTGCAAGCCAAAGGCTTGCAGGGGTTTTGGGTTACCTCTAATCTGGGGCAGAGAAGCGAGTTCCCTGCCACGAATTCCCTGCCGACCGGCATACCTGGCTCAGAATGGCGGTTCGGCAGGGATTCTGTGCTGACAAGACGGTCTCTTCGGGAAGACCCCGCCCGGCCTGGAGCTCCGTCTTGCACCGCTCGTGGAGCTGTTTCAATCCACGCCCTCGTCCCGCAGCCACTGGTTGATCCGCTCGTCAACGCGATGCAACGGATGATTACGGCCGACTGGCTTGGTCAGGATCCGCGGCGTACCCGGATATCAACGGCCGCGGCCCTGCTGGCCGTGGCGATATGCCGGCTGGCCCCCGTGAGCGTGGTCAACCTGGTGATCGCGGCCGGATGACAGATCCGTCACACCGCATCTGTCCAGGAAGTGAAAACCTCCTGTGCGTGGACCAGCAGATTGCCTTCTTGTCACTGGATCTCCGGTTGGGACGCAGCGATCGCGAAAGACAGAAGCTCGCCGCCAGCGGGTCCTTCACAGTGGAAAGCGTTGACGGGGCCGAAAAACTCCGCCAGTTCGTCGTCGGTGCAGGCGGGCAGAAAGACTCTCAAGACCCGTGGATCGTAGAAGCGGAAGTAATACCGCTTGCCGTTCTCGCCGCGGACCATGAGCAACGTGCGGAAATGGTGGCGCAACTCGGCCAGATTCGCCGGCGCGTCCAGCAGCACGCCGATACTGTTGCCCCACTGTTCAAACCACCAGGAGAGGAAGTTGGACTTGGGGTCGACCTCGATCAGGTACGGGGCAACTTCCTGCAGCATGCTGCCCATGTCGCCTTCGTAGAGTGATTCACAGGCGAGTCCGGCCTGGGCGGCCAGGTGCGGGCCGGCCGGTTCCCGTGCCGCATCCAGCAGCGCATAGAGCCGCGTCCCGGGCGCCATGCTGCGCTCGAACGTTTCCAGTGCGGATTGTGCTGCGGGATTCACCGTTCACCCGCTCTCCATCATCGTCCAAAAGCATAAAGAATCAATATCCCAAGCCCGATCCAGGGAGCGGCGACGAGCATCCATCTTTGGGGGCTCATTTCCGACGTTGGCTTTGCCGTGTCAGTCGCAGGCGTTGAAGGCCGGACGCCTGCGCTGGCCGGGGGCTTCTCGATCACCCGCACCGAGACCTCAGGTTTCGCTTCCTGCCTGGCGGTGGCCGTTGCGTTGGAGGGCCGGTAGACGTTCACGCGACGAATCGTCTGGGAGGGGCGTGACGCCTCGGGCTGAGGACCGCATCGTCGGGCTTGGGGCGTTTGGCGCTCGCTCTGCGGTCTGACTTCTGCGGTTCTCACCGTCCTGCTTGTCACCACCAGCGGCATGGCTCAGCTCCTTCAACGTGCCATCACGGAGTATTGGCAGCGGGTCGGAGGGACCTGTCGGTGAAGTCTGCGAATCCTGCGTTCAGCGAAGGGGGCGGCCGAGACGGGCGGCATGAGCCCCACTGGCAAATCGTTCATAACCACTGATGCTAAAAATGTTTACGCATCGCCTTCCTCTGGGATGATTTCAGCGGCACTGAAGTGGGGGGACGGGCCCTTCGGGCTCGTTCGTCGGATGGGGTTGGCCTGCCAGGGAATGCCCAGCGTCGATTGACGGGAGCGCCCTATGGCGCGGCGGCCAGCCATCTCGCGAGTTCTCTGGCTCCATCCGAGTCCAGGCGGTTCAAAACCATCTCTGCCCGCCTGCGCTCATCGGGGTCCGGCACGACCTGTGCAGCGGGCCTGACGGGGCGACCCTCTTCTGCGAAGACAAGATTGTACAATTCGACCTCTGCCAGATGGTCATGCAGCGGCGACGCCGAATCCTGCAACAGCAGTGAGATGAACGCACGCACGACCGACTGCTGAACGCCGGGCTCCGCGTCCAGAAGGAGCACGCTGGCGTACAGATCGTGGATCACCGATTGCCGAAGGGCCAGGTTCGCATCGCCGGCCAGGACGAGCTGAAGGATTTCGTTCAGCGGGCGATCTTGAGATTCGATGAACTCCGGTCCCACCCGCGTCCACAGGTACGCGGCGAAGACCTCCGATGCCCTTGTGCGATGCTCCTGCGCAAAGCCCAGCAGACGGCGGACGGCTTCCGCGCGCGGGTCCTTCATGTTCTCTTGTCGTATGACATCATCAAAGAGCTTCTCCGCCTGTCTGGCGAGGCGTACGTCTTCGGCCTTCTCGGGGGGCAGCAACTGCTCGCAGATCGGCTCCTGCATCAGCACGCCGGGGCTGCGCCGCTCGCGAGCCGACGCCTTCGCGAAGACAAGATACCCCGTCCCCTCGGCTGGCTTGACGTGAGACCACAACCCCAGGTAGTTCATCGCCACGTATTCGCCCTCGCGCCTCTGTTCGACCTCAAGCTCGAAGGAGTCGCCGGCGCGGACCGTCAACTCACCCTTGAGCGTTTCCAGAAGTCGAAGCGTCATCGCCAGGCGTCGGTGCTGGAGGCCGTTACCGCCAGGCTCCCAGGGACCGGCTGTCAACTGCACGATCTGCACGGTGAAGATGTGCGTGCACGAAAGGACCTCCGCGGCGGAATCGGGCTCCCAGGGAAGCGGCCGGTCCGCGGGAGGATTCTCGTCTTGCCTGCTATGCGTTTCCATGGTCCGTGGGCCTCCACAACCAGCGAGCAGAAGCAAAAAGGCAACCAGCAGCATCGCTCGCGTGACGCGCATGGCTATCTCCCATCCCAGGCGAAGACGAGAATGGGCGATGGCGGGCGCACTTCAACGTTATGATCCTGGGCCCGCGCGATGGGGTCCAGGGTTTTGCGGCTCGCCCTGGGTGCCCGCACGGCGTGAGCCGTTGTCGCGGTGAGACGGGGCGGCGCCGCGGCGTAGTTCACGTTCCAGTCGCCGACGATTTCCCATGGGACGATCCGCACCACCGAGTAGACGCGATCCGCCGGATCTCCGGTGGCGCCGGCGCTGGGGGGGGTGGCCGTATTCGTCCAGAAACAGAAGCAGGCACGGAAGGAAACCCGCTGATGAACATGGGTCAGCACCGCGCTGGCGTTGAGCGGGTGGTTCCGCGGAAACCCCGTGCTCGGAGAATCGATGCACCGGATGGTCCAGCGCTGCCCCACCGGACGCGCCGCCGGCGGAGTAACCCTCCTGCTGCGGGACATGGTCGCCGTCTCGCCGCCGGTGCCGGTCCCGGGACTTCGTCCCGTATCCAGCAGTGGAAACGCGTACAGCACAGGCGCGGCGTCCGCTGCTGCGAAGATGTCGTTGCCACCGAATGCCCCTTGTCGCGCGGCGGCCGGGCGGTTGGACGGTGCGATGAATGACAGCCCGACCGTCGTCGGCGGGGCTGCCGTCGTGTCGCGGTAAGTCCCCTTCCACTCCAGCCGGTCGATGACGTTGATCAGTCCGGCGAACACACGGTCAAGCCCCAGCAGGCCGTCGGCGCCGCCTCCGGTCACATCAGCGATCAGCTCCATCTCCATGGCCGCGCCGGCGGCGCCGGCCGTCCATGAACCGTTGGTGATCCCCACGCCGCCGTTGATGGTGGCCTGAAGAAGCGCCGGCAGGGCCGCGGTATTCCCATGCGCGCTGCTGTTGTCCCTGACGACGGTCACATCCGCCACCACGAGGTTGAGTGGAATCGACGGCTCGTTGTCCTCGAACCTGTCGGTGTTGTTGCAGTCGACAAAGGCGCGCACGTGGAACGAACCCCTGCGGTTGGGGTTGAGGTTGGCGGTCAGGGCCGCGGTCCTTCTGACGGCGGGCGTCTCCTCCGGCTTGCCGAGGCTGCCATGATCGCTGCTGTTGCGGATCGCCTGCCACTTAATCGGCACGCCGGCCGGTGCGAGCGCGACCTCGAGGGCGATGTCGGGTTGGGCATTGCGCATGAGCACCAGCGGCCTGTTCTTGGTGAAGTCCTCGGAGAAACTCGTGCTCCTGAAGACGTGGTCGGCCGGCGCCGCCGCGCCGAAGGCGGTGCTGTTGGCCGGAGTCATCGAAGGCGTCGGATGAATCGTCGCCTGGATTCGCGAGAATCTCACAACGGTCGCCCTTACCCGGTCCATGTCGTCGGAGAGGCCCGTAATCGCCAGGGAGAGGCCCGTATCGCGCAGCGCGCCGCTGACGCCCTTACCCTCCATCCAGATTGTAGAGCCTCCTTTAGGAATGTCTGCATTCTTGACCTTGAAACTGGCCAGCGCTGATCCCCCGGTCTCCGCCGCAAAGATCTGCACCCGCGCATCCAGCGGCGTGACCACGAGTTCGCCGGCGTAGTCCGCGGGCGCCTCGATTTTCCGCACGATGACCATGGCCCGGCCGTGGCTGTTCGCCGGGGGGTCCTGCTCGTGCACGAATCGGCCGCCGAAATACTTGTCGGTCGCGGCGGCGCCGGGGGCCGGATGTTTCTCCGGCGGCTGCGGCATCGGCGCCGGGACGGCGCCGCTCTTGGTCCGCGTCTGGCAGATGTCGAGCGTCGCCTCGACGCAGGTTGCCGTCGTCTTGGCCGGAGGATCCACCACCATCGTCTTGCTCTTGAGCGTGAGTGTCAGTTTGATGTCGTCAAGCTTGGCGCTGGGCCTGGCTCCCTGGGCCCAGAGCACAACACCACCCGCCGCCGAACTGAGCTTGTCGCCCGGGAACTCCCTGCGGTTGCGATCGAACTTGATCTCCGTGCCGCCCGTATTCTTGTCGAAGAACCGGATTGCATCGCTGGAACGCTCCAGGGTGCCGGTGCCGTCAAAGGCGAAGTCCGTCTTGAGCACGTATTTCACGCGGCTGGTTTTCCACGAGGCTTCGGCGTAATGCTTCCTGACGGCGATGACGGCTTTCGCGGGCGCGATGGAGGGCTTGACCAGACCAGGCAGCGTCAGATCGACGGTGCTGGATGACCCGCAGGGGACGCTCACTTCTTTCGTGTCCGTGGAGATTCCGTCTTTCCTGGCATTCACGCGGTATACGGGCGGACTGGGCGTGATTCCGCGGAAAGCGACACTCCCCTCCGGGGGCGTGACACCGGTCTTGCTGCTCGGACCCCGAGCGGTGACGGTCGCCTTATCGACCGGCTTACCGCCGTTCGAATACTTGACGCGCACGGTCAGGTTGGTGAGCGTGCCGGCGGGGCAGACCAGTGCCGGTGCGCCGACGGCCCCGCTGCCAGTGGTCGCGGGTTTGCTCATGGGTTGCCTCCGGCAGAGACGCCAGACGGTGTAGAGACAGCCCGTGATGAACCCTCAGCCATCCACCGCGCCTGGATCCGATTGAGCTTGTCAACGCCGGTTGCCGATCGGTTGGCCAGAATCTCCTGGGCCCAGGGCGTCTGCTGGCTGCGATCGAAATCACGGTCGATCGTCAACATCAATTCGATGTACCGCGCCACGTCGGCTTCGAGAATGATATGGTAACCCCTGGCCGTTTCGATGCCTTCGCGGATCAGCTCGCGCAGGCGGGCCTCGCCCATCTTCGAGCTCGGGTCCGGGTATTCCCTCCGGAGGTGGACCACCATCTCGTCTTCAAAGCGACCGCGCTGCTGCTCCGAAAACGCCTGAAGATGGGCCGCGGAGATTTGAAACATTCTGGGCATCGCGTGCGCTGCTCCCTACGGCTTCGGACCTGTCATCGTCTTCCCGGCCGTTTCCAGTGCGAGGCTGGTAAAAACCTCCGGTATCCGGAAGTGGCTGACGCCTGTCTTGATGAACACAATCGGGAACTGGATCATCGCCATCCTGATCGGCTCGAGATTGGAGGCCGACGGCGTGTATTTGCTGTCGGTTTTGTGATTGATCTGGACAACCTGCGTATCCGCCGGGGCCTTCCATTGCTTGCCCTTCGCGTCGTAGTCCTTGTCAGGGCTCAGCTCCCTGTAGGCCAGCCCGAGCCCGCCCTTCTTGACCGGCATCGTGGTCAGGACATCGCGCAGCGACTCAGAATAGCCCTGCGTGTCCGTCCCGCTGATCCAGACGTCGATCAAACGGGACTTTCCGGTCCCGTTTCCCAAACGATCCTTCCAGTGTTTACAGAATGCCTCCGCGCCGGCGGGATAACCGTACGTGGAGTCCAGCAGGATCAGGTCCGTCGCCGTGTTCAGAGCGACATCCGCCCGAGCCGCCGCATCGAGCGGGACGCCCCCGCCCGAGTGGCCGGCGATGAACAGACGGCGCGTCTTCGGAACGGACGAAAGCGGCGCGGACTTGCACGCCGACCCCTGGGCGAGAGTGGGGCTGGACAGCAGCTTCTTGCAGTCTTCAATCAACGGGCCGAGTTTGTCTTTCAGCTCGCCGGCCTGCTCGACGACCCCGATTCCCGGGATGCCCCACGAGTATACCCGCTTCTTTTTGCCCGGACGGGCCGGGTCGTCCACAAGTGATATCGACTGATAAGGCAAAACGACTTCCGGCGCGATCGCAATGATGGGGCGGCTGTAGGCCCGCGCGGTCTGAACGTATTTGTAACCGACCGGGGCGCCCGGCGAGCTTCCTTGGTATTCAGGGTCCTGGCCTTCCCGGGTCGCCGCCCCGAAGCCGTCAGCCGCCCAGCTCGGCCAGACCGCCTTTCCCTGTTCGTCGATGGTGACGAAGGTGTAGTGGCCGTGGAGAAGAATGAGCACGCCGAAGTCGTCAGTGGCCTTTGCGTCCTTGGGGATGTGGACATGCGTCCAGACCGCCTGAAGATCGAGCGTGGTCACCGGGCCCGGGTTGTTTGTCCTCCGCTTTCCGCTCACCCGCAGGGCCGAATTGCCCTTCACCGCCTGGCTGGTCAGCGGGGCGCTGTCCGGGAACAACATCGCGGTCTGGCAGTCGCCGGCGAGAAAGGCCTGTCGCTGCTGGTACGTCTTCGCCGGAGTGGCGGGAGGCGAGCCGGCCGAACCCCCGGCTGGTTTACGGGGTGCCTGGGGAGGAGCCTTCTGAGTTTTGCCGTCACCCATTGCGTGTCATTCCTGCCGCGCGCATGATCGAAGTATTCTCAGCGCCGGTTAAGCCAATGCTTCCCCTTCACCCGGCGGCTGACATTGCTCATCGTGGTGGCCGCACACCAGATCCTCCGCGTCTTCGATGAGCCCGGTGATGTCTTGGCCGGCGTCGCGCTGGAACGCCCTGACGTTGTGGGCAAGGACCGGCGCACTTGCATATCCCATGTTGCTTAACCTCTTGCGAGTGGCGTCCTGGTGATCCGCCGGCTCGCCCTGCACCGCCGAATCAACGTCCAGAAAGATCTCCCGCTCGAACTCGAATTCCTGGCCGGGTGCGGAGGATGAAGAAGCACCCTGGTCTCCCTCTCCGCCACTCGATGTCCCCAGGGGTGGAGGACCTTGGTCAACGGGCTCGGAGGGTGGAGCGACCGCCTGGCGGGTACCCCAGTATACCGTGCACATGGTCGCCGGGGTGTCGGGCAGGGTGATATCGCCATGCGCGTCCGCGTTCCCCCGACAGATCTCCCGGCCATCGGCATCCACGCGATAGGGCGCTCCGGCCATGGGCTGCGAATACCAGTCGAACAGACGGATGCGCCGTCTGCGCGTATCCGTTCGCAGCGGCCGGACGCGGATCGTGTGCGTCATGTCCGTCATCAGGCCATCTTGTCTCCATGCCCTGGGGACGTAGATCTTTCCGGGTTCATCGCCGTCGTCAAAGACATAGTTCTTTCCGTCCGCGGTCTTTTTCCGGCATCCCACCTCCTTGTACAGGTGGTGGTTGATCCGATCGGGCTGCTGGGTTCCCCAGTTGAACTGGGCCAGCTCACGCCAGGTCATTCCGTGCGCCTGGGCCACGCTGTCCAGGGTCTCGCCGGTGCGAACCTTGTGTTCGATGACATTCAGAACACGTTTGCCGTCAGGCGTGCTCATCATCAACTCCCGGGGGGCATCATGCCTCGCCCATACGGACGAAACCGTACGTGTGTGCGAGCTGCGCTCCCTGAAGGTCACATGTGACCGAACAGTCGCCTGGTTCTTCGAGATCGTCGATCTCCACCCTCCCCTGGGCATCAGTCGTGTGCATTTCCTGCTGTCCATCAGGCAGAGTGACGCGCAACGTGACACCGGCGATGGGTTCGCCGGTGCCGTCATCCACGACGCATAGTACGAGCTTGTGTTTGATCTTCTGGACCGCTTCACGCAGTTTGGCGCATTGCGGGCAGACCTCGATGAGCGGGATGCCGGCGGCGGCGGCCTGGTTGAGGGCGGCGATGCTGGACTGGGCGTGCATCTCCTTCTCGATCGCCTCATCGTCAATGACGGTCTCCGGCTCCGGCTCGGGCGGGCCTCCATCGTCGCCGATCAGCACGGACGGGCAGCCCTTCTTGATCGGGTCCGGGCCGCCGGCGGCCTCGAAGATCTGATCGGTCTCGCGACAGGCGGGGAGATGGTTGAACCACACGCTCTTACTGCCCTTGGTGACCACTCCCGGGCCGTGCGGGATCGGCCCCGAGGGTTGCGGGCAGACGTGAATATCCGTCATCCCGGCGATCGCGCTCATGGCCGAAGAGGCGAACGCGGCCGCCGCCGCCTTGATGCCCTGTGTGTACGCCGTCCGCGCCGCGGGCTCACCGCCCGGCACGGCCGCGGCTGCCGTATAGGTCGCGGTCAAGGCCACGTTCGTGCTCATCAACGTGGTGAAACCGCCGGACACGGCGCCGGGAGCGGCGGGCGCTCCGTTCGATGCGGCCTTGCCCGCATCGCTCATGAGCCCCTGATTCACCTTAGCAAGCTTGATCGGCGTGGTCGCCGGGTCCAGCAACGGCGAGTCCATCAGTTCCTTCATCGTTTTGAGCGCCGTCTCCACCCCATCGCCCATACCGGTCGGCAGTGCCCGCCAGGCCCTCATATACCCGATCTCGACGTCGTTGCTGCCGATGCCGGGAGTGATCGGCTTGGCCATGTGCGTCGCGGGATCATTCAATCGTGCGGCAGGGGGCATCTATTTCGTCTCCAACCAATCGTCGCCATTGCACTCTATCACAGCAGGTCATGATACAACGCCCAACTATGGTCATATCTCAGGTGAATTGTAGGTTCATCACGCCATCCCTCACTACCAAAGTTCCGATCCACCTTGCTGTAAACGCGAATTGTGTAACCGGTGTCCAGATTAAAATTCAATACGGTTTGTAAAAACACCCGTTTATCGTCCTCGCTTGTAACTCCATGCCCTTTCTGACATGCCTCCCAGTATGTCTTCGCAGCCTTCCAAAACTTGATGGTCAGTTTTGCCGCCGCCATCAAATACTTTTCATAGTCACGGTCTCTCACCGGAGACTGTACGAAATTCAGATGAGCCTTATTGGGAGCAAAATCGGGTAACCAGCCTTCCGCCCAGTTGTAACCAAATGCGAGTGAAGCATATAAAAAGTCAACCGCCCTGACGAGATCCGGGACGGTCAATTGGCTGGTCTTTCCGGTTTCTCTGTAAGAGTCTTTTCCCGCCCACATGAGCTCGTTGAGCACCCCGGAAAGCAGGCGGTGAGAATTGCTGCTCCCATGCGAGATAGCGAGAGATGCATTGTAGATGTCGACGATGAAATCCGCCCAGGAATTCGAGTTATCGTCTCCCGGGCCGTCGTCCAGATTGGGAGCGCCATACACTGTCCGAGCGAGGTAGACATCATGTTGCAGCTCGAAATACCGGTGAGCCTCATACCGGCCCATGACCCAGCCGGAAGAAGGATGGGTTATTGAGTGCTTGTCACCGGCGCCGGCGAAGGAATTGATATACGGGTGGAGCATGATGTCACCGGCCATGTGACAAAGGAATCCGAGAATGAATGCATAGGTTGCATCTTTCAGTTCCGAATTCGCCCTCGTCGCCAGGGTTTCGAGAAACTGGGTCACAACGACGTTCGACTTCTTGGCATGGAAACAGTCAGCGAGCCAATTCAACTGAGGCATTTTGTCAGCCGAATTGATTCCTGTTCTGTTGTACATGTAGGGGATATCGGGACCCATGGCGCCCAGGTACGCCCATTGACTGAGGCCATAGTTCATCCCAGTGGACGTATACTTTGGCTTGGGTGATGTCACGGCCTTCCACAGCGTCCCGTCGCTCTCTGCCAAGAGTGCAGCCAGTTCAAGGATCCGCCAGTGGGCTAACATCGCGGGAATAACGCACCTCCTCTCACTTTGCACTCGGCGGGGCAAGATGCTCCACCTTCACTTCCACGCCGTCGACGTAACAGGATTTGACCTCTCCAGTGTTGCTGTCGATCAGGACCAGCAGTTTGTTGACATAAGGCTCCGGATCCTGATCGTCGGCTTTCCTGGCCGCGTCGAAGTCTGCAGCTTTGGTATAAAACCGATGCTGAAGCCTGCCTCTTTCTGTTGGCCAGAAAGCCAGTTTATGTTTTACGCTATCGGGCGTGATCTCATCGGTATTTGATGGGTCCTTGCGCTCGAAAAGCCCTTTACGTTCAGTGACACATTCGCGCTCTTCCTTATCGCTCACCGGCGGAACGGGCACTGGAAAGGCTTCCAGGGTTTGGGGCGTCCCTGACGGTTTGGGTTCCAGTCGCTGTCTCATTCTGACCGGCGTGCCTTTTTCGCCGAAAGTGGTGTTCTTACCGAATTTGATGTTGACCCCCTGAAACTGATGGTTCAACGCTCGGGCTTCATAAAC
>CAZQEN010000256.1:0-11574 GCA_964591605.1 uncultured Planctomycetales bacterium
CGAGCCTTCCGAGCAGCCTCCTTCTGCCCCTAAGCCGCCTCAGGCAGAACACGAATCGCACGAAGGGCACGATCACGAGGAGTCGCACGAGCCATCCGGCCCCTCAGAGCCGCCGGCTCGGCCGCAGCCTCGTGACGCCGCTCCCGAAACGCAGCCGGCCGGCGCGGCCGTGCCCCCCGAAGCTCCGATCGAGGCGGGTCTGCGGCGGGCGGGCAGCTCCGTGGAGAAGGCCTCGGGGCAGATGAAGGCGGCCGAGTCGTCCCTCCAGCAGCGTCAGCTTGAAACGGCCGTCCCCCCGCAAAAAGAGGCGATCGAGTCGCTTCAGAAAGCCCTCGCCGAACTCAAAAAGCAGGAAGAAGACACGCGTAAGCTCCTGGATCAGGCCCAGGCGGCCAAAAAACAGCGCGAGCTCAAGCAGTTGACCGACAAGCTCGCCCAGCAGATGTCCGGCGGCCAGAAGGACGGCGCACAGGGCCAGCCGAAGCCGGGTGAGCCGTCAGACTCTCAGAAGCAGGGCTCGAAATCCGGCAGCAAGAGCGGCTCGCAGGGCCAGAAGAGCGGCCAGCAGGGCAGCCAGGGCTCGCAGCAGAATCAGCAGCAAAGCGGCGGCCAGAAGAGCGGCGATCAGCAGCAGGGTCAGCAAAGCGGTGACCAGCAGCAGCCGCAACCCCAGCCGGCGCCCGGCGCCCAGAATGTCCAGGAGGCGGGCGAGCAAATGCAGGAAGCTGCTGAGAAGCTTGACAAGGAGAACCCGCACGACGCCGCCCAGAACCAGCAGAAATCGATCGAGGAGCTCGAAAAGGCTCAGCAGGAACTGGAGCAGGCCCTCGAACAGCTTCGCCGCGAGCAGCAGGAGGAGATCCTGCGGGGCCTGGAGTCGCGTTTCCGGGCCATGCTGTCGCAGCAGTTGATCATCAACAAGGCTGCGGACGACCTCAAGAAGAAGGTGGTGCAGACCAACTGGGCCCACGCGGATGAGCTGATGGTGGCCGGTCTGTCACGCGATGAGCTCAAGCTTGCTGACGAGGCGGGTACGGCCCTCCACATCCTCAAGGAGGATGGCACCTCGATCGTGTTTCCGCGGATCGTCGAACAGCTCCAGGGTGACATCCGCGAACTCGCCCGGTTGCTGGGCGAGAAGACGCTCGATGAGCCCGCGCAGGCCCTGGAGGCGGCGATCGTGGCGACGCTGGAGGAGCTCATCGACGCGATCAAGCAGATGCGTCAGGAATTGCAGCAGGGCGGCGGCGGAGGCGGCGGTGGGGGCGGCGGAGGCGGCAAGACCCCGCCGTTGCTGCCGGATTCGGCTGAACTCAAGCTGCTCAAGTCCTGTCAGGAGCGGATCAACAAGGAGACGGCCACCTACGTCGAAAAGCACGGTACCGACCAGACCGACGACCCCGAGCAGCGGCGCCAACTCTCGCGAATCGGCGAGCGGCAGCGTGACGTGGCGGACATGGCCCGTAAAATGAATGAACGGGCCACGGGGCAATGACGGGATGGCTGCCTGCCGATTGCGTGCATTCGGCAGGCGGAAACGGACAGGCGGTTCTATACAAGGTAAGGGTGTGCGATGCGGAAGCTTGCCATCGTATCAGTCGTCGGGCTCTTGACGATGCCGGGGTTCGCCCTCGCTGTCGCGCCCGAATCTCAGCCGGCCACCGAGCTTCGTCCGATCCTTTCGGCCGAGCAGAAGCGAGAGGAAGCCCGCAAGCTGATCGACCGCTTCATCTCGCACGTCACGGAGCGGTCCGACCTGCCCGCCCAGGCCAGATCGGCGGTTGTCGACGGCTGGAAGCAGCATCGCACCGACGAGGAGCCGGAGGATTTCCTCCAGGCGGGCCTGGCCATCATCTCTGAGCCCTTCAAGAGCGGGCTGGTTTCCCTCGAGAAGGAACAGTACGCGACGGCCGTTGCGGAGTTCCAGAAACTCGCCGAGTCACCCGACCCCTATCTCTCGCTCAATGCCCGCGGGCTGCAGGCCCGCGCGCACGTGGAGCAGGATCAGCTCGAAGAGGCCGAGAAGATACTCAAGCCGCTGGCTGAAAAAGAAGCGCAGCTTATCGACAAAACGTTCCTGGAGACCGAGGTGGACTTCCTGCTCGCCTACTGCCAGCTCTCGAATCTGCGTTACGACGAGGCGCTGGAGAGCCTGCAGCAATTCGAATACGAGCATCCCGACGCGCCGGACCGCTTCCGGCTGCCCGCCCACCAGATGCTGAGCGAGCTCAAGGCGCGGAGCCCGGACGGGCTGGGTGACGTCTCGGATCTGATGGTGTACTCGAGCCGACGGCTGGCCAACGGCGAGCCCGGCCCGCAGGTGCAGGTCCCGCAGGAGAAGGCGGTCGAGCTGCTCACCCGCCTCATTGCCCAGGCCGAGGAGCGCGAGCAACAGCAGAAGAGCGGCGGCAAAGGCTGTAAGCAATGCCAGGGGAAAGGCTGCAACAAGTGCCAGGGCGGCAATCCGAAGGGGGCCTGGCAGCCCAAGAGCCCGGCCAACAAATCGGCTCTGCCGGGCGGACCGGGGCAGGTGGGTGATCTGAACCGCTCGCCCAACGCACGTCCGGGCGAGGAATGGGGCCAGATGCGGCCCGAAGAGCGGGAGCGCGTTCTCCAATCGCTGCGGCGCACGTTCCCGAGCCGCTATCGCCAGCTCGTCGAGCAATACTACAAACAGCTCGCGAAGGAGAAATGACCGCGTGCGGTGTGCCTTCGTCTGTACGTACGCGTTGATCCTGTCGTGCATCGCTTCGTTCTCCAGCGCTGCGGACCCCCCTGCGACGCAGCCGGCGGGCGTGCGCGCGACCACCATCGACGGAAGGAAACTCGAAGGCCGGTGGCTCGGCGTGGGGCCGGCGGGCGAGGTGCAGATCCAGACTGCCCCGGAAGGACCGGTCTCGATCCCGCGTGATGACGCGATGTCGCTGCGCTTCGGCCAACCGTCCACGAGCCAGCCGAGTGTCAGCGACCGCCCCGTGTTCTACCTCGCCGATGGCAGCCGATTTGCCGGACAGATCGTCGAGGGCGGCCAGAAAGCGCTGACCGTCCGATCTCGTCTCGCCGGGGCGCTGGCCATCCCGCTGGCCCAACTGGCAGGCGTGCGTTTCGGTGACATCGACGCGGGCGACGCCGCGGACTTCTTCACCCGGGCGCTGGCGCAGCGCAGTGCCTCGGAGGACGTGCTCATCGCGATCCGCGAAGGGCGGGCGACCGCCGTGCGCGGCGTCATCGAACAGCTCACGGTCCAGGGAGGCTCGTTCCGCTGGCGCGAGCGAAGCGTGCCCTTCCAGTGGGAAACCACCTACGGGCTCGTCGTCGCCCGGGGAGTACAGCCGGCGACAATCGCACGAGTCCTCTGTCTTCTGCGCGATGGTTCACTGTGGGGCGGTGACGTGATCTCGGGCGATGAGGCCACGATCCGCTTCAAAAGCAGCCTGGGCGTCGATCTGGAGCTGCCGGTTGCGGATGCGTGGGAGATCCGATTCCGCAGCGAGCGGATCGTGCTGCTCAGCGACCTGCCGCCGGCGGAGTATCAGTTCGAGCCCTTCGCCGTGACGCAATGGCCCTATCGCTACGACCGCTCGGTCGCCAACCGCCCGCTTCGCATCGGGGGCCAGGAATTCGAACGGGGCATCGGGATGCACTCCCAGTCACGGCTGCGGTACGACCTGTCGGAGGATTTCGCTCAACTGGCGGCGACGATCGGGATCGACGATTCCGTCCGGCCTCGGGGGAATGCTGTCTTTCGTGTACTGGCCGACGACAAGGAAGTCTTCAACAGCGGCCCTGTATCCGGCAGGGATCCGCCTCGTGCGATTCTCGTCGATTTGAACAAGCCCAAGCGCCTCGAACTCCGGGTGGATTTCGGTGAAGGGCTGGACGTCGCCGACCACGCGGATTGGGGCCTGGTTCGGCTGATCAGATGACAGGACCCATGCCTATTTCGAGACGAGCAGCGAGAGGTGGCGGACCTCACGGGGCACGCCGGGCGTGGAGATTCTGCGCCGCATCGGCGGCCTCGATTCTGTGGATCGCGGCCGCCGCACCGGCGGCTCCCTCATCGGCGGACGCCCTGGCCCGCGTACGACTGGCGGAAATGCAGCGGGTTGAGGCCATGGACCGGGCCGCCCGATCGGTTGTGGCGGTGCTCGAAGAGACGCAGGCCGGCGGCGGCTCGGGCGTCGTGATCACGCCGGATGGATACGGCCTGACCAATTTCCACGTCATCGCGCCGCTCCTGGAAGAGCGGCGCGGCCTGGGGGGCATGTCCGACCATCGCGTCTACCCGCTGCGGGTCCTGGGCGTGGATCCGACGGGTGATCTGGCGATGTTCAAGCTGGACCCGACCCCGGTAGACGACGTCGGAGCGCGGGATTTAGCCCGGCCAGCCGAAACGAAGCCCCCCGGCCGCGAGGCAGCGACTTCCCTGTCGGCATCCCGCTCCGCAGACGTCGTTTCCTTCCATGCCGCCGTGCTGGCCGATTCGGATGCCGTGCAGGTCGGCGACCTGGTCTTCGCGATGGGCAACCCGTTTCTCCTTGCCGAGGATTACACCCCGACGACCACGTTCGGAATCGTCAGCGGCATCCAGCGGTATCAATTCGGCGCCTCGGGGCGCAACCTGGTTTACACCGATTGCATCCAGGTGGATGCGTCGATCAATCCGGGTAATTCCGGCGGGCCGCTGTTCGATCTGCAGGGGCGGTTGATCGGCATCAACGGCCGGGCGTCGTTCGAGCAGCGCGGCCGCGTCAACGTGGGCCTGGCCTATGCGATCTCCATCAACCAGGCCCGGCGGTTCATTCCCGGGCTTCGGGCGGGCCTGCTCGTCGAGCACGGCTCCCTGGGGGCGACCACCGTTGACCTGGGATACCGCCGCGTCGTCTTTGAGAAGATGCTCGACCCTTCGGTGGCCGCCGCGGTCGGCATTCAGGTCGGAGACCGGCTCCTGATGTTCGGCGGCCGGGAGATTCACACCGCCAACCAGTTTCTGAACGTGCTCGGCACCTATCCGGCGGGCTGGCCGGTCGTCGTGGTGTTCGAACGCGATGGCCAGCAGATCCTGCGGCGCGTGCGGCTCGAACGGCTGCCCGCGGAAGTGCCCTTCGAAGTCGACGAGGAGCTCAATCACGCAGAGACCCGCCGCGTGCTGGATGCGTGCCGGACGGCCCTGGGTGACTGGCCGTCGGGGGCGGCGCTGAGCTGGAAGGCGGAGCGGGGCATCCTGGCCGGGCCGCGGGCCGGCGAGGTGCGGACGCTCGAGATCACGGAGTCGGCCGCGGGCAACGGCGAGGCCAGGTGGCTCGATGATCAGGGCACCTTCGCGCTCGAGATCCAGTACAACCGGCGGACCGCACAGTCGCGGGCGGCCGGAGGCGAGTGGCAGAACGTCGGGCCCGCCGACACTGCACGGGCCCACCTGTGGATGATCGGGCGCCAGGCGCTGCTGGCCTCGGCGGACACCGAGCAGCTCAAGGCATGGCGTTTCGTCGGCGGTGACGAGTATCGCGGGCGCATCGTCGATCTGCTCGAATTCAAGGCCGAGGCCGGCGCGTTGCGCGTCGCGATCGATCCGTTGACGCATCTGCCGGTTCGCATGTTCTGGCAGTCTCCCGAGCCGCCCAGCCTCAAGAATCCGCCGGTGGAAATGGAGTTTGAGCAGTACGACCGGCATGGCGACGTGCAGCTTCCCATGCAGATCTTCACGTACGTCGGCGGCACCGTCGCCACGGTGGACAAGATCGAATCCTACACCCTGAAGCGCCCGTGAGGGCGGGGGGAGCCGGAACGTGAGACCGCCGCATCATCAGAGAGAACGCACACGGGGGAAGATGCGTCGCGGACTTTTCATCCTGCCTGGGGTGATGCTTCTTGCCCTGGCGGGCGGCGGGGGCGCCCTGCCCGCCGCGGAGTCCGCCGATCCTCAAGCGGGGCGGGGGCCGGTCGGAGGGAACATGCTCTCCTTCGGGGCGGACGTCGCCCTGCAGCGCACCGTGAAGATCTACGGGGCGGGCATCGGCTCCCAGCACGGCTACGGCACGGGCGTGCTCGTCTCACCCGATGGGAAGGTGGTGACGGTTCTGAACCTCGTGCTCGAGGCCAGCTCGCTGCGCGTGGTCACCGCCGACGGGCACATCTATCCGGTCGAGGTGCTTTACCGCGATGATTACCGCCAGCTTGCCCTGCTGCAGATGGCCCGCCACACGAGTAATCGCGATACCGACGCGCCGCTCAGCGAGCAGATGAGCCGGCCCCGGCTGGAAGCGTTCCCGCTGGGGACCTCGTCCGGCGTGCATGCAGGTGATTGGATCTTTGTGGTGGGTAATCCGTTCAAGGTGGCCGAGGGGGACGAGCTGCTGAGCGTCATGAAGGGCGTCCTGGCCGGCCGTACGAAGCTCAGCGCCGCCCGCGGCGTGCAGCCCTTCCCGTACCTGGGCGACATCCTGCTCCTGGACGCCATCACCAGCGGGCCGGGCCAGGGCGGCAGCGCGGTTGTCGATCTCGAAGGCCGGCTCATCGGAATCGTGGGCAAGAGTGTCACGTCGCGCCAGACCAACACGCTGCTCAACTACGCGCTGCCCGTCGAGGAGATCGCCGCCTTTCTCAAGGACGCCGAGGCGGGCGCCAGCGCGGCGACGCGTCCGACCACCCGGAGCGCCGGGCCCGGCTACCATGGAATCAGCCTGTCGAAGATCGCCTATCACCGCCAGCTTCCGTTCGTCAGCCGTGTCGCCAAAGGCTCGCCCGCGGACCGGGCCGGCGTCCGTCCCGACGATCTGATCGTCAGTGCGAACGGCACGGCCATCCCGCGCGGGCGCGATTTCACCGAGCTGTGCGACCGCTTGAGTGCGGGCGAGGAGCTGTCGCTGATCATCAAGCGGGGCGAACAGTTGTCCGCCGTGCGGTTCGTCCTGACGGAGCCGCCGAAGTGAGAATCGAAAGTCGAGCCAAAGTCGAAAGTCGAAAGTCGAAAGTCGAAAGCACCGGCGGCTTGCGCGGTCCACGCGGAGCGTTCTGGAGTGCGGCGGCGCGACGCCGCTTTGGCTTCGCGCGAAGCCTTCAGGACTGCCCTGAGGTTTCTCGAGCCAGACCGGCCCCGCCGGTATCCAAGGCGGCGTCCTGGCCGCCCCACTCCAACGCGGCTTCGCCGCGCCGCATCGTCACACCCATGTTCGCATCGCTGATGCTTTCGTTCATCGCGGCGCCCGGCGCCGGTCCCCTCTTTGCACAGGCGCCTGCCACGCAGCCCGCACAGATGGACGAGGCAGGCGGGACGGCGCAGGACGCGGCCGGCTTGCTTCGGGCACAGCAGGAGGTCTTCCGAGCGGCCGCGCGGCGCGTCGCCCCCTGCGTGGTCACGATCGAGACGGTGGGCGGGACGCAGCCGACGGAGGGCTTACCGCCGAGTACCGGAGCAGCCGGTGCGGGTCGGCCGCGCAGTCCCCGCGCCCCCGCGCCGAGCTTCATCGTGGCCGACGGGCCGACCACCGGGCTGATCTTCTCGCCCGATGGCCTCATCCTCACCAGCGCGTTCAACTTCGTCCGCGACCCGTCCCTCATCACCGTCGTGCTGCCGGACCGACGGCGGTTCGTGGCGGAGTTGCTGGCCAGGGACGAGGTGCGCCAGCTCGCGATGATCAAGATCGATGCGACGGGCCTGCCCACCCCCGAGTGGCTGCAGGACATCTCTCAGGTGCGGGTCGGACAGTGGGCGATCGCCCTGGGCCGCGGTCTGGGCGGGGACGAACCTTCGATCAGCGCCGGGATCATCAGTGGGCTCAATCGACAGAGCGGCCTGGCGATTCAGACGGATGCGCGGCTCTCGCCGGTCAACTACGGCGGCCCGCTCATCGACGCCGAAGGGCGGGTGATCGGCCTGTGCGTGCCGATGGGCCTCACCACGGGCATCATGGCCGGCATCGAGCTCTACGATTCCGGCATCGGTTTCGCCGTGCCGTTCCCGCAGGTGAACGCCTCGGCCGGGGACCTGGCGGTCGGGCACACCCTGCGCCGGGGGCTGTTCGGAGTCGCCCTGGGTGGGCCGGGCGGCCTCATCATCACCGGCCTGGCGGATCCGTCGCCGGCCATTCGCGCGGGACTCGAGAAGGGCGACCGTGTGCTGGCGGTCGACGGCCGGCCCGTGAAGAAGTATTCGGATCTGCAGCGGCTCATGCGGGTCCGCCTTGCCGGCCAGCGGGTCACCCTCACCGTGCAGCGCGGGACCCGGCAGATCGACGCTTCCCTGGTGCTGGCCGTGCCTGAAGATCTCGGCCCGATCGCCCGGGACAGGCCCGAGCCCCAGACCCGCCCGACCCCCGACTCCCCCGAGCCTCCCCGCCGCGACCAGGAATAGCGGCCTCACTCCACCCGCTGCATGGCGATCTGGTAAATCGCCCGACCCTCGCGCAGGTACTTGATTTCGTAGTTGGTCATGATTCGACCGTCGATCACGCCCGCCTCGGGAATGTCGAAGTCCACCTCCCGCAGCCGCGGCTCGGCCCTCAAAACGCCCTGGATCTGCTCGAAGTACTCCGGGTGGTCGGTCTGGACGGCCAGGCGTCCGCCGGGGACGAGCGCACGGGTGGCCGCCGCGACAAACGGGGGCTGGATCAGGCGGCGCTTGTGGTGCCGCTTCTTGGGCCACGGGTCGGGGTGGTAAATGTGCAGCATTGACAGCGATCCGGCGGGGATCTGGTGCGCCACCAGGTGGGCGGCGTCGGCACGCATCAGCCGCACGTTCGTGACCCCCCAGCGGGCCATCCGGTCAGCAGCGTAGCGGAAGATCTTGTTGGCCCATTCGATCCCCAAAAAGTCACGGTCCGGATGTGCCCGGGCCCGGTTCAGCAGGAACCCGCCCTTCCCGGTGCCGATCTCCATCTCGACCGGGGCCTCTCGTCCGAAGATTCGGCCAAAATCGAGGAACTCACCCGGCTCGGGCGGGGCCAGCATGATCTGATCGACGGTCAGCCGGTTCTGCTCCATGCCAGCATTGTCCGTGGGGCCCGCCGTCAGGCAAGCGGCGGCGGCGTTACAAACGCCGGCACGCGCGTATAATACGCCTGCCGCGCCTGGAACTATGCGACGCAAACTGTCTGACAATTTCAAGCGCGTCCGCGAGCGGATCGCTGCCGCCTGTGCGCGGTCGCGCCGCCGGGTGGAGGATGTCCGCCTCGTCGCCGTCACCAAGACGGTCGAGGTCGACGTCATCCGCACCGCCCTCGACATGGGCATGGTCGACCTGGGCGAGAGCCGCGTGCAGGAACTGGTCAAGCGGGCGGGCATGGTGCACGAGCACCTCCTGCGGCGGCGCATGGTGGACCCGGCCACGGCCCCGCCTGACCCGTGCTGGCACATGATCGGGCACCTGCAGCGCAACAAGGTGAAGGCGGTCCTGCCCTGGATCGACTTCATCCACTCGCTCGACAGCCTGCGCCTGGCGGAGGAGATCAGCGCCGAGGCCGCCCGTCACACCAGGACGACGGCCGTCCTGGTCGAGGTGAACGTCTCGGGCGAGAAGAGCAAGTATGGCATGGCCGTCGGGGCGGTCCCGCACTTCATTGCCCAGGTGCGCGGCATGCCGGGGCTCTCGATCGTCGGCCTCATGACCATGGCCCCGTTCTCGGACGACCCGGAGACCGCCCGGCCCTGCTTCGCCCGGCTGCGGGAGGTGTTCGAGGATGTGCACAACGAGCGCATCGCCGGCCCGGAATTTCGCGAGCTCTCGATGGGCATGAGCAACGACTACACCGTCGCGATCGAGGAAGGCGCGACGATGATCCGCGTGGGGACGGCGCTGTTCGAAGGCGTAGCCGCCTCGCGCGATGAGAAGTGACAGAATCAGGTGTGGCACAGGCGTCTCGCCTGTGCAGGGATCCTGCACGACCGTCCCGGTCGTGCAGCACCGGCGAGACGCCGGTGCCACACCTTCTACAATACTGGCAGTGAGAAGGATGAATGGTGCAGCGCATCTGCAAACTGGCTCTGGAAGACGGCACCGTCTACACCGGCACGGCCTTCGGCGCCGACGGCACGCACGACGGCGAGGTCTGCTTCAACACGTCGATGGCCGGCTATCAGGAGATCCTGACCGACCCGTCGTACGCCGGCCAGATCGTGACCATGACCTATCCGCTCATCGGCAACTACGGCATCAACCTCGAAGACGTCGAGTCGCGCCGCCCGCAGGTCGAGGGCTTCGTCGTCAAGGAGCTCGCCCGCCGGGCCAGCAACTTCCGCGCGACCAGCACGCTCGAGGATTACCTCACTCAGCATGGAATCGTCGCCATCCAGGGCGTCGACACGCGCTCGATCACGCGCAAATTGCGGATCGAGGGGGCCATGCGCGGCTCGATCTCGACGCAGGTGCTCGACGATGTCGAGCTCGTCGCCCGCGCCCGCCGCTGGCCCGGCCTGGTCGGCCACGACCTGGTCAAAACCGTCGCGCCCGCCGAGCCGTTCGAGTGGAGGAAGGGCTTTGAGAGCCCGTTCGCCATGGACGCCCGCGGCCGCAAACCCTCGCGCCGCGTCGTGGCCCTTGACTGCGGCATGAAGCACAACATCCTGCGAAACCTGGTCGAGGCCGGCTGCGACGTGCTGGTCATGCCGCCGACGACGCCGGCCGGTGCCATTCTCGAGCACAAACCCGACGGCGTGTTCGTCAGCAACGGCCCCGGCGACCCCGAGCCCGTGTCGTACGCCATCCAGACCCTCCGCGGCCTGGTCGGCAAGGTGCCGATCTTCGGCATCTGCCTGGGCCATCAGCTCCTGGGCCTGGCCCTGGGAGCCCGCACCTACAAGCTCAAGTTCGGCCACCGCGGCGGCAACCAGCCGGTGATCAACCTCGCGACCCGTCGCGTCGAGATCACCAGTCAGAACCACGGCTTCGCCGTCGACACGCCCTCGCTCGAGCGCGTCGGCGGCGTGCCCACCCACGAGAACCTCAACGATCTCACGCTGGAGGGCTTCTCGCACCGCGATCAGCCGATCTTCTCGGTGCAGTATCACCCCGAGGCCAGTCCCGGCCCGCACGATGCCACCTACCTCTTCGACTGCTTCATCGACATGATGAACAGCGGCAAAGCCCCCACCGCCCAGGAAATGGCCGCCGCCCAGGCCCGCCTCGAAGGCAAGCCCCAGAGCCGGGCTCTGTGAGCCCGAAGTCAGAGCCGGGCTCTGTGAGCCCGGTAGTATTCGCACACGACGGTGCCGGGGCGGAGACCTTTGGGTGGGGCAGACGTTTGATTGCCGGCGTCTGTGACACCGGTTGTCAGCGAGCCCGCTGACTTGGAGCATGTGGAGTGGTATGGTGTTTGCGGCTGGCCGGATTCACAGGGCCTTGCTCAGAAGGCATGGACGCGACGTAGTTCAAGTGGCCATGATCGTCGAAGAGGCTCGGGCTCACAGAGCTTGAAGAACCGGGCTCACAGAGTCCGGCTCTGTGTGGAGGTGTCATGGGGAACATCCTCCTTGCCTATCACCTCACCTTCGGCACCTATGGCACGCGCCTGCACGGCGACGAGCGCGGCAGCGTAGATCGTCAGCACAATGAGCATGGTACGCCGTTCCTGGAGCACG
>CAZQEN010000257.1:0-3552 GCA_964591605.1 uncultured Planctomycetales bacterium
CGATGTTGTTACTGGCAGTATACCCCATCCCGAAGTACAGGTCAATCCCTCTGTGTGCCCTTTTTCACGAATTCCGGTCAGTTGGGGTGTAGACCGCCAATCCAGTGCCATGCGTCCTGACCATCCGCCCGCCGGCGTCGCCCACCATTCACGCCCCGCGCGACAGACGCCAGCTTCTCTGAGGAAGTTCTTCGCCCCCCGCTTTCACCCTCGCCAGGCGACAAGATGAATCCACCGCAGATTCTAAAACCCACGAACCAACGCCTGATGCACTGGAAAACAACGCAGACACAGAAGACAGGCGGGACGGGTCCGACCGCTCAGTCACACTGCCTCTTTCCCGTTCACGAGCGTCGACGCGCGGAGCCGGGCTGCTCAAAGGGCCCTGAAGGGGCAGGCCGCCAACTGCTCCGGAAACGCTGCTCTCGGACCTTCACGGACGCGGCCAAGCGGCCCGACGGGGCTCTCCATGGGCCCGTCGGTCTGCAAAGCCCGCTGTGCAAGTCACTTATGGATTCCAGGGCGAGTCTAACGTTCGTCGGCTTTCTGTGTCCTCTTGTAAGGCGACAGCGAGTTGAGCACCGCCCGGCGGCGGAGTCGGGCCAGACTGCAGAGCTCAGGCAGGGGAGCGCGTATCCCGCTCGGAATGACCGACACGCAAGGAGACAAGAAATGACACTGTTGAAATACACCGTTTGCGGAGTCCTGCTGGTCGCCAGCACGGCCATGGCCGGTCACCGGAGGCACCGAACCTATGTGGCCGGAGAGGTGGTGGGTGCGTACTGGGTGGCCGCGCCGTACGCCTATGTGGCCGCAGCGCCCGTCTACCAGCCGGCACCGGCCGTTGCCGTCGCGCCGGTCTATCAGCCCGCCCCCGTCGTCGTCACCGAGGCGCCCGCCCCGGTCCAGCAGACCGTGGTTTACGCGGAGAGCCGCCGCAGCGACTGCGACACTTGCCGGCCGTGCAAGGTCAAGTGCGGCAAAGCCAAGATCGAGGAGCTCAAAGGCAAAGGCTGCTGCACGCCCGAGGGCTTGAGCGGGTGCATCCGCTACGAGGTCGAAACCGAATACATCGCTCCCGGCCAGCTCGACCTGGTGCTGGAGTTCAGCCATCGCGGTCAGAAGCTGACCGACGAGCAGGGGCGGCCGATCACGGTGGTCGTCCCGCTGGACGATCCGTCCGACGTGGATGACGAAGAGATCGAGTACAAGGGCAGCGTGCCGACGCCTCTGCCCAGTGGTCCGTGGTGCGAAGATCTGCGGATCCACGGCCAGGTCGTCAACCGCGGCACCAACACCGTCCTGGATCGGGACAAGGGCGCGCTGGAACTGCCGGAGATCGACGACTGACCTTCGCGGGGCGGGCCCGGCTTCAGAGCGTGTACGGGAAGCGGTCGAACCGACGGGGTCCAGCCGTCAGGGACGGGTTCCTCAGCATATTCGCGTACCGCTTCCTTACGGGCGCGGCTCTGATCGAGGTTCTCGCGCCGGCCCTCAGACCGAGGGCGCCCGATCACTTGATCTTGAGCTGTTCCCACAGCGCCGATTCCGCCCGGTTGAAGCCCTCGAACGTGCGGTTGAGCTGGTCGGCCAGGCTTTTGAGCTCCCGGGCCTCGACGCCCTGCACGCCGTTCTGAGAGAGCGACTGCAGGCGCACGACGGCATCATCGAGCTTCGCGGCGGCGTCGGCGAACGCCCGGGCGGCGTCGTGCACGTTGGCCCGCTCGGCCTCGGCCAGCGTCGGCTGATAGAACAGCCGCCACGGATTGCGGCGGATCTCCTTGCTGGCCGCCTTGAGGTGATCGCTCGTCTCCTTCATGTTGGCCAGCATGCCGTTCAGGTTCTCCCTGTTCATCAGCACGATGTCGCGCGTGTTTGACGTGATGGTGCTGAGGTCCTTGAGCGACGCTTCGAACCGATCGATGGCCACGTGCACCTTCGCGAGCAGGCCGGCGGCCTGAGCCGGGTCGAGCTGGGCGGCGAGCCGGGTGGCAACCTGCTCTTCGAGGATCTGGCTGGCGTTCCTCACCCGGGCGATCGCCTCGGTCATGGGTTGTTTGTTCTCGTTGAGCAGCGTGACCAGGGTCCCGAGGCCCTCGTGGAGGGTATCGAGCACGCCGTGCAGGCGGGCGATCGCCCCCGCGCTGTTCTGGAGGTCGACCTGGGTCTTGATCAGGCGGGTGGCCTCGTTCAGTTGGTCCAGGACGCCATGCAGCTTCGAGATCAGGGCGTCCTTCTGCTGCGAATCGAGCTCCGCGCGGACGCGGCTGGTGACCGTGCCGAGGTCGTCGAGCGAGGCATGCAGCTTGCGGACGAGCGAATCGGGCGCGCCGGCGTCGAGCTGGGCCCGCAGCAGGGCGAGCAGGCTGGCCGGGTCGCGCGGATCGAGCTGGGCGCTGAGCGTGCGCGTCAGGTCGGCCAGATCCTGCGAGCGCCCCCCCTCGACGATCTCACTATCCTGCACTGGCCGGCCCAGGCCGCGATCGAGGATCAGGAGCCGCCCCGGCCCTCCCAGGAGCGGGCCTTCGGGCACCATCCGGCAGTCCTGCCGCAGGCCCAGCGACCGGTCCACCTGGATCCCCACCACGGCAAAGAGGTTCTCGTGCCCCGTCTGCGGATCCTTCATGTCGGCCAGGTCGAGGCTTCGCACGCTGCCGACCGTCTGCCCCCCGCAGGCCACCTCGCTGCCCACCCGCAGCGTCGTCGTCAAGCGGTCGTGCGGAAACCGCACGCGCAGCCGCAGGTCGCCCCCTCCGCGCGGTGCCAGAAAGACCACCACGCCGACAAAGAGCGTCACGAACAGGATGATGGCCAGACCCAGCTTGAAGGCGTTGCGTTCAGCCGGCATGTTCAGCCCTCAATGATGATCTTCTCAAAATCGCACAGTCCTTCCGAGTCGGTGAGCGGCCCCTGCGTGTGACCGCTCAGGAACTGGTGGATGATGCGCGCGTCGCGCGTGGGCAGGGTCGCCGGGTCGCTGGCCCGGATCGCCTCGAAATCGGCCCGCGGGCCGATCATGAGCACGCGTCCCTTATCGAGCATCACCATGCGGTCCGCGATGCGGAACGCCGAATCCATTTCATGTGTGACCACCACGCTGGTGACCCGCAGCTTCTTCGAGAGATTGATGATCAGGTCGTCGATGGCCGCCGAGGTGACCGGATCGAGCCCGGCCGAGGGCTCGTCGTAAAAGAGGATCTCCGGATCGAGGGCGGTCGCCCGGGCCAGGCCCGCTCGCTTCTTTTGGCCTCCCGATAGCTGCGACGGCATTTTGTCGCGGTGCGGGAGCATCCGCACCTGCTGGAGCTTAAGCGTGACCACGATGTCGATGATCGACGGGTCGACGTACGAGTGTTCCTTGAGCGGGAGGGCCACGTTCTCGGCCACGGTCATCGAGTTGAACAGCGCGCCGCTCTGGAACAGGATGCCCAGGCGCTTGCGCAGCTCGTCGAGCCGGCGGGCGTCCATGGTCAGCAGGTCGCACGGCTCGGGCATCGAGCGGATCCGGTAGTAGATCTGCCCCGCGTCCGGGCGGATCTCGCCGATCAGGCA
>CAZQEN010000257.1:3562-11554 GCA_964591605.1 uncultured Planctomycetales bacterium
AGCGTGCTCTTGCCGCAGCCCGAGCCGCCCATGACCACGAGCGTCTCGCCCGGATAGATGTCGAAGGACACGCCGTCCAGGACGCGGACCGGCCCGCCGTCGTTGTCGCGGAAGGTGACCACCAGGCCGCGGATCGAGATCACGGGTTGTGACGACGCGCTCATTACCACCCGAACGTGTAGAAGACGCTGGTGAACACGCAATCCGTGGCGATCAGGGCGACGATGGAGCGCACCACCGTGGCCGTCGTGGCCCGACCGACGCCCTCCGCGCTCGCGCGGGCGCTGAAGCCCTCGTGGCATGCGATCAGCGCAATCAGCATGCCGAATACGCCGGACTTGACCAGCCCGCTGAGGAAGTCGCGGTACATCAGCGTGTCGTAGGTGTTCGACAGGTACGTCGCGGGGCGGATGCCCAGGGCCGCCCACGCGGTGAGCAGGCCGCCCAGCACGCCCACCACGTCGGCCAGCACCGTGAGCCCGACCAGCATGACGATCGTGGCCGCCAGCCGGGGCACGACGAGGAACCGGATCGGGTTCAGCGCGTGAGCCCGGAGGGCCTTGATCTCCTCGGATTGCACCATCGCCCCCACCTCCGCCGCGATGGCCGCCCCGGCAAAGCCGCTCAGCACAATCCCCGAGAGCAGCGGGCCCAGTTCGCGGAACATGGCAATGGCCACCACGTCGGCCACCCGCTCCACCGAGCCGTACGACCTCAGGATCGGGGCCATCTGCAGGGCGAGGATGATGCCGATGAAGATCTGGACGATGAAGATGATCGGAATGCTGTAGACGCCGACGCGAACCATCTGGGCGGCGATGGCCGCGGCCCCGACCTTGCCCCCGCGCCCGAAGAAGCCGCGGGCAAACCACCAGAGCGCGTCACCGAGCAGATAGCCCAGGCTGCCGACGTAACGCACGCCGTACGCCAGCCGTCGGGCCGTGCCCAGCGCCGCGTACCCCACCGCCGTCACGGCGGCCACGAGTCGCGAAGGCCGGCTGGGGGCAACGCCGCTCATTCCGCCAGGGCCTCCGCCTGCATCGGGTAGATGCTGAAGAACCGGTCGAGATGCGTCACCTCAAACACGCCGCGCACGCGCTCCTGCAGACTGCAGAGCCGCAGAGACCCGCCATAGGCCTTGAGCCGCCGGAACACTTCGACGAACAGGCTGACGCCCGACGAATCGATGTACCCCACGCCGCCGAGGTCCACGACCAGCCGTTGGGGCCGCTGGCCGCACACCTCGACGATGGCCTGGTGCACGGCCGGCGTCTGATGCATGTCGATGTCGCCCGCCAATTCCACGATGGCGGTCCCCTGCTCCCAGCGGATCGAACGGATCGAACCCGGCTCAGTGTCCATCGACTGCTCCTCGCGGCACGCCGGCACCCAGGCCGACCATGCCAAAGCGCTGCTGATCATGTTCATCCCCTCCGGCTGCGTGCACGAGCCGGGCCCGTCCGGGTCGAGCGATGCCGTCTCGTGTTCGGGCTAACGAAGCCCGTGTGGCCGACACGCCGGTATCCGTCGGCCGACCTCGCCCGCGGCTGGCGCCGTCACGGAGGCGATTCCTGAGTCTGTGCTACGGCGGCGCCCGAGGGGCCCGAGTACTCCCGCCAGCGCTCGATGGCCTTTTCCCGCTCCCGCTGTGGTGCCTGATAGCGGTATCCCAGACGCGTGCCGGTCAGGCGCTCGAGAGCGAGGATCGCATAGAACCGCACCGCCTCGTCCTCATCGGCCAGGCGATCGACCAGTATACCAATGACGCTGCGGTCGTGGATGTCGGCGGCGTGGCGGATCGCGTTGATCCGGTCCGCCGGTTGCTCCGCGTTCAGCGCGGCCGGATACGCTGGCCGGGGCGGACGACACCCCCCCATGGCCAGCAGGATCACCGGTATCCAGACGCCCAGGAGTCCGCGCATCGTGCGAATAGAGAGGCACCCTCAACACGAAAGGCGATGAACTGTACCGGCCGCGGATTATACGGGGAGGCAGCACAGCACCTGAAATGCGGGCGGGCTCCACCGCAGGGGCCGCTCGTCGGCGAAGGCCGGAGAATCGGGCGATCCGGCGCCGGGTTTACGTCCCGGCCCGCCGGACCCACTCGCCCGGATCGCTCAGACGGAGATTGTAGAGGTAATCGCCGCCGATGTCGCGAACGTGCAGCGTCCGCGGCCGGGCGACGTCCGCCATCCGCCGGGCACCCGTCCCTCCCAGGGGCCCGGGCGCCTCTTGCCCGCCGATCAGACGCGGCGACACAAACACGAACGCTTCGTCCACCAGTCCGGCATCGTACAGCGCCCCGGCCGTCCGACCGCCCCCTTCGACCAGCACGTTGGCCATCCCGCGCGCGGCCAGTTCCCGCAGCAGCCGATCCAGATGCAGGCCGCGGGGCGTGCCCGCGACCTCGAGCACCTCGACGCCCGCCCGCTGCAGCGCTTGCCGCCGGGACGCCGAAGCGGCCTTCGCCTTCGCCACGGCCAGCGTGGGCACCCGCCGGGCGGTCCGCACCAGCCTGGACGACAGCGGAAGCCGCAGGCGCGGATCGATCACGATGCGCGTGGCCACCCGCCGAGCCGGGGCGTCGCGGCAGGTCAGATCCGGATCGTCCGCCAGCACCGTATGGATCCCGACGACGATGGCGTCCACGCGGCCCCGCAACCGGTGCACCCATCGACGGGCCCGCTCCCCGCTGATCCACTTCGAGTCGCCCGTGCGGGTTGCGATCTTCCCGTCCAGACTCTGCGCCCACTTGAGGATCACCCACGGCTGCCGGCGGCACTGGAGCTTCAGATACGGGCCCATCAGTTCGAGGGCTTCGGCCTCGCAGACGCCCAGGCGCACGTCGATGCCCGCCCGTCGCAGGATCGCCGCGCCCTGTCCGCGCATCCGGGGGAACGGATCGCAGGTGGCGGCCACCACACGCCGGACGCCGGCCGTGATGAGCGCGTCAGTGCAGGGCGGGGTCTTGCCGAAGTGACAGCAGGGCTCGAGCGTCACGTAGACGGTGCTGCCGCGCGCGGTTCCGCCGATCGAGCGGAGGGCGTGGACCTCGGCGTGCGGACCGCCGAACCGATCGTGGTAGCCCTCGCCGATGATGCGGCCGCCGCGCACGATCACGCAGCCGACCATCGGATTCGGCTCGACGCGTCCCTCGCCGCGCCGGGCCAGGGCCAGCGCACGGCGCATGAACTTCTCATGCAGGGCGGAATCAGGTGTTCGCGTTGGCATCCGCGGGAACGGGCAGAGGCGGGGCTTCGTGCTTACGCTCCCGCCAGAAGTTGAGCATCAAGAGGCCGACGCCCAGTACGAGCAGGGTGTCGGCGATGTTGAACACCCAGGGCCAGATGTCGAATTCGCGACTGCCGAGCTTGATCCGCGGCTCCATGCGGATGAAATCGCGTACCACGCCCATCTGACGAACCGTCGGATTCAAATCCTTGCGAATCAGCCTGGGTTTCGCCTTCTCCGGCCAGCTCCCCAGTGCGATCACGTGTTCATTCTCGCTGACGATCTTGCCGATCTCGGTGCGCTGACGGCCGTTCACCGTGTATTTGACGACATCGGCGATCGAGAACGTCCGGTCGTACAGGTTCCCCAGCGCCCCGGCGAGCACCAGCCCCAGGGCCACGTGCAGACTCCAGCGATCACGCGTGCTGTGGACGAACAGGAACAGCACGAAGGCCAGCGCGAGGATGGAAGCGATGATAAAGACGATGGTGAAACCCTTGCCCAGGCCGAACAGCGCGCCGGAGTTGAGGGAGCGATGAAAGGTCATGAGACGCGGAATGATGACCATACCCTGGATGGGTTCGGGGTCGAGCCGGGTGAAGGCCCAGTGCTTGGTCCAGAGATCGGCCGCCAGGCCAGCGATGGCCACCAGCCACAGTCGCAGATGGGAAGGCAGGTGCCAGCGCGCCGACTGAGCCGAGTCCGTGGACGCAGCGGCCACATGACTGGGTGATTCGCTCATGGGGGTCAATCTAACCGGAGGAAAGCCTGCTGGCCACGGCCGGTCGCCGCCTCAGAACCGACCGAGCTCCCGCTTGCGGGCGTACTCGATGCAATACTTGGCCCAGGGCTTGGCCCGAAGCCGGGCTTTCGAGATCGGCTTGTTCGTGGCGAGGCAGATGCCGTACGTCTTGTCCTCGATCCGGTCGAGGGCTTCTTCGATTTCGCGCAGCAGTCCGCGCTCTTTCTCGATCAGGCCGAGAGTCAGCTCCTGTTCCCATGTGTCGCTGCCGATGTCGGCCATGTGGATGGGCATCGTGGAAGCACCGCTGCCCTCACCCGAGCTGCCATGGCCGAGCGCTTCGCTGCGCAGGTGGTTCATGTCGCCGATGAGCTCCTGCCGTTTGGAGGCCAGCAGATCGCGAAACTCGAGCAGCTCCTGCGGGTTCAGGTGGGTCTTGCGAAGACGCTCTCCCGTCTCTGTGAACCGTCCCGTCCCGTTATGCCCCGGGGCGGGAGGTGACGGGTCCAGATTGGGGCTCTGCTCCGCCCGCACGGGGGCACTGGCGGGCTCACCGTTATCGGAGGCCGAACGGGCGGCACGCTTCACGAGGGGCCTGGTGCGCGGTTTGGCAACGCTCCGGACGGAGGCGGATTTCGCGGGACCCGATTTAGCCGGGGTCTTCCTCGCCGTCTTCGACGCAGGTCGTTGCTTGGCCACTGCTGCCCATCCCTTCTCGGTGGCATATAAGTCTATACGCCATATGAAGAAGCGCTCTAACCAGAGTCCTATCAGTATAGTCCTCGTGTCCCTCGGCTGTCAAGATACAACGGATATCTGACCCCCCAGGTTCAATAGATCTGTGTGAGACGTGGGGAACTTTGCGGCGGGAACTCAGGCGTCACTCCAGGGGAGGCCGCTCGATCTGGGCCGCCAGATCCGGGATCCGGTGGAACAGGGCTTCCTCGGCAGGGGTCATGACGGTTTCGCGTCTAACCATCACTTTTTTCGCGACTTCCAGACATTTCTCCACGTCGTACCGGCCGGCTCCGCGCCCGGTCAGCCAGGTGAACGAAGGCACGAACCGGGGGGAGAATTCGCACGTGGCCACGTTGCAGCCAAAACCGATGACCGCCCCGGTCGGGAACATCTGGCCGATGCCGGTTTTGCTGTGGTCGCCGATGGTCAGGCCAGCAAACATGTGACCCGAGTCGACCTCCACGCCATTGATGGGCACGCGGATCGTCCCATAAGTGTTTTTGAGATCGCTATTTACAGTGTCGGCCGCGAGGTTGACCCATTCGGCCACGTACGCGTGACCCAGGAACCCGTCATGTTGCTTGTTGGAGAAGCCGTGGATGATCGAGGTTTCGAGTTCGCCACCGGCCTTGCAGCGGCGGCCGATGCTCATCGCCTCGCGCAGGACGGCTCCGGGTTGGATCAGGGTCCCGTCCCCGATGAAGCAAGGGCCTTCGATGCTGACATTGGGGCTGATGGTGACGCCGTCGCCGATGTAGATGGGGCCGTGCTCAGCATCGAGGACGACGCCGGGCTTGATGGTGCTGCCTCTCCCGACGTGAATCGCGCGCCGATTGAGCAGGTGGGCTCCGTCACAGATGCGTCCGGCCAGTTCGGCTGGCCTGCCCAGGGTATTCCAGCAGAACTCGAGCATCTGGGCATTGGCATGCACCAGGTCCCATGGATACTCGATGAGGCGAGGGGCGTCGACGTAGGTGTGCTGGGGGATGGAGGAAAGGATCTGGCGCGTAGCCGAGCGATCCAGGAGCACATTCGGCGTCAGACGATCGAGCAGTTGCGCATCGGCGTGAATGACCACCGGCATCGGGCCGGCCCACTGGACGGAAGGGCAGGGACCGGGATTGAGCTTGGAGGTGAGCAGCAGCCTCGCGTTGACGAGGAGTGCGGGAGCCTGCGGCGTTGTGTTGACGGGGATCCCCAGCCGCCCGGCGGCCACGTCGGCCAGCACCGTGCGGCAATAGAGCACCGGTTGCTGTGCGCCGCTGGCCTGGAGTGCATACTCGTAGAGGCTGAAGTAGCCGGTTCGGAGTTCGGTGACGGTGCGCCAGTAGGTGAGCGGCAGCAGATTCTGGCAGGCAGCGTCTTCGAAGAGAATCAGCGGCATAACATAATCCTAATCTCCCGCCACGCAGCCATCCAGTGGACGCGCATGAACTCGCGTGAAGGTTTTGGGCGAACGCGTCCATCGTGCTAAAATATCCGCCGAGTCGCGAATCGGCCGGCGGGCGGCCGGATGCAGTCCAGAGAGTCCAGGAGTCCGGATTCGTGAGAGGCAACCGCTCTGATCTGTGCGGCAGGAGCGGGGGGAACGGCGCGCTCATCGCAGCCCTGGCGGTATGGCTGGGGATCGCCGCGCCCCTCCGGGCGGATCCGTACCACGGGATCAACGCGGGCGCGCCGGTGTGGAACGGCGTGATCCAGTTCAATCAGGCCAAGGCCGCGGCGATTGCCGCCACCGGGTGCCGCACGGTGCGGATCAACTTCCGCATGGACGGCCATGCGGCCTGGGACGCCTCGCTCCTGGCTCAGTATGACACGGTCATCCAGAACGCCGTGAACCACAACCTCAGGGTCCTGGGCCTCTTCTCGAACGAATGCATGCCGGTCGGCCAGAACGTGTACAACGACGACCCCGACGGCGACGGCATGAACCCGTACGTGCTCGATTTCCGGGCGACCGTCCGGCTCCTGGTCGATCGCTACAAGAACCAGATCAAGCGCTGGGAGATCTGGAACGAGCCGAACGCCTGGACCAACTCCAACTACCAGAACGACCCGAAAAACGCGGGGGGGACCTACATTCTGCCCCGCGTCTACGCGAATCTACTGGCGGAATCGTACAAGGAGTGCGAACTGAGCGGAGGCGAGGCGCTGCTGAGCGACTACACCATCGACCTGGTCTCCGGCGGGCTGTTCGCTCACGAGATCGGCGGGGGTTTCTCGCACGCGATGGATTACATGCAGCAGGTCTATAACCGCACGTCGGTCTGGAGCGCATTCCAGGCGGCGGCCGGGCGGCGGTATCCCTGGCGGCTCTTCGGGTACCACTTTTATCTGGCCACCGACACGACCATCACGACGCAGCGGCTCAACCAGTATTTCAACATGGTCCGCAGCGTTCAGGCCACCAACAACGACAGCTCCGCGCTGCTCATCACGGAGTTCGGCTGGAACTCGGCCAGCGGCGTCGGGGAAAGCGGGCAGGCGAGCAACATGCAGATCGCCTACAACCACATGGAAACCAGGCCGTACATCGTCGGGGCGATCTGGTACCAGTGGATCGACGAGCCCTACCCGTACTACTGGGGCATCACGCGGGGCGACGGGAGTGAGAAGCCCTCGTACCACGAGTTTGTCAGCCAGAACGCCGACAACCTGCCGCCGCCGGAGCCGCAGGTGACGGTCTTGGCCAACCCGCTCAGTGTCAACGTCGGGCAGTCGGTTCACCTCAGCGCCAGTGTCAGCTACTTCACGGGGGCATCGGCGGCGTCGTGGCGATGGCAGATCGGCGGCCAGGTGCAGAGCGGCTCCGGCTCACCGCCCGCCCTGGATCCGGTCATGAACCAGGCGGGGGATTTCGAGGTCCGGCTCGAGGTGACCGACACGAATCAGCTCCGCGGGGTCTCGAACACGGTGACGGTCCACGTCGAGGGCGTCCCGCACAGTCCGGCCGACTTCGATCTCGACGGCGACGTGGATATGACTGATTTTTCCCTCTTGCAGATGTGTTCCACGGGTCTGGGCGTTCCGATCACCGATCCGGTGTGTCTCAAGTGCAATCTGGACGGCGACTCCGACGTGGACGGCGCGGACTTCGACCGCTTCATCGACTGTCTGCAGGGCTCGAACGTCACGGCCGATGTGGCGTGCGGCGTGCCCTGATCCGGTTTCCAGAGCATATCGGGGTGGGAGCCCGCAGAACCCTGTCGCAGCGCCTCGCCGGCATCGGCCCGCCGGCCAGCCGGGCACGTGTCAGAATCGCGATCGCCAGTGAGGGGCCC
>CAZQEN010000258.1:0-11516 GCA_964591605.1 uncultured Planctomycetales bacterium
TCGCGGAGCGAAGCCGAAGCTGCCCGTGTGGGCCTCCCCACGGGTCCCGGCGCGCAGATCCAACCCACCTTGCCCATCCTGTCACGGACCCCTCACCGGTCGAGGGCGGCCAACAGGCGGGCGGTCAGGGCCGGGTTGCGCTCGAGGGCAGTGCGGATGGGCTTGACGTACTCCATCGTCTCTTCGTCGGCGTACGGGGCGCAGACCAGATAGCTGGCCCGGTCGTCGCTCCAGGCGACGATGGTGATCGGGTGGCATTGGGTGGATACGCCGGGGGCCAGGATGGCGTAGGACCGGCCATCCACCGTTTTCGTCTTGAGGCCGGTGACGTCGGCGAAGGGACTTGTGGAAAACAGCGAGATCGGCTCTTCGGCCCGATTGCGGTAGATCAGGTGTGCGGCCGGGTGTGCCGCGCTTGCGGCATCGGTCAGCGGGCAGATCCGCGCGCTCTCGAAGCGGGCCACGCCGTCGGCCAGGCGGAGCTGATTGCCCGAGAGGACGGAAATCCCCAGCGACGCGGCCATCTGGTCGGCGGCGGCCTGGGCGTCTTTGGGCAGGGCCGGATCCTGATGGGCATGTCCCAACATCGCGCACTTGATGTGCAGCTTGTGGACGCTGCGGGCGAGCTCGATCGCCACCGGGCCTTCGTCGGTCGCACGCACCGGTTGCAGCCGGGCGGCAGGATCGACCTTCGCAGCCCAGGGCTGGTACTGCCAGAGAGCGATGCCGGCCAGGGCGATCACCGCGGCGATGGCGGCCGGCCACTGAAGCCGGATCGTCCACCCCTGCCGGAGGGCCGGCGGGCTGTCGGCCCGGATGGCATCAGCCTCCAGCACACTCGAAATCGCCGCCTGCAGATGCGCGGGCGCCTTCAGGTCGCCCATGACGCGGGCAATCGACGCACGGAGCTGCTGCTGGGAGATGAGCTTCCGGCCGCAGTCGGGGCAGTTCTGCAGGTGGGCCAGCAGGTTGAGGCTGACCTGGCCGAGGAGTTCGCCGTCGGCGTGCAGCAGCAGATCTTTTTCAAAGTCCCGGCAACTCATGGACTGGCTGAATCCTGCTGGAGCCCCCGATCGCGCGCGTAGCCGGCGAGCTTCTCACTCACCTGCTGGCGGGCACGATACAGCCGGCTCATCACCGTCCCCATCGCGCAATTGCAGACTTCAGCGATCTCCTTGTAACTCAAACCTTCCAGCGCCCAGAGCAACAGCACTTCGCGATACTCAGGAGCCAGAGAGTTGACGGCCCCCTTCAGCTCCTGATCGAAGGCGTCCCAGTTCAGGTCCGCCACGTTCAGCTCAAACAGCGATGCGTGCCCCGTCTCCGCGAACTCGTCGAAATCCACTTCATCAGTCGTGGCCGGCTGTCGAGCTTCCCTTCCGATCCGGGTGTAGAAGGTGTTGTGCAAAATCTTCAGCAGCCACGGTTTCGCGCCGTACTGGCGCAACTGAAACGTCTCGAACGCGCGATATGCGCGAAGAAACGTCTCCTGCACCAGGTCATCGGCCTCGGTCTCATTCCCGGTCAGGCGTCGAGCCATCCGGTAGACCGAGTCCAGATGCGGCATGGCGACGCGTTCGAATCCGGCCGGCCCGCTCGGCATCCACGTCCTCTTCCCAGCGCGACAGCAGGCAGAGTGTGGCCGATGGAAGTGCCGGTTCGTCCGGACGGCCGCCTGTTGGGTCGGCGTCACCGACAGCAGGCCACCCCGGATCGGCCATGGGCCGCCTCTACGCCGTCCCCATTCTATCTGTATAATCTTCCAACCCGCCAGATTATTCCGGCCGGGGACAACCGTTTTTGTAAGTAGCGTTCCCAGAAGGGGTTGACGAGATTGCGCGGTCCGGGTAGGGTCGTGCGTTGCCCCGGCCCGGAGGGCCCCCCTGGTCGGCGCCCGCCGCCGGGCCGCGTCAACGAAGTCGTCCGCCGCGCGGGCACGCGGGAGGTTTTCCGGAACTCTGCCGGCCCGGGCGGCGTAGAAGTTGGGCAACATGGCGACAACCAGCCCCACGACATCCGAATCCAAATCGGTACAGAAAACCCTGGCCGAGAACGTCAAGGATACGCTCGAATCCATCGTCGTGGCGTTCATCCTGGCCTTCGTGTTCCGGGCGTTCATCGTCGAGGCGTTCGTCATTCCCACCGGCTCGATGGCCGTCACGCTGTACGGAAACCAGCGAACCAAAACCTGCTCTACCTGCGGCTTCGAGTACGCCCTGGGCATCACCGAGCGGATGCCCCTGTACACGGTCAAACTGCGGTGCCCGAACTGTGACACGTTTTTCGACACCGTCGAGCCGTCGGAGATCGCCCGTCCCGACAGCGGCGACCGGATTCTGGTCCACAAGTGGCCCTTCGATGTGGGCGGCTCTTTCCTGGGGCCGCACCGATGGGATGTGACGGTTTTCAAGGATCCGCGCGACGGCACGACCAATTTCATCAAGCGACTGGTCGGCCTGCCGGGTGAGGTCGTCGAGATCATCGACGGCGACGTGTACGCCGTCCCGCTCAAGGACCTCAAACCCGAGCTGATCGAGCAGATGGAACGGCTGCGGCTGGACGTGTACCGCCTTCGTCTTCCGGAGAACCAGACCGAGCTCCTGGACAACCGCCGCAGACTCGACGTGAGGCGGGAGATGATCCGGCGGTACGCTGAAATCAACGATCAACTCCTGCCCCTCCTGCAGATCGCCCGCAAGCTCCCGCACCGGGACCTCGCTCAGGAGTCACTCTGGTTCAACGTCTACAACCACGATTTCCTGCCGAGCTACACGTCCGGCGGCTCGTCGGTGGCGGGCTCGCGCGTCGGGTGGCAGCCCGCCAATCCCGCCGCCGGCAAGGCCTGGCAGACCTCCTCGCGGGAGATGCGGTTCTCCTCGAACGCGCCCGAGCCGCTCGAAATCCAGTTCATCGGCAAGGACATCGAGGATTTCTACGCCTACAACGTCGAAAGCCTGCTCGGCCGGGAGCAGCGACCCCCGCAGTACGTCGGCGACGTGCGCCTGCGGTTCACCTGGCTGCCCGACAGCGGCACCGGCGGCCTGCGCCTCTCCATGAACAGGGATGTTGACGAGTTTACGGCGACCATCGACGTTGACGGCCACGTGAAGATGGAGAGTTACCAGCCCGAGCTCGACAAGCCATCTCAGCGGCAGACCATCGGAGAGGCCAGGCTTGACGCTTTTCCTGCCGGAGTGCCGGTACCCGTCGAGTTCATCCTGCTCGATTATCGCGTTGCCCTCTTCGTGAACGGGGAGGAGGTCATCGCCTCGACCCCCGAGCAATACCGCCCCCAGCTTGAGAAGCTCCGCCGGCTGATCACGGCAACGCAGCGGGAAGTAGACGGGTACGTCGAGCTCAAGCCGACGCAGATCCGCGTGGGCGCCCATGCGCTGGAATGCCGACTCCGGCACGTCGTGATCGAACGGGATGTGTACTACCGTTCGCAGGAGCAGCCGGAGGACTTCGCCCGGGACGATCGAGGTCAGACCACAAACCTGTACAATTCGTACCATCGATGGCCAGGCTGGGGCACCGCCGGTATGCCGCTGATGCTCCGTCAGACCCACGTGGTGAACGGGCAGACGTTCGGGGGTGAGTACTTCATGCTGGGGGACAACAGCCCGGCCAGCAAGGATTCCCGACTCTGGTGGGAGATCGGTCCGCCGCTCCGCCGGCTGGGGAGCGACTACCAGGTGGGCACGGTCCCTGAAGATCAGCTCATCGGTAAGGCGTTTTTCGTATACTGGCCAGCCGGGTATCGTCCGTCTTGGGCGCCGCGGATCGGTCTGATTCCCAATTTCGGTCGGATGCGCTGGATTCGGTAGCGATTTGAGGTTATCCACATCGCCTGGTCGGCAGATGCGCGACCGGGGCTGAGGCGTCCGAGACTGGCGTGGTCGGCGGGCACCGGCAGACCCACAGCGATGTGTTGTCGCATCTGGTTAGGCGATGCGAGTTTACGTTCCGTTCAGCCGACGCGCGGTACCCGCAGGGACACCTGCGGACGGCTTTTCGCAACCGGCAGCTCTGGCGGAAAGGCGTCGTGGACCTCGCCTTACTAACAGTATATCCACGGTGGGTGAAATGACCCACTGCAGGGTGAATGAGAATGGTTGGCACCCGGAATCTGCTTGAAACGGTTGATCTGGTGAAGCGGTACGGCTCGCGTACCGTCGTGGACCGGGTGAGCTACGCCGTCCGCCAGGGGGAGATCGTCGGTCTGCTCGGGCGCAACGGGGCCGGAAAGACGACGAGCTTCCGAATCACCATCGGCATGATCGTGCCGAACGGCGGCAGCGTCATCTTCAATGGAGAGGACGTGGCCGGACTGCCCATGTACAAGCGGGCCCAGCGCGGGATGGGGTACCTGTCCCAGGAACCGAGCGTGTTCCAGCGTCTCACCGTCCGGCAGAATCTGATGGCCATCCTCGAATCCATGCCGCTGCGGCGTCGGCAGCGCCGCCAGAAGGCTGACCTGCTCCTGGATCAGTTCGGTCTGAGCCACCTGGGCCGCCAACTGGCCCGCAATCTGTCCGGCGGCGAGCGGCGTCGGCTCGAGATCGCACGGGCGCTGGTGACCGAGCCGCAGCTCATTCTGCTCGATGAGCCCTTCAGCGGGGTGGACCCGATCGCGGTGGAGGGACTTCAGCGGGAGATCATCCGCCTGCGGCAGGATCACGGCATCGCGATCCTGCTGACCGACCATAACGTGCGCGAGACGCTGTCCGTCACCGACCGCAGCTACATCATCCACGAGGGCCAGGTCATCGCCGAAGGCGCCCCGCGCGACCTGATCAACGACCCGCGCGTCCGTGAGAACTACCTGGGCAGCACCTTCCGCGGCGACGAGTTCGACACGCCCGCGCCCGCCCGCAGCGGCTGCTGAAGGCCGCCGGTACCAGTCTTAAGGGGCTATCAGAACCTCGCGTCGTCCTTGGGTTTCATGGAGACGACCACCCCGATTTCCCTGCCGAGCACGGCGAGTTCCGACTGGAGGCGGCCGACATCGACGAAGGGCGGGAGTTCCACCTCGATCATCATCACGTAGAGCGGCTGGGCGTGGTGGATCACTTCAGTGTGCAGATTGGTGATGTTGACGCTCTGATCGGCGAGGTGGCGGGTGAGCGAATAGACGATGCCCTTGCGGTCGGCGCCGTAGACGTGGATGAGGTGCCGCGGGCGCTCCGCCTGAGGCTCGGCGGCCTCCTCGGGGCGGACGTCGTGCAGATGGAGCTGCAGCGCCAGGTCGCCGGCCAGCGGACTCAGACGCGAGGCGAGCTGCTGGCTGACCATCCCCTCGGGCATGCGGATCATGAGCATGCAGGCGAAGTCGGGACCCAGGCGCGTCATCTGGGAGTCTTCAATGTTGCAGTCGCTCTCGACCAGGACACGGGCGATGCCGGCCACGATACCGGGCCGATCCGAACCGATGGCTGTCAGGAGGGCATAATTGGGCATGGGATATCTCGCAGCCGCAGCGCCGAAAGCTCCATGACGGCGCAAAACCGCAGTGTAGCCGGGCGGGGGCGGCTTTCAAGCGGCGCGCGGGGCATGCGATCACGGGAAATTCGTGCAGGACTTGACGCAACTCATGAGACGTACGATAATAGCAGTGGAAAGGTCCGCTTCTCCCCAGCTACCCGGACTCCCGGTGATGAGGTGGACCCAAGACCTTGCCGCACAAGGTGTTCGGCGGCGAGGCCGATGCGGAACGTCGGCGATCTCCGCCTTGGGGCGGCCCTCCCAGCGCCGACGGGGGGACGCGGTAAACGCCTGCCGGAGCAGAAGATGGCTGGGTATCACTCCAACGCGATCGCCGAACTGACGCACCAGCTTCGTCTATCCCCTGCGCGCCTGCGCTGGCGGCAGCTCGAAGCGGCCGAATACCTGGCCGATCTCGTCGATCCACAGAAAAGCTATCCCTACGAATTCGTCTGCCATCACATCACCGGGTACCGCCCCAAATCCGGTGCACCCCACAAATCGATTTCCGGTCGCGCCCTGATCGAGGATCTGGCGTTTCTGGTGGAGGAGCTTTCCGGTGCGGCGCCCATGCCCGTCATGGGACTGGGTATCCCCTGCTACACGGCAGAGGAGCTCGCCGCGCGGCTGAAGGTGTCCACCAAGACCATCTGCCGCTGGCGGCGGCGGGGTCTGGTCGGGCGCAAGCTGCGATTCCCCGACAACACGGTGCGGATGGCCTTTCTCGAGACCTGCGTTCGGCGATTCATCGCGCGGCATCTGGACCTGGTCAAGCGCGGCGCGGCGTTCAAGCAGCTCACGGCGGCCGAGAAGCAACAGATCATCACCCTGGCCCGCGAAGCCCTGTCCGAGCGGCGGGTGCGCCTGCACGAGCTGGCCCAGTTGATTGCCGCCCGCATGGGCCGGGCAGTGGAGACGGTTCGTTACACGCTGCGGCGGTACGACCAGGCCCACCCGGACACTCCGCTCTTCGGACGCGATGACCAGCCGACCCTCCAGCCGGAGTTACAGGAGATCTGGAATGCGATCCGCGGCGGCCAGACGGTCGCCCAGGTGGCCCGTCGTTTCGGCCGGACGGCCGAGGGCGTGCGGGCGGTGCTTCGCGAGATACGAGCCCGGACCCTGCGGGCCCGCACCATCCCCTACGTTCACAACGCAGAGTTCGAAGCTCCGGATGCTGAGACGCGGATCCTTCAGGCCAGCCTCGCGCCGGCGGCCGCCGATTCGCCTGCGGCGCGTCCCCCCAGGGATCTGCCGCCGTATCTGCAGGACCTCTACCGCCAGCCGCTGCTGACGCCCGAGCAGGAGCGCGATCTGTTCCGCCGGTACAACTACCTCAAGTTCCGTGCCGACCGGCTGCGCCGTCAGCTCGACGTGACGGCCGCCACCGACCGGCAGCTCGATGCGATCGAACAACTGCTGGCCCGCGCCGAGGATGTGAAGAACGAGATTCTGCGGGCCAACCTCCGGCTGGTGGTCAGCATTGCCCGCCGGCACGTGGGCAAGGCGCCGTGCTTCTTCGAGATCGTCAGCGACGGGAATCTCTCCCTGATGCGCGCGGTGGAGAAGTTCGACTACGCGCGCGGGTTCAAGTTCAGCACGTACGCGTCGTGGGCGATCATGCGCAATTACGCCCGCACGATCCCGGAGCACATGTACCACGCGGCCCGGCTCGTCACCGGGACGGACGAGATGCTGGCCGCCGCGCCCGCCCGCGAGGAGGCCCAGCAGAGCGGCGTGCTCGAAGGCGCTCAGCACCTCGTGCAGAAGGCGCTCGCGCTTCTGTCGCCCAAGGAGCGCGACATCATCTCCTGGCATTACGGCCTCTCACCGGACCGCGAGCCGATGACGCTCGATCAGATCGGCCGGATCTTCGGCGTCACCAAGGAGCGCGTGCGCCAGATTGAGCGCAAGGCGCTCGCCCGACTGCGCGGCGAGCTCGACGTGAACCAGGCCAACGCGCTGCTCCAGCCAGACACCCGTTAGCACCTCACGGATCAAGGCGGCGGCCGGCCACCGCCGCGCAGGCCCCGACGCGCGGGGCCAGGCCTTTGGATCTGTGGTGGCGAAGCCGGCTTGACCGACCTACCCTCTTGTTGATAATGCGCTACCTTGCGCATCGTCACGGTGAGTCCCGAATGAAGGTCAGTTGCCCCAATTGCCAGCGTGTGCTCCAGGCGCCCGATGACTGGGCCGGACGGACGGTCAAATGTCCGAGCTGCAAGAAGCCCATCACGCTGCCGCACAGCGATGCGCATCATGACCTGGGTTTCGATCTGGGTTCGCTCGATGCCATCGAGAATGCGGGTGAGGCGGTGATCTCGGACCGCAAGGGCAAACCGATGAGCCTGAAGGAGGCGATGGCCGCTTCCGTGGCGCAGCAGCCCGATGCGCCGGCCGAGTCTGACCCCCGCATCCGGAGCTGTCCCAAGTGCGGCCAGAAGGTTCGCAGCGACGACGTCTACAGCGACCTGATCTGCCGGCATTGCGGGGCGGGCATCCCCGGCCGCGAGATCGTCGAGACCGAACAGGCCCGCTACACCAGTTCGATGGCCGGGCGGATGACCACGAAGGTCAGCTTCTACACCGGTTTCACCGGGGCCGCGCTGTACCCCATCCCGGCGTTCCCGTCGATCCTCGTCGGCGCAGGCGTGGCCCTGGCCGCGATCACCGTGCCCCTGCTGGCGACCCTGGCGTTCACGCAAAGCGCCTCGCTCAATCCCGTGAACGAACCGCGCGGGGGCGACGGAGACACGGCCGGCTGGGTGGGCTACTTCCTGACCGTCATGTTTGCGCTCGAGGCGGTCTACTTCGGGGCGGTGGGTTATTACATCCTGATCGATACGATCCGCAGCACAGCCGCCGGCAACGAGCAGCCGCCCGGCCTGACCTGGAACGTCATCAACCTCGGGGCCGCGCTCGGCGGGTACGCCGCGCTGCTCGCCTTCTATGCGATCGTGGTCACCGTGGTGCTCGGCGGCCTGCCCACCAATGCAGAGACGCTCGGGAAGCTCTCGGACCCGTGGCGGCTGCTGATCATCGCGGCCCTGACCTTCGGCGTTCCCATGAACATGATCGGGCTGGCGAGCAGCCATGCGCTGGACGGGCTCAATCCCGTTCGCGTGTTTCGCTCCCTCGGCCGGCTCGTGGGGCATTACATCTTCCTGTTTCTCATTGTCCTGCTGTACCTCTGCATCTACGTCGCCCTGATGTACGGAATCATGAGCTGGGCAGGCCCGGTGATCATGGAGGCGGCGCAGAAGGGTCTGAGTGCGGGCTTCTTCCGCATGATCGGCGGCATCGCGGCCTGGTCGATGCTCATTGCCCTGGGCTTCTACTTCTCGTACTCCATCGGACGCATCCTCGGCCTGTTCACCCGCAGCTACCGCGAAGAGATCGACTTCGAGCTGTGACGCTCCGGCACCATCCGTTTCGCGGACCGCTCCGTGCCGCGGGTCGCGCCTGTCCCGCACGCGTGGGCCACGCGTGCACGGGCCTGCGTCCGATATTCTCCAGACCCGACACGCGTTCAGGCGCCGGTGAGGTCGAATCCCGCGCGCTGCGACTCCTTTCCAGGGTTTGAATGGCATATTTGAGCGGGGGCGACCAGCGCCGCGCGCCCCGGTGGGGCGGCATGACTGAACCCAAGCCGATCGGCATTCGGGCCACGCTCTGGCTGGCCATGTCACTGATGGTGGCCTCGACCATGCTCGGGGCCAGTGCGCTGCACACCTATGATCTGCATCACCGCATTCAGGCCGACGAGGTGCTGCGCGCCCGCACACTGGCCGAGAGTTATGCAGCGGCGTCGGCCGGCTGGCTGCTGCGCTCCCGCGAGGAGCTCTCCGGGCAACTGCAATCACAGACGTGGCATCCGGATGTGTGTCTGCTGGCCGTGGTGACATCGACGAGACCCGGCCGCACCGGCGGACCAGCTCCGCAGGAGACGCTCGCCCTGCGGGGTGATCACCGCCTCCTGGAACGCTTCCTGCGCGAGACACAGGCCACGGGTGAACCGGTGGTTCGGCTGCCGGTCGGCCGTTCACCCGACGGGCGGCACGGCTGGCCCGATCTGTATCTCGTCTCGGTGCCGATTCGCGCGAGCGGCTCGTCGGAGGCGCTCGCCACGCTCATCTGCGGGGTACGGGGCACGACTCGGTCGGCGTTGACACCGCGGGAGATGACGGTTTTCTTCCTGAGGCTGGGGTTAATCGCCGTGACGGGCGGTTTCATGGGGGTCTGGTGGCTCACGCGCTCGGTGGTCCACCCGCTGGCCGTTCTGGCACAGGAATCAGAGCGGGGGGCTGACGGCCGGCCCCTGACCCAGACGGCCTGCGAGCGGGACGATGAGATCGGTGCGCTGGCGCGGACCCTGGCGGAGATGCATCTCAGCGTGGATGAGTGGCGCGAACGGGCGGCCCGGCTCGAGCGCCACATGAATCAGCGGGTCACTTCCGAGACGCAGCGCGTCTCCCACGAACTTCAGCAGGCGAAACGGGCGGTCTGGACCGATCCGCTCACGCAGCTCGGCAATCGCCAGCTCCTGGAAGACCGCTTCGGCCATCTGTATGCGGAGCAGCACGCGAGCGGCTCGGAGCTGTGCGTGATCATGCTGGATGTGGACAACTTCAAGAACCTCAACGACACGAAGGGGCATGCGGCCGGGGACGAACTGCTGCGATTCATGGGAGAACTGCTCCGGCAATCGGTGCGCGAAGGCGATCTGGCTGTCCGGTTCGGCGGCGACGAGTTCATCCTGGTTCTGCCATCGGTGCCCCTGGCGGACGCCCAGAAGATCGCCCAGCGGATCGTGCTGCTGTTCAATCAGCAGGCCCGGCTGCTCTCGATCGAGCCTCGGCTCAGCCTGAGCGCCGGCGTCGCATCGATGTGGGAGCATAAGCCGCGGTCTTCCGGGCAACTGCTCCAGTTGGCGGACCAGGCGCTGTACGACGCCAAGCGTGCGGGCAAGGCGCGGGTGCAGACGGCCGAAGCGGGCCGGCTCTCACATCAGCCGATCCGCCGCAGCCTCCAGCTTGCTCAAACCGCCCGCGCATAGACGCGCATGAATTCGGGGAAGATCCACGGCAGGGGGAGCAGCGGCAGGGTGGCGATGACGCCCAGGGCCGCCTCCCACGGTCGCAGCCGGCCCATGTGCCGCAGCCCCAGGGCCACCAGGACGCTGAAGCCCAGCATCCACTGGAACGTCAACGGCCGCACCGCGATCACCCGCCAGCCGCACGACTCGAGCATGCGGGTGAACGTCTCCGGGCTGTAGAGCACGAGATGGCGGGGCGAATCCAACTGGCACCACTTGCGTCCGAACAGCCGGGCCAGCCCGCTGTCCACATTGGGCGTCTCGATGGCCAGCCAGCCGCCGGCCTTGCACAGCTCGCGGGCGCGGGCCAGCACGTCGCGCGGCCGTCCCTCGTGCTCGATGTACTCGTACATCCCGATTCCGTCGAAGCCGGCGGCCGGCAGTTCGCACGACAGGAGGGAGCCTGCGACGGCCCGCATGCCCAGGCGGCCGCGGATGGCGTCGACCACCGTCTCGTTGAAATCGACGCCGAGCGTATCGCATCCGCGAAGCCGCTGGAGGTGATAGAGAAACGCGTTCGCCCCGCAACCCACGTCCAGCACACAGGCGGAGCGCGGGATGGTCCCGACATGCCGCTCAAGTTGAGCGATCCGCTGCCGGGCGAGGCGCCGGGTGAGCCCGCCCATGCGCGGCCTGCCGCCGGGGCCGCCAAGGACGGCCCCGTAGCAGAAGTATTCAGAAGGATAGAAGCGGGCCAGGGCGGCCGGGGTGGGCCGGGGATTCAGGTAGACGACTCCACACGCGCCGCAGCGAACCAGCGTGAAGGCGTCCGGCTGCCCGAACAGGTGATCGCGCACGCGGTGAAACAGCACGGCCTGGTCCGCGGAGCACGCGGGGCATGACACCGACTCGAGGTCGTCGAAGCAGGGGTTCACGGGGGAACTGCGGATGAGAGGAGTCGAACCTCCACGCCCTTGAGGGGCACAAGGACCTGAAC
>CAZQEN010000259.1:0-11494 GCA_964591605.1 uncultured Planctomycetales bacterium
GAGAAAGTCCCCGGCCTCAGAGGGCCGGGGTGCGTCAGGAAGTGCATTAGGATTCCGCTTGATACGTGATCTATCCACCGACGCAGTCCTAAAAGCATCCGCTAGCGCTGTATCAATCCGGGACGCGCTGTCCAACCGAAGGAGAAGAGCATCGACCCACAAGCGTTGCACATCCTCCGAAGCCTCCTCTCGTCTGGTGCTTAGAAACGCTTTGATCGTTTGCTTATCCCCTTTGAGAATCTCATCACGCAGCTTGAGGTACGCATGACCCTTTCGAGTAGTTAAGTCCCCGTAGGCCGCGACTAGATCGCCCTCTCTCTCCCATTGCGCTCTGCTTGGGACGGTCGTAAGGACAATCGCAATCGCTGCAATTGAAAACGCTTTCATAACACCCCTTCCCTTCTGTCACGGTGTGTTCCACCAGTGCACACTGGGAAGCACCCGAATCGCGTTCGTTCCGCAATGAACCTCGCCGGTCGCTCGGTGGTACCAGTGCCAGTCGTTTACGTAACCTGGGTCAGCTAGACCAGCAGCGCTGAAGCTATTATGGATGTCGGCTGTGAATCGGTTTCCCAGACCAATCGGACCGTATGTGTTAGGAGCCAAGAACGCCGTAGGTGCCACAAAAAGGCCATTAATCAGATCAACTGAGTAGGCCTCGGCGCTGGCCGGCACGGCCGCTCGGGTGCTGTCGTAAAACCACACGGGGACCCATAGATAATCGCTTGGGAATGTCAGCCCAAGCGAGGATTCGAGCATCGTACGGCTGGTAGATATCTGGGCCTCAACTGCGCTGTTGTAGGTAGCGTTGGCCCACGCGCCAATTGTGCTGGTAGTCGAGACGACGGGATCATAGTGTGTGGCTGGATCGCAGGCACCGGACACACTCACAAGACAATCGATTGTCTCGAGTGGTGGATCTGCCTGGAGGGGAGGCACCGCCAGTTCCCTTCCACCAAAGCCGTCGGTCCTCATCCCGTTAAGGATAGAGGTAGCCCTAGCGGGACTTGCCACGATCACATAGAACCCCTGGCTTCCTCCCCCCGGAATGAAGCTGAAGATCTCGTCTACATGTTGCACCGTCAGAAAAGACGTATTAACAGCAACAGGTGACTGAGCGTCTTGTGACGCCAAGAACTGTACAACGCCCGTATTTGTCATTGTACCATGTACGATTCGGCCAAGCCGGTGGGATACTCCACCAACAATTACCGGAGGGGATACCTCGAGATTACCGAAGGCGCTGGTCGTGTCCACAACTCCAACCGATGGGCATTCGAACCAGCCGAAGTCAAGACTGAGAAGCTCATGGAACGCGAATCCTTCCAGCCCTCTGTTCCGTGGCGAATCGAGAGCGACATGCATTCTCTGGTACGGTGCCTCTGTATACCCGATCTCGATCTCATCCTGAATCCATCGATCCTCAAACCAATACGCTCCATTCGTTTCGGTGTACGCCAGACCGTTAATCGTGCGCACAGAGGGTCCGAGGTCGCTGATGAAGGCAGAGTTATCGCCGTGTGGATCGATTAATGGATCGGAATGCAATTGGACAGCCAATATCGTTTGAGCATTCTGCGTGTGCGGAATCATGAGCCAAGGCGCGACACGCACCCGGACTGCATCGGGCATCACAACAGAACCACTGGGATCTTGTAGCTCCAGTCGCATGTCAACGTCGGCCGGTTGAAATCCAGATAACGGAAATGAGAGGGTTTCAGAGTACAACACTGCGCCCCTTTCGACCAGGTGCGTAATCGTACGAGCTGTTACATTGGACGCAGCTCCTCCGGGATGCCCAACAACCAGCGCACCTATATAGTCGAGCCGCCCATTGCCGTTCAGGTCCTCGCCAGCATCAAGAAGACCGTTACCGTTTGCATCTTCCGTGGTATCAAGTACGCCGTTGCCGTTAAAATCCTCGTGCACGTCGAGCCGGCCGTCACCGTCCAGATCTTCGCCAGCATCGAGTGTACCGTCGTGATCCGTATCCTCGTCTACGTCGAGATGTCGGTCTCCATCCAGGTCCTCCGAAGCCCACACCCGCATACGGTCGACATTGGCACTGGCCCTGAGCCGAACCGACCAGGCGGGGGGTAGCCGAGGTATTGCGCGTAAACCCACATTGACCACAGCCATATCATTGTGGTCTGACGGTCCATCAACCCAGGCCGTATCCGCATCTACACCATCAAAAACGCGATATGGTGACCCCACCGATGGTATCGGAGCGGGTGTCGCTGGGGGAACAAAGGCTGGCGTCCACCCTGCAGCTGTCAAAAGCAGCGTGTCCGCAGTGTTATCGGCCACTAGCGCCCGCCAGCCCTGTGTGGTTCCGGCCGTGATTACCACATAACCACCTTGCCATTGATGTGGATACCACGCCTTGGTCGAGTCGGAAAGAGAACTACTATTCACGGCAGTAATGGAACCGTTTTCTTGATTGTCATCATCGCAATTGAACAGCACGATCGCGCCGCGAGTCAGCGTCCATGCATCTTCACCGCTCTCATCGTTATCGTCGATCACGTTATTCCGGTTCGTATCCACATCAAGATCAATCTTGATCACCGTCACGTTCACGCGGTCCAGGTCCTGGAAACCGTAATCAGTCCCGCCACCGTCCGGATCGATCTCCGCGGCAATGCTGTCGCCGCCCGGGCCGGGCGACGGTTTCAGGCCCTCCGCGTACAACGTGAGTATGCGCCCTTGGAACGGAAGTTGATCCACGTCGTAATCCCCCGGCGGGACATAATGGCCCGCAGGATTCAGGGCGATGCTGTCGGTGTTTCTGGCTGTCGGGGCATCGGCAGTCCAGAGCCGCATGTTGCCGCAGGGCAGATCATAGCCGGGCGGCGGACCAACGGCACTCGGATCGCACGGCTGGTCACCGGGATTGTAGTGAATCCGCAGCCGGGCGACACCCGCATCGACGGGGCTGCCGAGATCGATCACGACAGGGGTGAAATGGCCGCCGGGGATCTCCCAGTCGGCGTAATCCGGAATCCCGTCATCGTCCTCGTCGCCATCATTCACGCCGATCAGCTTGCCCGGATACTGAGGGCTGCCGGGGTACTCTTCGATGCGATCCTCATAGGGACTGCGGTCTGGTGGGGCGAACCCGTTGGTGTTGTCGCTGTCGATGTCAACGTCCAGCGGTTGGACCACAAGGAATCGCGCTCGGGCTTCACGCACCCGGTTGCCGTCGAGCACGCCCCTCGCCGCCAGCGTCGCCTCGCCCGGTGCGATGCCCTCGACCATGAATACCCAGTCCCCGCGCGGCGCGTCGATTTTCAGGTACAGCGGCACGATATCGTCATCTTCGCCGATCTCGGCCCAGCAATCCGAGCCGGGACATGGCTGGGTGCAACCCGGCCACACCGCCAGCACGCGCAAAGCGCCTCTTCCTCCCTTCAGATAGATTTGCAGTCTCGACCAGAATTCATTGTAGTCCACGGGCCCATTGGTCGGATACCAGGCCCCAGGCCACACCGGAGCCATGTCGTCCGTCGCAACTCCCGCAGTGCAGACTGCGGACACCGGACTGGCATCGCTGCGGTCCTCGTCGACTTTATTCTCGTCGAAGTCGTTGTTCAGCCGGACCCTCACGGGTGGGTCTTGATCGCCCTGCTCGCCGCGGGGAGGGTTCGTCACACAGAGCCTCATATCGGTGACGCCAAATTGCCCCAAGGCCTCGATGGTGTTATCGCAGCGCAGCAATGCCGCATACCCCCTGCCGGCCCACAAGTCCTGGCGCGCCTTCCACGGCGCGCTGATATCCACGCTGACCGGCATATGGGGGCCGCCCAACTGAATGCTCGCCCGGTCGATGCATTGCTGCGCACCGCAGCACGAGCCCTGCGGACACGGCGGACCAGGCGTGGGCGGAATGGTTTCCGGGTAATAGACGGGGCAGTCGCTCTGCCAGAAAGCTGCGTTCTGGCTGACATCCAGGTAGTACCCGGGACTATCACCCGTATGCGTCGAAGCCGTCGTGCTGCAACCCGACCAGATCAGATCGGGGTTGAAGCAGATCGACCCCTCCGGACAGACCTGGTATGCACTTCCAGCTCTCAGGTTTTCAACGCTGCAGCAACACAAAACACCCGCCATCAATGCGTGTGTCCAGAGGCGACGCCGGCAGTCTCTATGAGCGCCCTGCGGCACTCGGCCTGATTCTAAAGGCAAAGTCGTGCCCTGCATGTGGCGGTTCCTCCGGTGTAAGCATCGTCATTGCTGTTCCGTCATGGGCGTACACAGGCTCACTGCCATCACTTGGAAGCATCACTTCCCCTGGCTCTCTGGGCGAGAAGAGCGTTCGATCTACGATCCTGTTCCGACGGTGTTGGAACGGTCAGATTCGCCATCTTCTCGCACTCGGCCGCAACGAGCGCCGTGGCGTCAGCGCGAAGCCGAAGAAACTTGAAGCCCCGGACCCAGGGGAAATGCTTCAAGAAGCCGGACAACTCCATGCGCTGGGTTCTGGGCGGGGCGGCGTGGGCCATGTACACTCGATCACCCTCCCGCACAATCAGACCCAGATGGTCACAGCCCAGGTGGCCGCCTGCCGAATCTCGAAGGACAAGCACCACGTCCCCGGTCTGGAGGTCACGCAGGATCTCGGGAACACGGTCGCCCGGGACGTAAACGTCGTGTACGACCTGTGCATCGGGGCTGCGATAGTCGGAGCCCTTGTACACCGTTCGAACGTACGCGCTGCCTGGGGCCGCCGGGAACTCTTCAAACACCTTGGGGCGAACGACATGCGTAAAGGCTCGGGCGACAGGCGCCCCGACCGGACCAAGGTCGCCGGTGACGTCATTGAGGAGCCACTTGTTCGCGGGCAGCCAGTCACCCAGGGTATGAAAGTTCCGGTTCCGGTAACCGACGACGCCGTCCTTATGCCGGAGCCGTTCGGAGATCAGGTAGTAGGAACGCCAATCCTGGGCCAGGCCCATGGCCAGCGCCCGTTCCACGACGACCACACAATCGGCCTCACTGAGCGAGAAACGCAGCGCATTGAGCCGAAAAGGCGTGCCGGTGGAACGCACGGCAAAGAATCCAGCGTTCTCTGATGGCGATGGTTCGCCGCTTTCGCCGCTCAAAAGCCGGCGGCGCAGATCGAGGTAATCTGCAAACTCGATGTTAGAGAGAGCAAACAACGGCTTGTCCTCCAGCTCCCGGTATCGTGCGATCTCCTCGCCGGTCAGGTCTGCCGCTTGAACAGAAAAACTGATGCCCAGGAAAGGCGCCACCCACCCCAGTTGTGCGATCTGCCGTCGTTGCACCATCATCGTTGCCGCCTCCCGCACGCGCAGAGGATGACCCTTGCACCCCTGGCGCCTGATTGGAGTTGAGGAGTTGAGGAGTTGAGGAGTTGAGGAGTTGAGGAGTTGAGGAGTTGAGGACCAGCCAGAGGCCCGTGCCGGGCCTTCACTCGCTCAGCTTAAGATCTAATCTACACTAGGATTATCGGAAGGTCAAACGATTTTTCCTGCCATGCGCGGCCTTGCGGGTTATTCTGTCCCTAAGCCCTTCTGTTGAAATGATTTAACACTATGCAGTTTTTATTCGAATTCTGATCGTGGTGGCTGGAGCCAGGGCTCTTTTCACTCCGACCGCGTGCTGGGCGTCCACATCCTCGGCCCGCGGGCTGGCGACCTGATCGCCGAGGCCGCCGTCGCGATTGAATTCGGCGCCAGCAGCGAAGACCTCGCCCGATCCAGTCACGCCCACCCTACGCTGGCCGAGACAATCAAAGAAGCCGCCCTGGCCGTCGACGGCCGGGCCATTCACGCGTAGCCTTGCCAAAGTGCCTCGACTGACCCGGCGCTTGGCTGTCTCGGGGCAACGCGACTCCTAATGAAGCGGTGCACCATGCAAACACAAGTGAAGAACGACAAGCCTGACACGGTGCGACGCCCTGCCTTCGGATGGCTGATGGCGAACTGTCTGATCCTGACGGTTTCGAGTGTGGGTCGCGGGGAGGAGCACGAGGCCGCTCCGGCGGTGGTGAATCCGGCGCTGCGTTCGGAGCTTCGCGCGACGCTGAGTCTGGACGGGGACTGGGACTTCGCCGTTGATCCGAAGGGCGTCGGGGAGCGGGAGAAGTGGTTCAGTCCGGAATCGACGCTGCCCGAGAGGATCACACTTCGCGTGCCGGGCTGCTGGGAAGCGCAGGGCGTGGGCGGCCCGGGCGACAGCACGAGCGTCACGCCCGAACGCAGCATCCGCCCGCTGCGGGGCTCATACGTGGGAACTGGATGGTACCGCAAGGAACTGACGCTGCCGAAAGACTGGGGCGGCCGGCAGGTATGGCTGAAGGTCGGCGGCGTTCACGCCCAGGGGTGGTTCTGGGTGAATGGGACGCCGGTCGCGCACAACGCCTGCTACTGCGGCACGTACAAGTACAACATCACTGACCTGGTCCGGCCGGGCGAGCGGGTGGTGATCGCGGTGAAGGTGCGCAACGACGTGCCCAGCCGCAAGGGGCTGATGGGCTGGATTCACCGCTTCGGGGGCCTCTATCGCAGCGTCGAACTGGAGGCCACGCCGCGGCAGCTCATCGATGACGCCTGGGTGGACGGTGATCTCGATGGGGGCAAGGCGACCGTGCACGTCACCATCCGCTCGGTTGATCCGGCCGGAGGGGCGAGTGAACCGGCGGCCTCGCCCACTGCGGAGCAGGCCGACGTGCAGGTGACGGTGGCCGCGCTGGACGGCACACCGGCCGGACGCGCGAGCGTCCGGGCGCGCTTGAGAGGGGGCGGCACCGTCGAGGCCGCGGTACCGGTGCCGCTGGAGCCGCTGCGGGCGTGGTCGCCCGAGGAGCCCAACCTGTATCGGGCCGACATCACGCTCCAGGTGGACGGGCGCGCGATCGACGGCTGGGTCGAGCGGTTCGGCGTCCGCAAGTGGGAGGTTCGCGGAGGTGAATTCTACCTCAACAACCGCAGGCACTTCATCCGCGGCTTCGGCGACGACCACATCTACCCGCTCACGCTCTGCTCGCCCGCCTCGCGCGAGGTGCACCGGCGGCACCTCGAGCTCGCCAGGTCTTATGGTTTCACATACGTCCGCCATCACACGCATTGCGAGGTGCCCGAGTACTACGAGGCGGCGGATGAAGTGGGCATCATGATCCAGCCGGAGCTGCCGTATTACGGAAGCCAGCCGTCGGCCGCCGCGCCGGGGCATTTCAAGCCCCAAGAAGACCTGGAGGAGCTTTACCGGCACTACCGCCGCCACGTGTCGCTCGCGACGTACTGCACGGGCAACGAAGGCCACCTCGGCTCGCCGATCGATCGCGAGGTGTACCAACTGGCGAAACTGCTGGATCCCACGCGCCTGGCGCTTCACCAGGACGGCGGCGAGAACCGCCGCGACAACTCCGACTTTCGCCAGGGGCCGGCCGTCCCCTGGGCGCCGGGCGCGCAGGACGCATCGTGGCCGTTCACCGCACACGAGTACCTGAACCTGGCCACCCACGAGGACCCGCGCCTGGCCGGCAAGTACACCGGGGCGGTCCGCCCGCCGGTCACGCCGGAGGACTTCCGCAAGTCGCTGGCGGAGGCGGGGCTGTCGTGGGAGTGGGGCGAGGAGACGCTCGAAGCTGGCAATCAGCTTCAGAGGGTGTACCAGAAGCGCGGTCTGGAGCAGGCCCGGCTCGAGCCGGCGTGCGACGGGTACATCTACTGGACGATCGTGGACGTGGGCTCGCCCTCGGCCCAGGGGCTCTTCAACCAGTTCTGGGAGCCGAAAGCCAGCAGCGCCGCGTTCTTCCGCCAGTTCAACGGCCCCACCGCGATTCTGGCGCGCTTCACCCCTCCGGAGCGCATCCTCACGTCCGGCCAGCGGCTGCGCATCGAATGGTGGCTCTCGGCGTACGGAGCCGACGCCGTCCGCGGCGGGCGCCTGACCTGGAGCCTCCAGCAGGAGCGGCACACGCTCGCTTCCGGCGAAGTGCCGGGCGTGGAGGCGCAGACGGGCGATGTGAAGGCTGTCGGCCACACGGAGCTCGACGCCCCGACCCTCCGTGAGTCGGCCATGCTGACGTTGAAGGCCGAGCTCGCTGGTAAGTCGGTGCGGAACTCCTGGCAGTTCTGGGTGTTCCCGCCGCGCCCGGCCGCGTCGGACGCGGGCAAGGGCATGTCCGCGACGCCGGGCATCCATGCCGCGCTCGAGCGGCGGTATCCGGGGCTGAGGGAAAGTGGTGATCCCGGTGCCAGGCGGTCGGCATTGCTGCTGGCCGACCGGCTCGACGACGTGGTGGTGAAGGCGCTCGACGACGGTGTCACAGTCCTCCTGGTGCGGCTGCCCGGTCCGTCGCCCGGGGTGGAGATGGGCTGGTGGGCCATCAGGGCGCAGGCGGGCACGGCCATTGCCCGGCATCCGGCCTTCGGGGCGTTCCCGCACGAGGGGTATCTCAGCGAGCTCTGGTTCCGCCTCATCGGCGGCACGGTGAGCGCCGCCGATGAAGCACTGCGCGAGGTGGAGCCACTCATGGTCGGCCGCGGAAGCGCGGGGTATCTGCTGCACGTGTTCCAGGCCCGGGCGGGCAAGGGCAGGCTGCTGGCCTCGGGCCTCGAACTCCTGTCGGACCATCCGGAGGCGGCCTGGCTGCTCGACCAGCTCATCCGGTATGCCCGCTCGGATGAGTTTCAGCCCCGCGGCGTGTTCGATCCCCGCAAACCGGGCAAAACCTGGGCGGATGCGATCGCGCTGCGTGAGCGTCTGAACGGCTGGAGCCGGACGCTCCGCGCGGCCGAGTGCCGGCCGTACGGCTCGTTCCTGGGCTCCTATACCATGTGCCTGGCCCGCCAGACGGACGGTTCGAGCGAGCTGGCGTGGGAAACAGCCGAGGTGCCCCGGGACCTGGCGCCTGATCGGCCGCACACGCTGCACTGGGTGGCCGGGACAGGCTACATAAGCGAGCCGGCCGGCCGGTTCACGCTCTTCCTGGGCGACCGGCCGTTGCTGGATTTCGCCGTCGCCCTGGAAACCACCACCTGGCGCAGCTCGGACGGTGCCGTCTCGCTCACGTACACGGTGAAGCACGTAGAGGGCGTGGACAGTTCCGGCGAGATGGAACTGACGCTGCCGGCCTCCCTGCTGACCCCTGGCCGGCCCGCCCGGCTTCGCGTGGCCGGCTCGGCCAGTGCAAGCCAGCGGTGGTTCGGCGTCTACGAAGTCCGATGAGGCGACCAGGGAATCCTGTTGCTTGCGCCTTTTCTGTCTTCTGACGGCTACTTCTCCCGGCGCGGTCAAGGCGGGGGGGCAGAAGGGGGTTTGGCTTCGTCGAGATCTTCGCGCTGTAGGGGGACGGCCTTGAGGATGATCTCCTTGCCCCAGATCCGATCGGTCACCGTGTTCTGTTCTGCGGACGCCGGCGACGGCGTCAGGACCAGGTCGATGACCTGAATACCGCGTGGCAGATAGGGGATTCGGAACTGATACGAGTGGCCCTGAATGCCGGGATCCAGAGACACGTCCCGATTGGCAGTGATCACGTCTCCCGCGCTGATGGTGAGCTTCGAGACGATGGGCAGCGAAAGCCCGCGGGTCTGAAACATCAGCTTGAGCGTCGATTCCGTGTTGGAATACGCGTAGAGCGTCGCGCTGGCCGAGAGCTGCCCCCCGGCGACGGGATCGAGCTTCGGGTCGGTCACCAGTGCGACGATCGGCGAGCCGTCTCCGATGAGTTCGACGGGGATTTCGACGGTCTTGCTCCAGGTGCAGCGGGGCTTGGGCCATCGGTCGGCCTGGCCGGGCACACCGCTTTCGGTTCGGAAGGGCGCGGACTCGGGCACCAGACCCATGTCGAACTCGAAAGCCAGTTTGTGCGGCCCGGCGGCCGCGGCCGGGCGGATCTGCCCGTGGAGCCGAGACGAGCCCGACTGGCTGAGTTGCTCGGGTGTCAGGGACTGGAGTTCGGAGTATCCGCTGTAGACAGCCACCGGCTGCCCGTTGACGGTGACGCGCTTGAGGGCCCAGACCAGCTTGCAGCCTGCCAGGGGCCAGGGACTTCCGTATCGCGCCTCGAATCGGAGCGGCTGGCCCTCCCGGCAACGGGTTCGCATCTCGATGTCGGGCTGGGCGCCGAAGCAGGCCACGGCCAGACGCGAGAATTGCTCGGGCGGGATGGCCTTCGCCCGGTCGGCAGCCGCGATGAACTCGCCCGACCAGTGGAGCGGCTGATTCCAGCCGCCGGGCTTGGTCTTGAAGTGCATAATGAGGGCCTCGATCACGGCGCTGGTTTCGGACTTCGTCAACTCCCCGCTACTGAGGCGCTGCCGGAGCTCCTGCCAGTCCCACGGCTGGGCGATCGTCGAGGGCAGGCGGGCAATCAGGGCGGTGTTCGAGAGCGCCGCCGCTCCCTGCGGGCCCTGGCCCCGTGTCCGCAGGAGCACCATCTGGCGCAGGAGCATCGGCGCGACGATCGCCAGCACGATCAGGCAACCGCCGACCACGATCAGGCGCGGGCGGCGCTCATAATCGGCAAATCGGATCGCGCGGCGGGCCTTCAGATCGGAACCGCACTCCGGGCAGACGGTGTTGACGTTGGGATCGATCCACCGCAGGTCATAGCCGCAGCGCGCGCACTTCGGATCGCTCAGCGAGGGGACACCGCGTGCGCCCCGGTACGCAAGGAACACTCCGATGACCAGCGGCGCAACGACCAAGAGAAGCAGGCTCATGATGCAAACCTATCATCGGCGAACAAGCGGGTCAAAACACCTCTGGGACTGGGCGGCGCCGGCGCGGGCGTTTCTCCGGGAATCGCGACCAACATGACGGTGCTCGCCGCATGGCGCGATTCCGCCGCGGCGAACGGGTGAGACCCGTGCAGGCGGGACGCCTGCACCACAAGCGGCGGCCGCTGCCCGCGGAGGAGGGCTGGTGGATGCGGAGGGTATGCGCGGTACGCGGCGGTGCGGCGGGCCTGTGGATTTCCAGCGTCTCACACGTTTTTCGCGTGTTTGTCTTGTGAGCGTCTGCCGACAACACTAGAATGTCGGCGCGCATCGATCCCTCCGGATTGCACCTGCATTCGGGCGCTTCGGGTTGAGGGGATGGCCATCACATGCAGTACCGTAAACTGGGCAAATCCGGATTCGAAGTCTCCGTCGTCGGCATCGGCGGCTGGGCGGTGGGCGGCCATCTGCAGCAGTGGGGGCCCGTCGACGACAACGAGACCATCGCGGCGATCCGCGAGGGCATCGAACTCGGCATCAACTTCATCGACACGGCCCCGGCGTACGGCTATGGGCACAGTGAGGAAATCATCGGAAGGGCGATCGCCGGTCTGCGCGACAAGGTGGTTGTGGCGACCAAGTGCGGCCTGCTCTGGCGCGAGCGGGGCGGCAAGTTCGAGCGGAATCTCCGGCCCGAGTCGATCCGGCGCGAGTGCGAGGCCAGCCTGCGGCGACTGCGGATCGAGACCATCGATCTGTATCAGCTTCACTACCCCGATCCGCAGACGCCGGTCGCGGCG
>CAZQEN010000260.1:0-11476 GCA_964591605.1 uncultured Planctomycetales bacterium
CCGACTTTCCAGCCGTCCTCAACGTCAACATCTCACGTCTCACGTCTCACATCTCACATCACCCCCCCGCCTTGACACCCGTCGGGCATTGGCTTCTCTTACGGGCCGGTCGTGGAGTGGCTGCTGTGACGTGTGAACCTGGAGATCCCCAATGAGAGCCAACGCCTTGTGTGCCCTGATCGGGTCGGTGATTCCCGCGGTCGTCCTGGCCGCGGACGAGCGGGCCAAACCGCTGGTCAACGCGATCGACGTGTTTCCCGTCGAGGCCGGCAACAAGCACTACATCGGCAACCGCGAGCCGCTCATGCCCAGCCCGCTCTTCAAGCTCCCGATCGGGGCGGTCCGGCCGGAGGGGTGGCTGCGCGGGCAGCTCGAGCTGCTGGCCGACGGGATGATCGGGCACCTCACCGAGATCAGCCCGTGGTGCGAGTTCAAAACCAGCGCCTGGGTCGACCCGCACGGGCAGGGCAAGAACGGCTGGGAGGAACTGCCCTACTGGCTCAAGGGCTTCATCGACCTGGGCTATGTCCTCGAGGACGAGCGCATCATCAGCGAGGCGAAAAAGTGGGTCGAGGCCGTGCTCGCCAGCCAGCGGCCCGACGGCTACTTCGGCGCCGAGGCCAACCGCGAGAACAGCGACCTGTGGCCCAATATGGTCATGCTCTACGCCCTGCGGACGTATCACGAGAAGACCGGCGACTTCCGCGTCATCCAGTTCATGACGAAGTATTTCAAATGGCAGACCACCGTCCCGCTCGAGAAATTCCTGCCCGGGAGCTGGCAGAAGATCCGCGGCGGGGACAACCTCGACAGCATCTACTGGCTCTACAACCGCACGGGCGGCAAGTGGCTGCTCGACCTGGCCCGCGTCTGCCACGAGATGACCGCCCAGTGGACGCAGGGATTTCCCACCTGGCACGGTGTGAACATCACGCAGGCCTTCCGTGAGCCCGGGCAGTTCTGGCAGCAGGCCGGCGACGTGCGCTACCTGCAATCCAGCGAGAACCGCTATCAGACCGCGATGGACATGTACGGCCAGGTGCCCGGCGGGATGTTCGGGGCCGACGAAAACGCCCGCCCGGGGTTCACGGGCCCGCGCCAGGGAGCCGAGAGCTGCTCGATCATCGAGTTCATGTACAGCTTTGAGTACCTGCTCAAGGCGACGGGCGACGGGATGTGGGCGGACCACTGCGAGGAGGTGGCGTTCAATTCGCTGCCGTGCGCGATGACGCCCGACTACAAGGGCCTGCACTATCTCACCGCGCCCAACCAGGTGCAGCTCGACCGGGCCAGCAAGTCGCCGCTCATCCAGAACGGCGGCGACATGTTCAGCTACACGCCCTACGAGCAATACCGCTGCTGCCAGCACAACATCTCGCACGGCTGGCCGTACTACAGCGAGCACCTCTGGCTCGCGACCGCCGGAAACGGCCTGGCGGCGGCGATGTATGCCCCCTCGAGCGTGAAGGCCAAAGTCGGTGCCGACGGGACCGAGGTGACCGTGTCGGAGAAGACGGAGTACCCGTTCGGCGAGCGCGTCGAACTGACGCTCGCGACCGCCAAACCCGTCCATTTCCCGCTCGCTCTGCGCGTGCCGCGCTGGTGCGAGGGCTTCGCGGTGACCGTGAACGGGGCCAGGCAGAAGGTAACGGCCAAACCGCTCCAGTGGGTAACCATCACGCAGGAATGGCGCGACGGCGACCTTGTCGAGATCGAGCTGCCCATGCAGATTACGGCCACGGTGTGGGCGAAGAACCGCAACACCGTCTCGATCCACCGCGGCCCGCTGAGTTACTCGCTCAAGATCGGTGAGCGCTGGGCGAAATACGACACCGGTCGGAGCTGGCCGGGTTTCGAGGTGTTTCCGACGACGCCGTGGAATTACGGGCTGATCGTCGACACGAAGAAACCGTCGGCGTCGTTTGAGCTGGTGCGCAGCGGCGAACCGGTAGGCCCGCAGCCGTTCACCCCCGACGCCGCGCCGCTGGCCCTCAAGGGCAGGGGCAAGCGCCTGCCGGATTGGAAGCTCGAACCCAACGGCCTGATCGGTGAGATCCAGCAGAGCCCGGTCTCGTCCGACGAGCCGGAGGAGGCGGTCACGCTCATTCCGATGGGCTGCGCCCGCCTGCGCGTCTCGGCATTCCCGATGATCGGCGAGGGCGTGCCGCCGGCGGCCCCCGCTGCTCCGTCGGGCGTGGACGTGAGCGCGTCAGTCACGGGTCCCAGCGACACGCTCGCCGCGCTGAGCGACGGGATCGTGCCGACGGCTTCGAACGACACCCGCGTGCCGCGCTTCACCTGGTGGGAAAACCGCGGGAGCGGCCAGTGGGTGGAGTACCGCTTCCACGAGTACCGCAGGCTCTCCTGGAGCGAGGTCTTCTGGTTCGACGATTCAGGCATCGGCGGCTGCCGCACGCCCCTGCGCTGGCGGCTCCTGTACGCCGAGGGCAAGCGCTGGAAGGACGTGAAGGCCACCGGCGATTACGGCGCAGCGAAGGACAAGTTCAACCGGGTGACCTTCGAGCCGGTGACGACCAACCGCATCCGGCTGTTCGCTGAGTTCCAACCGGAGTATTCAGCCGGTATCCTGGAGTGGCGGGTCGGGGAGTGATCAGTCGGCGCCGTGGGCCACCGCGGGCTCGCCTTTGACGTAGCCCAGCGAGGCCAGAAAGCGGTCGGCCAGGGTCAGGGTTTCCCGAAAATACTTTCCATTGCTTCTTGATAGATTGAAGAAGCCATGGCCCTGGCCATCAAAGGCGGCGACCTCGCAGCGGTTCCCCGCTTCTTTCATGACACGGGCGAAATCGCGGATCTTCGCGATGGGGATGAGCTCGTCCTGCTCGCCGTGGAAGATGATCGTGGGCGGCAGACCCGCGCGGATGTGGTCGGCCGGTGAAAGCTCTTCGGGCTTGGCGCCCATGCGGGCGCGGATCCCGCGCATCCGCTCTCCGGCGTGCGCCGCCTGCTCTTGGTCGGGCGTCAGGTCGAGCGCCGGGTTGAACAGCACCAGGGCATTCGGGCGGAAGCTGACCGCGGCGTCTTTCCCGCCCGTGAAGTCCTGGAGGGTGGCGGTGGCGGCCGCCAGGTGCCCCCCGGCCGACCCGCCGGAGGCGGCGATCCGATCGGGGTCGATGCCCAGTTCAATCGCGTGGGCCCGCACCCAGCGGATGGCCGACTGGGCATCGGCCGTGCAGTCGGCGATCATCGCCCGGTGCCGCGTGTACACGCGGTAATCGGCGGTGGCCGCGACCATGCCCCGCGAGGCCAGGTACCGGCACTGCGGCACGAACTGGCCGGGCGATCCGCCCAGCCAGCCGCCGCCGAAGAAGAACACGATCGCCGGCCGCCGGTCCCTCGCCTTCCAGTCGGGGGGCATGAAGAAGTACAGGTTCAGCTTCACGTCGCCCACCTGCCTGTAGAGCATGCGGCGGGCATCGCTCAGATCGCCCTCCTCGGCGGGTGCGGAGGCGGGCGCCTGGCTCCTGCCCGACGCCTCTGATGGGCGGCGCGCCGGCCCGGCCGCCTGCTTGAGATGCTTGTCGAAGAAGGCCGCCGTCGCCTCCAGAACGCCCGGATAGCCGCCGACCCCGTGCCCGCCCCCCTTGACCACGTGCAGCGTCACGTCCAGGCGCGCCTCCTTCAGGAGGTCGTGCAGCCGCTGGCTGTGTTTGAACGGGACGGTGGGGTCCGCGTCGCCGTGGACGATCAGGAACGGCGGATCGTCCTTCGAGATGAAGGACACCGGGCTGGCCATCCGGGCGGCCTCACGCTTCTGCTCCCACGGGCCGCCCAGCAACTGGGCCAGCGCCCTCTCGACGATCGCCGGCTGCGTGGTGGGCTCCGGCCGCACGTAGTCCTCGCGGATGAAGTCCGCCGGGCCGCAGAAGTCGGCCACCGCCCGCACCCGGCTCGAGTACTGCAGGTTTCCACCCACGTCGCCTTCGAGTTCCTTGACATCGCCCGACGTGCCCAGCAGCGCGACCAGGTGTCCGCCGGCCGATCCGCCGCAGGCGCCGACGCGGCCGGGGTCGAAGCCATGCTCGCCCGCATGAGCCCGCACCCAGCGCACGGCCGCCTTGCAGTCGTGGATCTGGGCCGGGAACTGCGCCGTGCCCGACAGGCGGTAGTTGATGCTGACCACCGCATAACCCTTCGCCGCGAACGACGCGATCGGGCAGTTGTTCTTGTTCCCGGAGACCCAGGCGCCGCCGTGAATCCACAGGATGACCGGCAGCGGCCCGGTGGTTTCCTCGGGCTTGTAGATGTCGAGCAGCAGGGACTGGTCGCCGACGCGGGCGTACTCGATGTCAGCACGGCGCTGGACGCCGGGGGGAACGCCGCCCCTGGAGGGCTGCGTCGCGGCTCGGCGACTCGCCTGACGGGCCTCAAGCTGCTGGCGGATGGCCTGCCGCTCCTGCTCGTCGATCTGGCCGTCGCCGTTCCGGTCGAAGCGCCGAAGCAGCCGCTGCTGCCGTGTTTCTCCTTCTGGAGCTTGTTGCTCCTGCGCGCTTAGCGCGGGGGCCAGCAGTGCAGCGAGGCAGACCACACGAACCCATGACCTGGTGGCGGGCATCAGAGTCTCCTTCGGACAAACGAGGGTGCGCGGAGCACGTTCCACGACATGAACGCCCGGCGGGAACTGCACTGGTCCCCCGCCGCGCCGCGCAGGAGCCCGGCAGTATCGCGGTCTTCGGCGGTGAATTCAACGCCGGCGCCGCCCCGCGCCGACGTGCGGGTCCGCGACACGATCGGCGGGCCGAAAGCGATTGTGGTGCAGGCGTCTCGCCTGCACGGGCAGCCAAGATCCGCCGCAGCGGACACCACAACGGACGGTTCCGCCGCCCGACAGGGTGTCACGCCCCCCCGACGTGCCGGCGAGATTGTGGTGCAGGCGTCTCGCCTGCACGGGCAGCCAAGATCCGCCGCAGGCGGACACCACAGCGGACGGTTCCGCCGCCCGACCGGAGTGTCACGCACCCCCGACGTGCCGGCGAGATTGTGGTGCAGGCGTCTCGCCTGCACGGGCAGCCAAGATCCGCCGCAGGCGGACACCACAGCGGACGGTTCCGCCGCCCGACAGGGTGTCACGCCCCCCCGACGTGACGGCGAGGGGCTATCGCACCGGATCGGCAATGACGGCGATGAGCTGGGCGGGATCGGTCACGCGCGGGCCGGCGAAGCCGGCATCTTCGGCGGCCTCGTTGAGCGCGCCCACGATGCGGCTGGGGCTCTGGTTCGCCGGCGCGAGCAGGACGGCCTTCGCCAACGGCACACGCGAAACAGTGAGCGACTGCGGCTGGGTGAAGAACGGTTGCACGCCCGGCCCGCACAGCGCGTTCACGTCAGGCGACGCCGATGGCGAGGGCGTCAGGCTCACCATCGTCCAGATCGCGGTGTGCCAGCTTCCTTCGAGGGTCTTCTTGGGGCACAGGTCGCGGAGTCGCGTGATCGAGCCCGTCCATGACTCCTTCTCGATGCGAGCGTTACCCCCCGGGTCCTCGCGGCTCTTGAGCAGTTGCAGCGACGGCGTGAACGACCCGAACGGCAGATCCTCAATATGGGCGAACCACAGCGGACCATCGAGGCCCAGGGCAATACCAAGGCTGGGATTGGAGGCGTCCACCAGCCGGCTGGCCTGTTTGAGCCGGTCGATGACGGGTTTCAGGAGTCGCTCACCGCGGTTGGCGCCGCCGCCCTTGAGTTCGGCCAGAACGGCGCTGGCCGGGCCGAGATTGACGTATTCGGGCTGCGAAGCATCGATACTGCTCCAGCACAGGACGTGCACGTTGTCGGCCCAGAGGTACTCCGCGAAGATCACCGGCTGAATCGCCCGCCCGCGGGAACTGAGTCCGACCATCGGATCACGCAGCCGCGTCGTCGCGTTTTCGATGGTGGTCGACACCGTCGCCTGCCACTTGCAGCCGCCGATGGCCGCCAGCAGCGCGGACGCCTGAGCGGCCGACGGGCGTGCCGGCAAGCTGGCGAGCTGCTGCGCCTCCACCTGGCGGCGCGGGGTCAGCCACTTCACCAGCGCCGGCGACTCCGCCGGCTTACGCAGTTCCGACGGGATCCTCACCACGAACTGCGTTTGCCCGTTGGGGCGTCCGCCTGCAGACTTCAGTGCACCCGCTTTGACCGTGACGGTGAGTGTGTCCCGAGTTGGATGGTTGAGCGTCAGGCGGCTCTGGTCGGTGGCTTTCAGTGCATCGGCCGGATCGACCGTGATCGCACCCGGCAGGGAGCCGGCGGCGGCCGGGCCCAGGTCGATCAGCACCGGCAGCTTCGCGGCCACAAAGTTGCCCGACGCATCCTTCGTCGCCGTCGACTCGAGTGCCGACGGTTCCACCGTCGGCGCGGCCGGAATGGTATACGTGAAGCTCTTGGTCGTGAGATTGGGCGACAGAACCCACTTGCCGGCGGGTGCGGCAAGCTGCACGGTCACTTTGTCGCCGTCCTTGCCGCTCGGGGTCAGCGTGAACGTATGCTTCTGCGCAGCCGCCGCTGCGAGCGGAGCGCCGAGCTGGCAGTTGCCCAACTGAACCGCGGCCGCGTCCAGGGCCGTCGGCTTGTCGAACTCAACGGTGCACTGGATCGAGTTGGGCGGCCAGATGTTTCCGCCCGCCGGCTCACACGTGAACGCCACCACCTGAGCGAGTGCCGGAGGCGGCGGCTCCGGCGGCTTACGCAACTCCGGCGGGATCCTCACCACGAACCGCGTTTGCTCGTTGGGGCGTCCGCCTTCCGACTTCAGTGCGCCCGCTTTGACCGTGACGGTGATCGTTTCCCGAGTCGGATGGTTGAGGGTCAATCTCCCCTGCTCGTGGGCGGTCAGCGCCTCGGACGGATCCACCTGAATCCCGCTCGGCACCGCGGCGGCCGCCGCTGCGCCCAGATCGATCACGACCGGCAGTTTGGCCGCCACGAAGCCGCCTTCCGCCTTCGTCGCGGTGTTGCCGACGGCCGTCGGCTCGATGGTCGGCGCGGCCGGAATGGTATACGTGAAGCTCTTGGTCGTGAGATTGGGCGACAGAACCCACTTGCCGGCGGGTGCGGCAAGCTGCACGGTCACTTTGTCGCCGTCCTTGCCGCTCGGGGTCAGCGTGAACGTATGCTTCTGCGCAGCCGCCGCTGCGAGCGGAGCGCCGAGCTGGCAGTTGCCCAACTGAACCGCGGCCGCGTCCAGGGCCGTCGGCTTGTCGAACTCAACGGTGCACTGGATCGAGTTGGGCGGCCAGATGTTTCCGCCCGCCGGCTCACACGTGAACGCCACCACCTGAGCGAGTGCCGGAGGCGGCGGCTCCGGCGGCTTACGCAACTCCGGCGGGATCCTCACCACGAACCGCGTTTGCTCGTTGGGGCGTCCGCCTTCCGACTTCAGTGCGCCCGCTTTGACCGTGACGGTGATCGTTTCCCGAGTCGGATGGTTGAGGGTCAATCTCCCCTGCTCGTGGGCGGTCAGCGCCTCGGACGGATCCACCTGAATCCCGCTCGGCACCGCGGCGGCCGCCGCTGCGCCCAGATCGATCACGACCGGCAGTTTGGCCGCCACGAAGCCGCCTTCCGCCTTCGTCGCGGTGTTGCCGACGGCCGTCGGCTCGATGGTGGGAGCGGCCGGGACGGCGTACGTGAACTGGCGCGTCACACCCGCCTGGATGGGCATGGTCGGGCTGCCCTCCGCGAGCTGAACGACGACCTGCTGCCCGTCTTTCGCTGTCGGCGTCACGGCCACGGTGTGCGTCTGCGACACGCCCGGATTGATCCGGCCCAGAGTCGCGTTCACGACCCGAATTGCATCGGGCTCCAGCCGCGCCGGCTTGTTGAATCTGACCGTGCAGTTGAACTGGGTCAGCGGCCAGAGATACTGGCCCGTCGGCTGGCATTGAAACTCCACCACCTGCGCAAGGGTAGGCGGCGGCGGCCCCGTGGCCAGGGTCACCTTCAAGGTGAAGGGCTCTGTTCGGGCGATCTCTTTCCCGTCGAGCAGCACCGCGCACTGGTAATCGCCCTGATCAGCGGACAACACCGACGGCCGGTTCAGTGTCGCGCCATTCTCTTTCGAGAGTGGTGTTCCTTGGCCCTGCTGGAGCCGGTACCACTGATAAGTCACGCCGGCAGGCGGGCTGGCGGGCTGCTTCCAGGCGACACGCAGCGAGACCGCCTGTTTCTCACTGACTGGCGAGCCCGGTCCCTCGACGCCGACGACATAGGTCACAACCGTCGTCTTGCCGCCGCCTCCACCGCCGCCTCCGCCCCCACCACCAAAGAGCCTCGGCCACAGCAGCACCCCCCCGCCGATGCACAGGGCGACGACGGTGGCGATCCCGATCATGCCGAGGCGGCGCTTACGCTGGGCCTTGACGCCCGCGAGGGCCACCGACGCGACCTGTTCGGCCGACGCATGCAGATCGGGCACGTACGGATTGCCGATGACCGCCCTCGCGGCATCGAGGGCCGGCCGATACTGGTGGGAATTGAGCGACTCGGCCGCTGCTTCTATGTGCTGGCGACCCTCGTCCATCGCGGCGACGATTTCCTGCCGGATGCGGGTGATCTCGCCGACGAGCTGGGTGGCCTGGGCCTGGACGGGCTCGATGCGGCGCCGGGCGGCCTGCTCGGCCAGGGCGGCGGCGGCATCGAGATCCTCGACCTCGGCGGGGGTCTCGCGGCGGCGCTTCTCGAAGCGCTCGCGGGCGCTTCGCAGCTCGGCCTGCGCTTCCTCCTGCAGGAGGCCCTGCACGAAGGTCCGCAGCGCGTCGGCCATCTCCTGCGCCGACTGGAAACGGTCGGCCGGGTCGGCGGCCATCGCCCGCTGGCAGATCTGGCGGAGCGGCTCGGGCGTGGCGGGCGACAGCGCGCTGAGCGGGTCAACCTGATAGCGGAGGGTCTGAAGAAGCGTCCTGGAGGGTCCGGCCAGTTTCTTGCCTTTGCCGCTCCTCGTGCGGAACGGCACCTGCCCGCTCAGCAGGACATAGAGCACGCAGCCCATCGCGAACACGTCCGACCGCGGGTCGGCGTCGCGCCCCAGCGAGCGGATCACCTCGGGCGCCACGTAGCCGGGAGTGCCGCACAGCCCCTCGAGCTCGCGGTGATCGCAGATCGAGCGGATGCGGGCCAGCCCGAAGTCGATCAGCCACGGGCCCTCGCCGGGCTGGCTGCCCAGGTAGATGTTCTGCGGCTTGATGTCGCGATGGAGCACGCCGCGCCCGTGGGCGTAGGCCAGGGCGTCGCACACCGGGATCAGGACCGTCGCCGCGTCTTTCGGGGCGAGCGGCTGCCGGCCCGCATGGACGGCCAGGTCCTTGCCGCGGATGTAGTTGGTGTCGAAGCAGGGCCGCCCGTCGATCACGTCGAAGCTGTTGATGTGGACGATGTGCGGGTGGCTGAGCGAGGCGATGGCCTCGGCCTCGTGCTGAAGGGCCGCGGCCAGCTCGGCATTGCTGGCCTGCGGCGGGGCGATCTTGAGGGCCACCTCGCGCTTGAGCTTGAGGTCTACCGCCCGGTACACCTCGCCCATGCCGCCGCGGCCGAGGAATTCCTGGATCTCATACTTGCCGCCCAGCCGGGCGCCCGTGGCCAACTGCGGCTCGCGGGCCGGGCGGTCCACCAGCGTGCAGCTCTGGACGAACGTCTCGAACTGCCCCACCCGCGACCGCAGCCACGCGGGGGAGGCGTCGCCGAGGCTCTCTTCCGGGGAGACCTGCTCGAGGTCGTCACGCTGGTCCTCGAGGGCCGCGCGGTGCTCCAGATGCTTCTCAATGCCGCGGACCAGAGACGAGGCAATGCCCTCCCGTGCCTTTTCCGCAAGCTGCCCGGCCGCCTGGCGGGTAAGCTCGCAGGTGGAGTCGGCCTGCACCTGCAGACTCGCCTCCAGCGCGCCGGGATAGTCCTTTTCGGCCAGAAACGCGGCGGCCAGCTCGAGGCTGGGCAGCGAGATCAGCACCAGGTCGAGCTGGGCCCGCTGCTCGGACGGCAGCCGTCCGGACGCGCCGGCCCGGTCGAAGCACTCGCGGGCCTGGGCGATCTCGGCCCGGGCCAGATGGGCCAGCCCGGCGCTCAGATCGCGCTCCGCCCGGGTCCGGGCCTCGGCGAGCCGGGCGAGCTCCTCCTCCACGGCGGTCATCCGGGCGTGGGCCCGCTTGAGCAGATGCTCGTCGCTGGCGCGATCCTCCCAGACGCGGTTGGCGACGGTCATCGCCTGCTCGAACTCGCCCGCCTCGAACAGGCGGTCGGCCTCTTCGAGCTGTTGGCGCAGCTCCTGACGGTGCGTCTCGAGGGCGCGATCCACCTCTTCGAGCAGGGCCTTCGCCTGCTCGCAGATGTGGGGAAACTTGCATTGGCTCAGATCGACGGCCAGCGTCTGTGCTTCGAGGGGACGGCCGACGGCCAGGTGCTCGCGCGCCTCGGAAAGGCGCGACTCGACGTGCTGGAGCGACTCGATCTCGCCGAGGGCGGCCTGTTCGAGCTCGTCGAGCCGGCGGCGGATCTGCTGCTGGAGGAGGTCGGCCGATTCGTGCTGGGCGGGGGTGGCCTTCTCGCTGGCCAGCACGGTCTGGCACCAGCGCGTCGCTTCCTGGAGGCGCCCGCCTTCGTCCTCCTGGAACGCGTTGGTCGCCTCCTGGAGAAGCTGATCGAGCCGGGCCCGTTCGCGGAGGAGCTCCGCTTCCTGTTTCTGCCGTTCCGCGGCGGCCTTCTCGATGCGGGCGAGCAGGGAGGCGGCCGCGCTGGCGAGATCTTCTTCGACGCCGACCCGCTGGAGCCGGCCCACCATATCCATGGCGTCGAGAAGCTGCCCCCGGGCGAGCAGATCCTCCGCCTCGGCGACCGCCCGCTCCAGCTCCTGGCGCAGGCGCCGGCGGGCTTCCTCTTCTTCCTCGTGGGCCCGCAGGGCCGCCCGCAATTGCTCCGAACCCGCCTGAACTTCTCTGGGAAGGTACGCGGGCGGGGTCCGGAGCAGCTTATCGAGGGTCTGCCAGTCGTGGGCGTCCCGGGCGGCGCCGGCCTCGTCGAGCCACGCCCGGGCCCGGTCCGCCAGCGCCTGCAGCTCGCCGGCCAGTTGCTCGCGGCGGGAGGCGACCTCCTCGATGAGCGCAGCCAGCTCTTCGCGCAGCGGCGCCGCCAGGGTGTCAGACTCGATGCGGCCAAGGGCCTCGGCCACGCGAGCCAGTTGTGCGTCGCGCTGATCGGGCGGTCCGGAAGCGCTCTCCGTGCTGGTGCGTGCCTGCTGAATCTCCCGCGCCGCGGCACGGCTTCGCTCCAGGAGGGCCTGACACTCGCGACCCCGCCGGACCACGCCCGCCGGAAGACCGGGATGCGTCAACACGTGCTGCAGCGGCGACTCCGCATCGAGCCAGCCCGCGGTCTCCAGCAGCGCGGCCGCCTGGCACAGGGCGAGCATGCCGGCGGCCTGCTCGCGAATGTCCGCCGCGTTCGAGGAGCTTTCCGCAATGGGGCGCAGCGTGTCGCGCAGAGCCCCGCC
>CAZQEN010000261.1:0-306 GCA_964591605.1 uncultured Planctomycetales bacterium
ACAACCCGAGCTTGAGCATCGCGGCGGGCGACGGCGGGCGGGTGCTGCTGCACTGTCACGCGGGATGCTCCGTCGCCGATGTCTGCCGCGCGGTGGGGCTGGGGGCGAGCGACCTCTTCCCTGAACGCAACGGGCAGGCCGAACGGCGGATCGCGGCGGTGTATGACTACCTCGACGAAGCCGGCGGGCTGCTCTACCAGAAGGTGCGGTATCAACCCAAGTCATTCACGCAACGCAAACCAGACGGGCAGGGCGGGTGGGAATACTCCCTGGGCGATACCCGGCGGGTGCTCTACCGGCTGCCCC